>JAZKEA010000629.1:21835-24422 GCA_040387315.1 Armatimonadota bacterium | reverse complement strand
GACGCGAAAATCCCATAGAGAGAGTAATAATCCTTCGTCGGGATCGGATCGAACTTATGATCGTGGCAGCGGGCGCAGGCAACAGTGAATCCCTGAAAACCGCGCATTGTGACATCGATACGGTCATCAATGATGTCGTGGGAGTTATTCAGGAAGCGCCGGCCTACACGCAGAAAACCAAGGGCCGCAAGCTGCTTCTTGTCCCCATTTTTCGGTAGTGGAAGGCGGTCTGCGGCGATCTGCATCTGCACGAACTGATCATAAGGAAGATCCTTGTTCAGAGAATCAATTACCCAGTCACGGTAGGTATACGCGTGTGGGTAACTCCGGTCTTCATTAAAGACATACCCTTTGGTGTCCGCGTACCGTGCAACATCCAGCCAGTGCCGTGCCCAGCGCTCCCCGTAACGCGGCGAAGAAAGCAGTCTATCGACTACTTTGGCGAATGCCTGAGGCGATTTGTCGTTAACAAAGGCATTCACCTCATCGGGGGTCGGCGGAAGCCCGATAAGGTCAAAGGTGACACGGCGGATGAGCGATCGCTTTGTCGCGGGCGGAGCAGGCTTGAGACCCTTCGCTTCGAGCTTTGCCAGAACGAACCGGTCCAGCGGCGACTTTGCCCAGGCAGTGTTCTTAACAGTGGGCAGGGCGGGCATTTTTACCGGCTGCAGAGACCAGAACTTTTGCTGTGCCGGTGTCAGCGCGTACTCTTTGGCACCGGAATCCGGGATGACTTCGCCTTTTACCGCGGGCCAGAGAGCGCCGCCGCGAACCCAGTCCGCCAGAGCGGTGATCTCCGGGTCCTTGAGCTTGCCTCCCTGGGGCATCTTGATCTTGCCAAGATGATGTATCACCTGAATGAGCAGGCTTTTATCCGGATCGCCAGGCACGAGTGCGGGCCCAGAGTCGCCGCCTTTGAGAAGAGCCGCCCGAGAATCAAGCCTGAGTCCGCCCAGCTGAGCGTCTGCGCCATGGCAGCCGATACAGTTGTCGATAAGGACCGGTCGCACCTTCGACTCGAAATACGCGGCCGCTTCAGCAGAAACAGGGGGATTTACGGCATCATCGGAAATGGCACTGCGCTGGGAGGCGAGCACCGCCACAACCAACCCCAGCGTCAGACCGCAGGCGGCGGTCCGAACGCTGAAGAATCGTTGGACAGAGCGGCAGCGACGTTGCATTTCGTTCATTCTCTTCGGCATCTATGGCAGCTATAACGGCAGATAAAAGGAAAGCCGCTGCGAGGCGCGGCGGCTTTTCGTTTCGTTTAAGTGATTTTCAGCTTGGTCGGCGCAGCAGCTGCTTGAGCTCCGTTGCGTTACCAGCGGCATTCAGGGCATCATCCTCGCCGATGATTCCCGCACGGAAGTATTTTATCAGGCACTGGTTCATTGTCTGCATCCCCCAGAAGTTGCCTTCCTGGATAGCGGAGTACAGGTTACCCGCGCGGCCCTCTTCGATCAGTTTCGAGATCGTGGGCGTCGCGATCATGATCTCGACCGCGGCGACGCGTCCCTCGGTGTCAACACGGGGCAGAAGCTTCTGCGAGATGACCCCGCGCAGGGAGTTGGCAAGACGCAGACAGAGCTGCGGCTTTTCATGTGGCGGGAACAGGTTGATAATACGATCCAGTGTTTCAGAGGCGCTCGCGGTGTGCAGGGTCGAAAACACAAGGTGTCCGGTTTCCGCCGCCTGCAGGCCAACGTTCATCGTCTCAATGTCTCGCATCTCACCGATGAGAATAATGTCCGGGTTCTGACGCACGACATACTTCAGGGCATCGGTAAAAGAGTCTGTATCAAGACCGACTTCACGCTGGGAGACGATACTGCTTTTATCCGGGTGAACGAACTCAATAGGGTCCTCAATGGTGACAATGTTCGCACTGCGCTCGTTGTTGATCTTGTCGATCATGCCCGCAAGCGTCGTGGACTTGCCCGACCCGGTAGGACCGGTAACAAGGATCAATCCCTGGCGATTTTTTGTCAGCTCACCGATGGCGGGCGGCAGGCCAAGCTGGTCCAGCGAATAGATACCAAGCGGGATCAATCGGCAGACCATACCCATGGAACCGCGCTGCTGATAAATGTTGGCGCGGACACGAGTAACATTTTCGACGGTGAAGGCAAGGTCAAGCTCATGGCGATGCTCAAAGCGACCGACCTGCTCATGGGTCATGACCGAATACGCGAGCCGTCGTGTTTCATCCGCAGTCAAAACGGCGCTGTCGTCGGCCTTCTGAATGCGACCATGCACACGCAGCATGGGAGGAGCACCTTCTTTGAGAAAGAGGTCAGACGCCTTTTTCTCCGCAGCCAATCGAATCAAATCGCGCAGATCCGCCATGGGAATGCTTGAGTCCTTTCACTTCCGTCCCCTGTTAACAGACGGTTTTATTCAATCCATTGTACACGCAATAAACCGGTTTTGCCTTCAGGCGCACGGCGATACACAACACCCATCTCAGCGGGTATTCCACCGCTGTACTCCGAAGAACGCGAGAACGGCGGCGGCCAGCGCTAGAAGCAGGACAACGACCAGTTTAGAAGATTTATTCGCGGTCACTTTGGGGCTCTTTGGAGACGAA
>JAZKEA010000629.1:16457-21825 GCA_040387315.1 Armatimonadota bacterium | reverse complement strand
GACCACGGGTTCGTGACGGGGCAGACGCAGTTTTTCTAACTTGGGGTTCTTCACCTGAACAACAAAGGTGAGCGCACTGCCGCCTGAGGCATACTTCAGGTCGATGTCCTCGTCGCTATGCCCCTGCGGACCCCGGTATTTGAAGGTCCCCGGCACCAGAAAAAGGAGATTGAGCCGACCCAGATCCCGATAGGCCCGGATAAACGGCTCCAGGTCGATGGTTCCGTCCGCATAGTTTACGATATTGCCCTTGGTAGAAAGAGTGACGCTGGACATTACCGGCGGAGGGGCCATACCTTTGGGATTATCCTTACGCTCCAGTGCTTGATTCTCAAAGAGAAGGCCGCTCGTCTGCCATTTCCCCAAAGCGAGCATCTCTTTCGCCCGCGCTTCCGCCTTCTTACGATCCGTTTTAGACGGGTAAACCGCGGCAATGACCCACTGTCCCGTCGGGTCCGGCGAGACAACTATTTGTACATCGGGAACGTTCGCGGTGGATATACTCTGCGCCGCCGGTTCGGTCTTGCTTTGCGCGGAGACCGTGGCGGGAACGGACACTCCAAATCCGGTCAGCAACAGGACCGCAGCCAGAGAGGACAATCTATATTTTTTATTTGGCGTCATTTTTCTTCGTTTCCGCGAAACGGTAGATTGCCAGCGCCTTCTCACGCTGGACTTTATGGTCCACAATCGGCTTCGGATAGTCTCGGCCCAGGACACAGCCGACCGCTTCCTGCTCCGCCGTGGAAAGCTCCCAGGGCCTATGTACATATTTCGCCGGAACCCGCTTTAGTTCCGGCACCCATCGTTTCACGTACTCGCCATCCGGGTCGAACTTCTCACCCTGCGAAACCGGGTTAAAGATCCGAAAGAACGGCTGGGCATCCGTGCCCGTACCTGCCGCCCACTGCCAGCCCCCGTTGTTGCTCGCCTCATCACCGTCTACGAGCTTCTGCATAAAATACTTCTCGCCAAGCTGCCAGTCGCATAGCAGGTCTTTCGTTAGAAACGATGCCGTCACCATGCGAGCCCGGTTATGCATCCAGGCTTCTCCGTTCATCTGCCGCTGCGCGGCATCCACGAACGGATACCCGGTTCGTCCCTCACACCACGCCTGAAACAGGGTCTCGTCATTCTCCCAGGACACCTCATTATAAGCGGGTCGAAAGGCACTGCCGACGACGTGTGGAAAATGAAACAGTATTTGATAGTAGAAATCGCGCCACGCAAGTTCCGAAAGCCAGGTGTCTACTCCCACTTTTTTTTCTAAACCAAGCGATTTTCGCCGATCCTGCACACCAGCGAATACTCTTCTAGGAGAAATCACGCCAAACTTCAAATAGGCAGACAGGCGGGATGTGCCTTTCAGGGCGGGAATATCTCGGTGAGCGTCATACTCCCCGACACAGTTGTCAAGAAAAGCGGTAAGCCAGCGGGCGGCCTCCTCCTCACTGCCCTGCACCCTGGGCTTCTGATCCAGCGCCCCGGCAACTCCCAGCGTCGCGGGACGTTCCGGCAGAGCCTCGCTTCTCAGACCGTCCGGGGTTTTTATCTTGGTCGGTGCGGCAGAGGGTCTATCTATAGGCTGTTCCAGCCAGACACGCTTGTAAGGGGAAAAGACGGTGTAGGTTCCGCCCGTTTTAGTGCGTATGTCCTCAGGTTCCGTCAGCAGATGATCGGAAAACTGCTCCACAGAGACACCACGCTTCTGCAGCGCCTTCGCCACAGCATCGTCCCTCTCCCTGCCATAGGGCTCGTACTCCCGCCCGAAGAAGAGGGCGGTCGCCCCCGTCTCCTCCACCAATCGCTCCAGCTCAGCGACCGGTTTACCGTGACGTACGATCAGGCGGCTGCCGCGCTTCCGCAGCGATGCGTCCACATCCGCCAGCGCCTCGAACAGAAAATTGGTCCGCGCGGGACCGGTTGTTGGATGGGTGAGAATCGCCGGGTCAAAGATAAAGACAGGGACAATCTGCTCCGCGCTGGCGACCGCTTCAATCAGGGCACGGTTGTCATCGAGGCGAATCGAACGGCGAAACCAGAAGAGGGCGATTTTGTGCGGCTTTTCCACTTTTCTACGGCCTTCCTAATATGGGAACGGAAGCCTGGAAGAAACAGTTACGCGGGAAAGCCAAACCAGAAGAAAACAAGAGGAAATGTCGGAAGGGTATGGAGGATAGCGGGATCGAACCGCTGACCTCTTCAATGCCATTGAAGCGCTCTCCCAGCTGAGCTAATCCCCCAAGCGACGATCCAAAGTATAGCACGACTGTTCCCTCCGCGCAAGGGCAGACAAGCGGAAATCTACGGCAGCCTGCCCTGGGTGGAGTAATCAGCGGCCTCCCATCCCTGTGAGAGAAACACCCTCGATGAAATAACGCTGTGTAAAGAAGAACAGCAGAATGATCGGCAGGACCACCATTGTTGAGGCCGCCATCAGAAGGCCGGGTTCGCCGCTGTGCTGGGTCTGGTAAAGCTGCAGAGCGTAGGCGAGCGGCATTTTTTCCGGAGAGGATAGATAGATCAGCGGCCCCTGGAAGTTGTTCCACGCCCCCAGGACGGACATAATCGCAATCGCCGCGAGCGCGGGCTTAACGAGGGGCAGCATCACCTTCCAGTAGACACCGAAGGGACCACAGCCATCGATCTTCGCCGCATCCTCCAGTTCACCAGGGATACTCATAAAAAACTGCCGCAGCAAAAAGATGTTAAAGGCCGATCCAAAGAAGGCGGGCACCCAGAGGGGACGAAGTGAGTCATACCATCCCAGGCTTCGGAATATCAGGAATTGGGGCATCATCGTGACGGCTCCGGGGACCATCATTGTTGCCAGAAGAATGCCGAACCAGATGTTCTTTCCAGGCCATCGAAGGCGCGCGAACGCGTAGGCGACAATCGACGACGACAGCACCGTTCCTATTGTCGTACCCAGGGTCAGAAGCAGCGTGTTACCGAGGAACAGAAGGCCATGATAGGTGTTTGGCGGCAGATAGTCCAGCGCCTCGGAGTAATTTTCCCAGCGCGGTGCGACCTGCCGGATTTTCGTAAGCTCAGAGCGCGAAACGACCTTTTCTTCGCCCGCCACATTGGCCTCGGACAGCATCTTGACCCGGACCTCGCCGGTATCAAGGTCCGCGATCTCAGCCACACGAACCGGCTTTGCCGAGGGGTCCGCCTTGGGCTTGTAGAAGGAAAGCCCCGCCTTTAGACCGTCCGCGCGGGGAAGCTCCGGCAGGCGTACCTGCTGGGTCGGAATCCAGACCGGCGGAAAGACAGCCATCTCGTCATCGGATTTCAGTGAGGTCGAGATCAGCCAGGCGAAGGGAATTAAAAAGACAAAAGAACCGGTAAGCAGCGTCAGGTGAGCCGCGGTCAGCTTGGTGGTCTGGAGCGCATGCTGCGAGTTTCGGCTTGCTCGTCGTACCAACACCCGCGAAGCAAGACCGGTGACAGCAGAGACCACCAGCACCAGAAGCGGATTTCGAACGCCAAGAACGACTGCCAGGAAGACGACCAGCATCGTCGCCGCGACCGCCAGCAATTTCATCTGTCCGGCGCGAATAGCGGCGACAACCGCCCCAATCACGAAAACTGCGGAAACGAGGCTGACGAGCACCGCCACCAGCCATAAAAGAGCATCCATCTTGTTATCCGTTACATCCGTTCATCCGCGAGTTGCCGTTTCTGCTACTTTTTATCGTTCTCATAGTGGACCCAGTACTTTTGCATCTGCCACTGGATCAGTGTCAGTCCAAGAATGATGATAAATATCACCCATGCGATAGCGCTGGCATAGCCCATCTTGAAATAACGGAACGCATTATTAAATAGATAGAGGACCGGTACCACCAGGGAATCAAGGGGGCCGTAGCCACCCGTTCCACCCGCCAGTATATAGACCCGGTCGAACTCCTGAATCGCCCCGATAGATCCCATGATCAGATTGAAGAAGATATAGGGGGAGAGTATCGGCAGGGTAACGTGGCGGAAACGGGACAGCCCGCTTGCCCCATCGATCTCGGCGGCCTCGTACAGGTTCTGCGGCACGCCCTGCAGACCGGCAAGCCAGAGGATCATTCCGCCGCCCGCCCCCCATAACCCTTGAAAGATAAGACCGGGCTTTGCCCATTCCGCCGCCCCAAACCAGCCCGGCGGGGACCACCCGAACCAGTCGGTCAGACTGACCCGCCAGAGGGCGTTGACGATCCCCTTATTCGGGTCGCCCGCCAGCAGCCAGGCCCACAAGACCGCGGAGGCGACGCCGGGGACAATAGAGGGCACATAGAAGGCTGTCCGGTACCAGTTCATCCCCTTCACCTTCATGTTGAGAAGCATCGCTATCGCGAGGCCTGTTGACATACCAAGGGGGATTCCATACACCGAGAGGTAGGCGGCATTACCGAGCGCCTTGAGAAGCAGTTCCCGGTCGTCGGTGAAAAGGGTGCGGAAGTTGCCCGCGCCGATATACCGGGGGGCATGGAGCACATCGTAGTCGCAGACGGAAAAGAGAAGCGAGGCGATGATCGGGCCCGCCGTCAGCAGCATAAAGCCAACGAGCCAGGGGCCCGCCATGAGATATCCGGCGACCGCCTCACGGCGCGCCATGCGGGAACGGCCCAGTTTACGGTTCGCGGACCAGAGTCCGGCGGCAAGAGCCACAAGCGCGACGATCCCAATGACGATAATCGGCCCCGCGAACGAAAAGAGCGGCAGCGACTCCCGTGCATAGGACTTATCCAGCTCTTTTTGTACCAGAGTCTGCTGTTCACGAAGAGAGGCTTCGGGTGACTGCGCATGTGCGACCGCGCGATCAAAGGCCCGAACGTGCGCATCCCAGAGCGTCTGCCCGATAAAGGTGACGGGACGATAGCGGGCGGCAGGCAGCAGATCAATAAATGCCTTTTGCGCGCCCAGCAGGCGCTGACTCGGCGGAGGCACTTCCTTCAGCAGCGTAGCGTTGACCACCGGTTTCGCCGTCAGTGAGAAGACAAACGGACGACCCTTACTTTTAGCGTAGGCTTGCTGTGCACGAGCGCCGGTGACCTGTCCCGCGACACTGGTCATGTAGCGGATGAACCGCCACGCTTCCTCGGGGTGCTTCGCGCCTGCAGGAATCGCCAGCGAATACCCTCCGACCCAGGTAATGTACTTAGGCTGGTTGGCGAAGATCCCCTCGCCCTTCAGACGCGCCGCAGGTACGGGCGCGGGCGCGACGCCGAAATCCAGATCCGGGGCGTAGCGGGCGATATTGCTGATCTCCCAGCTTCCGCTGATAAACATCCCGATCTTGCCGGTATAAAACGGGTTCTGCTCGCCTCCCTGAAAGCTGGACTGAAAGATGCTGATCTTGTCATTGCCGCCGAGCGCA
>JAZKEA010000629.1:0-16447 GCA_040387315.1 Armatimonadota bacterium | reverse complement strand
TACAGGCTGACCATGTACTCTAATGCGCCCACGGTCTGGGGATTCGCCAGGGTAACGGTTCGGGTGTCCGGACTGAGGAACTCACCGCCATTCTGCCAGGAATAGAGGTACAGCCAGGAGTTGCCGTAATTCGGAATAAAGCCGATGCGCTTATACGTTCCGTCCGCATTCAGCTTGGTGAGACGCTTCGCGGCATCACGCAGCTCTTCCCAGGTTCTTGGTGGACGCTCGGGATCGAGACCGACCTCACGAAACGCTTCTTTGCTGTAGAGAAGCATACGATCATCGACGCCGGTGGGAATCGCGTAGGTCTTGCCTTTGTAGAGCGCCTCGTTCCAGGTGGCCGGATAGAAATCTTCGCGCCGAACGGCATCAACCCCGACCTCTTTTGCCAGAAAGTCATCCATCGCGCGGAAAGTGCCGCGGGATGCCCAGTCACCAACGGTAAACCGGTCCTGGTTGATGACGTCCGGCGGCACGCCGCCGACAATACTGGTCATCAGCTTCTGGGGGTTCATCGATCCGGCTCCCATGGAGAGGACGGAGATGTGGATGTCCGGATTGAGTTTTTCAAACTCGGCGATCTGGGCCACCAGACCGGCGGATTCCTTACCGACCTCCAGCCCCCAAACGACCAGCTTGGTTTTATCGGAAGCTGCAGAGGACGCAGGGTCCGGTCCCGCGAGGAGATGCGGCGTCAGTAAAAAGAAAAGTGCCGTCACGCCCCATAAAGCGGCAGAAAGGCGAAGAATTCGGTGGAAAACACGGGGAGTGGGCATCGATAACCTCTGATTTATATTAAGCCACAGGCTATGGTGCGTCAAGTTGACAGACGACGGAGAAAATATTCCGGTGGGTCAATTCACAGATTGTCCAGAAGGTCATCGAATGCCCCTCTGTCTATCTCCTGCTGAATCTCGGTCCAGAAGACGTAGAGTGCGCCGCCTGCGCCCTCCTCACCGTTGATCCGATATTCGGCGGCAAGCTGCCGAAGACGTACCGAGACCGCATCGAGTGTCGCCAGATCACGAGCATCCGAACGGCGCGGCGTCGCTCGTGGGCGACTCTTGAGCATATCGTAGGTACGCGTGGCGGCAAGACTCAGGCGAAGGGACATCGGCACTTTTCTCCGCTACAATCCTAACATGAATGAGACAGTGCTGACAAAGACGCGGGACGACGCCTGGAAATTGGTTACGCAATGGACCGAGAGCGATTCACTTCGAAAGCATATGCTTGCCGTCGAGGTGGCGATGCGAGGAGCCGCGCGACGGCTCGGAGAGGACGAAGCGCTCTGGGGAATGACGGGCCTGCTGCATGACTTTGATTACGAGCGCTATCCTGATGTGCCTGAACATCCACTCAAAGGCAGCGAAGTCCTCCAGGCAGAGGGGTATGACAAAGCTATCGTCCGAGCCATCCTTGGTCATGCAGAGGAGACTGGAGTACCCCGCGATTCCACCCTGGCACAATATCTGTTCGCCGTAGATGAGCTTTCCGGTTTCATCACTGCCGTGACCTATGTCCGGCCATCGCGCAAGATTGACGATGTCGATGTCTCTTCCGTGAAGAAGAAACTGAAGGACAAAGGTTTCGCCCGAGCGGTTTCGCGCGAGGATATCTTCAAGGGAGCCGCCGAGATCGGCATTGATCTGGAGACTCATATCGCGAATGTGCTGACAGACCTTAAAGGGTCCGCGGACATCCTGGGGCTTTAAGCATCAAGCGGCGCGGCGGTAATCGGAGAAATCGATCTGTGGTCGCGGAGCGTCGGAGCGCACGGGGAGCGGCGCGATTCCCAGCTGCTGAGAAAGTGACTGACGATCCCATTCGTGCCAGGCTTCCGCGATCTTTCCACGACCGATACGGAAGATATCCGTTCCGGTGATCGCGAAGCGCCGTCCGGTCCCAGGCGAACCCAGGAACATGCCGCGATGGCAGCCTTCGGCTCGCCACCGAACAGCAACGCGGTCTTTACCCGCGAAGATGTCCTCGACAGCGAAACGCAGATCCGGGAATGCCTCACGAAACGACGATACGAGAAAGGCGACGCCGCCCTGCCCGCGCCCTTGATCCGGCAGCAAAGGATTATGGTCCTGAAACTCCGGCAGGAACAGCTCGTCCAGATTTGCGCGAAGATACGTAAAGTCTCTGCTCTCTTCCGCGTTCCATACTTCGTCGAAAAACTGGCGAACCGGCATTGTCAGATCAAACGGTACAACGGTAAACATCGCGTAAACATTCCCTTTCTACCCGTCTGCAGGATTCAACGAGAGAGCAGCCGACAATCCAGCGCTGCTTCTTCTCCCTCTTCAAATGAAGTATAAACGGGATGCAGAACGTAATGGAAGGCTAAAAAGTATTCAGTTTCTGCTCACTTTTCGGCTCCCAAGGGTGTTAACAAACGTGAGGCGTTTTTGTCTCCATTATTTCCCGCCAGCGCCTATCTCCTGCTGCCACAGAGTGTCTGTAATCAGGGCGATTCCCTCCGCGAGGTGGCGACGATAGGTGCTGAACGGCAGATCCAGTATCTCGGCGGCTCGCTCCTGTGTTGGCGCGGGGCGCAGGTACGTATGGTACAGAGCGCGAAACGCGCGGTCGTGGCGACCCGCGCCCTCCAGCCCCTGGGCGGTTTTCAGCAGCATTCGGCACAGGGCATTCGCGCGCTCCCGGGCAGGGGCCGCAAGAGAAGCACCCACCTGTTCCGCAACAACACGTGATCGCAGAAGCGGGTTTTTTGCCAGGGATTCCGGGCGCGTCATTCCACGCAGCGCTGCCCGCACCGCCTCTGAGAACGCCGCATGGCTGAGAACGACGAAGGAATCAGCAGCAGCGCGGCGTACTGGAGGGGCAGGCGGTGCGCTATTCCCACTGGCGGAAACTGCGGCGGCGATGGCTGCCTTCTGTCCCGCTATCTCTTTTTCCGCCAGTGCAGCAAGCCAGACTGTCGGCGGCTGCACGCGCCAGTCATGCCCGAAGATAGCGCTGCGCTTCTCTCCAATGATGAAATCCGCCTCCGGCACCCGCGCCATCTCCGCATACGTAAAAGCGGGAAGCCACTGCTCCGGGTCCTGAACCGGGAAAAACGAGTACGCCAGAGCCGGGGTGGTCAAATAGTGGCGAATGGTGTTCACGACGATAAGACTCTGGATCGGGGACACGGAGTGGTACGACCCCTTTGCCATCCAGAACCGGAAGTGGGTCGCGGCCTCCCCTTCGCGAAGGGGCGCTTTGTTTTCCAGATAATCCAGGGCCGCTGAAATGGCAGGGTCCACGTCTCGACCTTCGTTTCCTGCCTTCTGTACGGCGACCTGCATGAGGAAACCGACCGCTTCGGTCTCACTGCCCGAGTCAGTGGGCTGCCGGAAGACTAGGATCGTGTGGGCCTCCGGGCGGTCCCACCAGTAGCGAAAGATACGGGCGGATTCCGCTCCCTCGAACTCCTCCACCCATTCCGCCAGCATCTCCCTGTCATCCGGCTGTGCCGGACCTGGATAGACACTGACGGTATCCTGCCAGGTAAATGCCTGACGGACGACCCCATTGTCTCGGTGGAGATAAACATAATCCCAGAGAATTCGCTGCTGCTCCACTCCCGCTGTCTGGCCCAGGCGCCCTTGATAATAGGAGCGGGCTTTTCGGTGCAGATCCCCATAGCGGTCCGGACTGCGCCAGCGAAGATCCGCCATCAGACTGTCTCGCACAACGCCATGGGGCGAAATCCCCGGCTGATCCGTCTCGATAAAGGAGAGCCCCCGAAGCCAGTCAAAAAGTTCACGGGAATCCGGGACACCAAGAATCTCCGAGAGAACCGGCTCTGTCGTGACACGGAGCAGTGCACATACCTCCAGGGCGGCACGGTGGATCGGAGTCGGTGTTTTGTCGATGAAACGCTCGAGAAGCGCCTGCACGATATCCGGGGCGGGCTCGAGGTCCCCCGGCAGGACTCTGGGACCATCCTCCGCGGCCTCACCGGAGCGAACCTCGCCCGAGGCGGCGCGCTGGGTGATCAGATCACTCATCAGGGAGAGCGCCAGCGGGTATCCATGCGTAAATGCCAGAATCGCTTCCTGTTGTGACGCCGGTATCAGACGGTTCGACAGCAGAAGGCGACTTTCCTCAGGACTCTGGTTTCGCAGCGAAGCTGTGCGCAAAAAGGGCTGCCAGGCAACATCACCGCGCCAGGATGCGCTAAGCGGGTTTCGGCCTGCAAGAACCACTATGGTGTCGCCGGCAAGCTGTGGGATAAACGTGTCTCGCAGCCATCCCTCCAGCGGTTCCAGCGCCTCGAACGTATCCAGCAGAATTACCCGGCGTCCGGTGGCTGCGGCAAGGACAGGAAGTACCTCATGTTTATCGGCCAGACCCAGAGCAATCGCCAGAGACTGAAGAAGGCGGTCGGGTGATGGTTCGATATCCCTGCCGTTGAGCAGGCAGCAGGGAATATTCGCTGATCCGCAGAGATCCTCATAAGCCCGAAGGAGTGTCGATTTACCCACTCCTCCAGGGCCGAAGATCGAAAGTACGCAGAAAGGGCTCATCTCAGGGGGGCTGAGAATCGCTTCCTGAAAAAGCGTCAGTTCAACATCGCGTCCCACCATACGCAGACGGCGGGCATCATTTAATCGGTCGGCAATGCGTCGCCCTCCAGGGATGTTAGGCGAGGATGGCTGCTGCATCGGCATCGAAGAGATGCTCCTTAGATTTCATAGGCATCAAGCCTGGTCATCCGGCGGCGGTAATGTCCACAACGGAAAGCAGCGGGTTTGACATCGCGAGTTACGATTAAAAGGGGCCGGATCTACACTTTTACAACTTGCCGATTTCGATGTTAGTTCCGTTTTTAGCGTTTTCAACCCTGCAAAGCGAGTTATTCGCTCCAAGCCTTATCCGAGGATTCGCTGGACGAACGAGAGCAGTTCCACGGGATTAAACGGCTTGGTCAGGTAAAGGTCCGTACCACTGCCGTACCCCTGAGCCACATCGTCATCCAGCGTTTTTGCAGTCAGCATAATCACGGGCAGATCCGCGAGCAGTTCGTCGCGGCGCAGGGCGGACACCAGTTCATATCCGTCCATCTCCGGCATCATAATGTCGGTAATCAACAGATCCGGCTTGTTCCCCATCATGAGGCGCATCGCTTCCACACCGGTCGTAGCGGTAATTACCTTGTATTCACTGCTCTCCAGGTTAAAAACGATCTGGCGAAGGATATTCTGATCATCCTCGGCGACCAGTATTCGTCTTCCCCTTCCCTCTGTGGCAGATGTTGTTTGTACAGGATCAGCCACGGTGTTCGTTTCTTCTGGTGTGGCGTTGCCCGGCAGGGGCGTCAAGCTCATTCTCGCGAACCTTTCTCCTCGTCTGCCGATTCCGCTTGTTTTCCAACGGCGGCAGAAACGTACTTTGTCCGACTTTATCGTATCCGTATAGATTATAGTTTAGCGGACGAATTTATAAACGTGTGCCGTTGATTTTCCCACAAGTTTGACCAGAATAGCAAGCGTGGTACAATTAACCCGAGTTAAGTTAACCATGGTTAAAACACCAACTACAGCGATACGGAACCCCCGTCACTTAAGCAAAGCCACGGGAGACATTCTGAAGGCGATACACGCCCTGCAGGATTCGGAACGCACTTCCGGGGAGACGGAAAACGTACTGGTGGCCCTCCCC
Source organism: Armatimonadota bacterium (assembly GCA_040387315.1). GTDB lineage: Bacteria > Armatimonadota > Armatimonadia > Armatimonadales > Armatimonadaceae > JACMJB01. The sequence goes on along the minus strand of JAZKEA010000629.1, from coordinate 10,771 downwards.
TCGGAAATCGCCGACCGTACCGGAACGTCGCGGGCTTTTGTGACAAAAATGCTCAAAAGCATGAAGGAAGAAGGCCTGGTAGAGTATGCCCCTTACCGAGGCGTTCGGTTGACTCCGGCAGGGGTTCGGTCCGCGACCGAGCTTTCCCGGCACCATCGCCTGCTGGAGTACTTCTGTGCAAACACGCTTGGCTTCTCGCTGGAAGATGCCCACGCGGAAGCGGAGCGGCTGGAACATGTGATCTCCGAGGAGTTTGAAGCCCGACTCGATACGTTTCTGGAATATCCGCAGGCCTGTCCTCATGGCGCTCCTATTCCCTCCCCCGATGAGATCTACTCAGAAGTTCCTTCGGAAGGTCGTGCGGCGAAATGACACTCCCCGCGACAGAGCCCAAACGGAAAGGGGAAATGATCCGTGTCCTGAAGGAAAACTGGAAGGAAGAGATCGTCGTCTCCCGTGTCTACCGGGCTCTCGCGGATGCGGAGCAAAACCCCAAAAGGCGCGACCTTCTTGAGCGCATGGCCCTCTCGGAAGAGGAGCATGCCGCCTTATGGGCGCAGCGGCTGGAGGCGCTCGGGGAGTCGGTGAATCCGGCGGATTCCGAGGGCGATTACAAAAAGCAGCAGCGGCTTTTGAAGCTGTTCGGGCCGGATGCCATGATCCGCCGAATTGAGCGCGAAGAGCGGGGTCACGTAGTAGACTACCAGGCGCAGATACGTGCCCTGGATGATCCGGAATCAACCAGAATCCTCGAAAAAGTCATCCCCGATGAAGAGGCGCACGCGGCACGTCTTCAGGCAATGGCAGCGGAATCCTCCGCGGGGCCGCGGTCCCGACTGGATGCGCTTCTTGGAAAAGAGAAGTGGCACGCGCACGGAACCGGCACCTGGATCGGTGATGCCATTTACGGAATCAATGACGGACTGGGAGCGGTCTTCGGGATCGTATCCGCGGTCGCGGGGGCCGCACCGACCAGCCCGAAGTTCGTTCTGGTGGCGGGGCTCGCCGGTCTTATCGGGTCCGCGTTTTCCATGGGATCGTCTGCCTATCTCGCCGCGAAGTCCGAGCGCGAGGTTCATGAGGCCGAGATTGAACGCGAACGGCGTGAGATCGAGATGGACCCGGCGCACGAGCGCGAAGAGCTGGAACTGATGTACCAGATCAAGGGCTTCACGGAGCAGGAAGCGCACGAGATGGCGGAACGGCTCACAAAGTCGCCGAAACAGTTCCTGAACACCATGGTTGCCGAGGAGTTGGGCCTTTCCGAGGAGCGTCTTCCAAATCCCTGGACATCTGCGCTGGTTGCAACCGTGTCAACCGCTGTCGGCGCATTTCTGCCGATTATTCCCTTCTTTTATTCCAGCGGCCTCGGCGCGGTTATCCAGTCGCTCGTTATCTCCATCATCGCCCACTTCGCTGTTGGCGCAAGCAAGACATTCATAACTGGGCGTTCCTGGCTCACTCAGGGCCTTGAGATGACTTTCGTCGGCATGCTGGGCGGCGCTCTTGCCTATGGGTTCGGTCTTCTTCTGGGGGCGCATGGCAGTCTATGAATTCTCTGACGACATCGATTCTTTTCTGCTCACTGTCATCGCTGGCCCTTATACCCTGTCAGGCGCAGGAGGCCGATGACCCCATCAGCCCGGAGCGGCCCGGCTTCACCAACGGAACCGACACGGTTCCCCTGGCAAGGTTTCAGTTTGAAACGGGATACCAGTATGCCCGGGACGGAAAGACGTCGGAACATGAGATAGACAACAGCGCACAGCTGCGTTATGGCATCTCCTCCCGCGCCGAGATCCGACTTGGTGTTCCCGCCTATGACTGGTTTAGCAGCGGAGACGGTATGCCCGGAACGCGCGGTCTGGCGGACAGCTCCTTCAGCGCGAAATGGCGGTTTCTGGATGGCATGGAGGCGAAACGTCCGTCTCTGGCGCTGATTTTGGGCACCACCCTCCCCACGGGATCGAAGCAGTTGGGAGACAGCCACCTTCAGCCACAGGCGGCGCTCGAGAGCCACTTTGATTTCGCAGATAAGTACAGCTTGGAAGCGAATTTTGTGTATAGCGATGCCCGGAGCGAAGGCAAACGGTTCGATCAATACTCGGGCGGCTTGAACCTTGGTTACAATGCGTCCCAGACCCTGGGGATGTTCGTTGAGACCTACCGTATCTCCCCAACCGAGTACGGGGGTGTAACAGGAACCTATGTGGACGGAGGATTGACGTATCTGCTCGGAAAGGACACCCAGGTCGATCTCAATGGCGGCACCGGCGTCACCAGAGGCGTCCGCTCCGGATTTTTCGTCGGGGCAGGGATAGCACATCGTTTCAAGTAAAGAGGAACACGCATCAATAAAATTATGACTACCGGAACACTGAATTCGTCAGAACCGCAGGTGGCGACGCCTTCGCTCCCGGATATGCATCGTACGGTCGCGATACCAAAGGGCATCAGCCGCCTGAAGCGATTCCTTGCCTTTGCGGGACCCGGCTATCTTGTCAGCGTTGGATATATGGATCCCGGCAACTGGGCCACGGACCTTGCGGGAGGTTCCAAGTTCGGTTACGCACTGCTCTGGGTGATCCTGGCATCAAACCTGATGGCGATGCTTCTGCAGACTCTCTGCGCACGGCTGGGTCTGGTGACCGGACGCGACCTCGCCCAGTCGTGCCGTGATTACTACAAGAAGCCCGCCGCCATTGCGCTCTGGCTTCTGTGCGAGATCGCAATTATCGCCTGCGACCTTGCCGAGGTCATTGGTTCCGCCGTCGCGCTTCAGCTGCTGTTTAAGATTCCGCTCATCTGGGGCGTTTTGATAACAGGATTCGATGTTCTTCTGATCCTCGCCCTGGGTCACTTCGGGTTCCGAAAGCTGGAGGCCATCGTGATAACCCTTGTCGCGACGGTCGCGGCCTGCTTCGCGCTCGAGATGTTTCTGGCGCGTCCGGACTGGGGGGGCGTCGCCCAGGGGCTTTTCACCCCCAGTTTCCCGGAGCCCTTCAGTGGCGAGGGCGGGTCCCTGCTTATCGGGCTGGGTATTCTAGGCGCCACGGTGATGCCGCATAACCTTTACCTGCACTCTTCCGTCGTCCAGACTCGAGCAAATGATCGCTCGCCCGCCGGTCTGGGTCAGGCAATTCGCTACAACACGCTGGACACCATTCTCGCTTTGGGAGCCGCCTTTTTCGTCAATGCGGCGATTTTGGTACTGGCGGCGGCGGCCTTTCACAAAACCGGCACCGTTGTCGACGAATTGGAGCAGGCGCACCGACTGCTGAATCCCATGCTGGGCGGTGCGGCAGCGACAGCCTTTGCGGTCGCTCTGCTCGCCTCCGGTCAGTCATCGACGATTACCGGTACTCTGGCCGGGCAGATCGTCATGGAAGGTTTTCTCCGCATCCATATTTCACCCTGGCTGCGACGGCTGATTACCAGGGGGCTCGCGATCATTCCTGCGATCATTCTGATCAGCATCTCGGGAGGAAAAAACACGGTTCAGTTGTTGATTCTGTCCCAGGTCGTTCTCTCCATGCAGCTCTCGTTCGCGATCTTTCCGCTCCTGATGTTTACGTCGGACCGGAAGCGAATGGGTGAGTTTGTCAACCCGCTGTGGCTGAAGATAGCAGGTTATCTGGTGTGCACGATTATCGCCGGGCTGAATCTGAAACTGCTCTGGGACACTATCGGGCCCGTCTGGTTTTCCACCGCGGTCGCCGTGGTGCTTCTGTTCACCGCCTATGTCATGTTCGTTTATAAGGAGAAACCCGAAGCGCCTCGCACGAAGGAGGCATAACGCATCAAAAAAGGCCCACGGCGTTGCAGCGCCGGGGGCCTCTGTCGGAGCCGGATACCGTGGCATCCTGAGGCGTTAGACACCTCATAGTACCACTGCCCGGCTCCTCCCCAACCATTTCAGGAGGAGTTTCAATGTTCAATCTGTCAGCCTGTGAGAATGTTCCAGGCAAACCTGTTTCACGTGCCGCGGCACCGTCATCGAATGCGTTTACCCTGATCGAGCTTCTCGTTGTGATAGCCATTATTGCAATTTTAGCGGCTATATTGTTTCCTGTCTTCGCGCAGGCACGCGCTAAAGCGCGTCAGGCCGCTTGCCTCTCGAACCTGAAGCAGATCAATAACGCGGTGCTGATGTATGTACAGGATTACGATGAGACATTCCCCATGACCATGGAAACAGTGTCTACCGGGCACCCGGAGACGGTTAGCTACTGGGCGGTACAAAACTACCACAGCGCCGTAAACCCGTACATCAAGATGGGTATGGGAATAGACAACAAATCGAGCGTTTGGTGGGACCCGTCCGACCCGGATCGGGATGTGCCCGCGATGTGGGGATCTTTCACCGATAACGGCTATATTACGGGAACGCCGCGAACCCTGGCGGACATTGCCGCTCCTGCGGGAACAGTTTACAGCACGCTTCGCGGCGACAACTGGGCGAAGATCGTTGGGGTCACGATTCCAAGCCCCCTGCCTTCCAAGAACGACCCGTTCTGGGCCTCCGAGTACTTTGATATGTGCCTCGACCCATGGTCCGATACGACCAACACCAGCGACCCTTACCATTACTCAACCGGGAAAGCGGTGCCGCCCTGTTCGCTGTACCCCGCAGTCGCCGGGTGCGGGAACTGGGACACCCAGATCGCGAAGAAACGGCATAACGGTCTGTCCGTAATCGCCTACTGTGATGGGCATGTCCGCGCGGCGCCTTTTGAGCAGACCTGGCGTTCGGCAGCGGATTCCGATTGGGATCTGAAATAGGTGATTCAGGACGGAGGGCCGGGAGGAGGCGTCCGATCCATGACAAACCCGCCGTCTTCAAGGCATTCCAGATCGGCGTCATTTCGAGCGGATTCCGCATCGTCGTCAAGCGTCCGCTTGTGACGCACAGCATAAATGATGCCGCCGATAACGATCAAAGCGAAAACAACCCAGAAGATAGGCGGCTTGAGAAGGTGAGGCAGGTTTTCCTCAGCAGCGCCACGTGACCGGTAAAAAATATCCACGGTTGTCGATGCCAGTTTTACGCCTGCCCATCCGACAAGCCCGTAGGCCATATGATCCAGAGTAGGATACTTTTTGATCAGTTTGATAAAGAAAGTGGCCGCAAGCCTGAGCAAAACAATTCCGAGAAAACCGCCGGTATAAACGATCCAGATCTTACTGGGATTGTTCACCAGCGCCACGGCAACCAGAATAGAATCTACCGCGAAAACAATATCGGTCAGTTCTACTAAAATTACCGTGTGCCAGAAGCCGACCTTCTTTTTGCCTGCGTTGCCCGCGGCTTCGTCGGCCTCGTTGTGGGGTTTCTGAAGAAAGTGGCGTATCGCGAGTCCCAGAAGGTAAAGGGACCCGATAGCGCAAACCGGCCACAAATTCATGATGAACTTGGCAAGAAAAATCCCAATGCCACGGAGGGTAAAAGCCCCAACTAACCCGTACAGCAAAGCTTTTTTCTGCTGGTCGTCCGGCAGATGACGCACAAGCAGAGCAAGAACCAGCGCATTGTCAGCCGAAAGAAGACCTTCCAGGACAACGAGCGTGGCGACAATAAAAAGATCAGAGGCGTGAATAGGAGGCATTTACCGAACCGTTTTCTCCATACATTCCCGTTTTCGGGAAGCTATATGGTTATACATGGATTATACCTTCCCAAAACCCCGAGCATAGGGCAGGAAACAATCGGGTGTTCGGCGAACGTCGAAACTATATGGCAGAAATAACTGATCTTCATCCGTTCGCGGGAATCAATGTGGGGCTTGACGCTTCTACTCTTTCGCTCCAATTCAGCCCTGAAGTCTCCGTTGAGGCGGAGGAGAGGCGCAAGTCAGCCGATCTGCAAACTCTTCTGTGCGACCCCAGCCACTCTGCCAGTGATGACACCTTGTACACGCTTTATCGTCGCGTTGCTCCCACCCCGGAGAGCCAGGAGGAGATCGTGCGGCGAGGCCTGGTATATACCGCCCTCGCGCTCCGTCCCGGTACGATTGGTCCGCAGGAGCTGGCACGTACCCGAGGCCATGGTAACTCGTCGGCGCCCGGAACCAACATCGCCTATCCGGAAGTGCACGAGATATGGCATGGACACGGCCTCCTCTACCTACAGAACGGGGTAACCTCCGATGCGGGCCGTGAGGCTATCGTGACTCCGCTCTTCCCCGGGGACAAGGCGGTCGTGGCTCCCGGTTGGGCAAGCCTTCTCGTGAACGTCGGCGATACGCCCCTGGTGGTCGGGTCCTGGCGCTGCGAGGACTGCATTTTGCAGCTTGACGCGCTGGCAAGCCTCGGTGGCATGGCTCACTTTCTTCTGAAAGGAGAGGAGAGCGGAACCTGGACAGCGGAGCCGAACGCCCGCTATGGAACGGGTCTTCTGCCGCCGCGCATTGTCACCTCACATGACATTTCGGCCTTTGGCCTTAAAAAAGAAGAGCCCATGCTGACCGCCTTCCGGCGCAACCCTGACTTTCTGCGGTTCATGATCCGTCCACAGGATTACGAAAGTGTCTGGTCGAGTCTGTATCGAAGTGCGACGGAATCCTGAGCCATCTATGCCAGCCACTGATTACCTGCCTCTTCTCGCCGCACTGATAGGCGAGGAGAACGTCAAATTGGACATGGATACCCGTACCCATGCCTCTCGTTCCTGGAGTCCCCTCTACACCAAGGCCAAGATGGCGGGCAATGCCCTTGTCGTGGATGCCGTTGCCCTTCCGGAAGACACCGAACAGGTCACGGCAGTTGTCCGATGGGCGAACGAACACAAAGCCTTGCTGGTTCCCGTTGGCGGCGGGTCGAACATTGTCGGCAACGGTGGTGCCGACAGCAGGTCCGCCGGCATAGTGGCGCTTGATCTGTCGCGGCTTCAGACTATCCGTTTAGAAGAAGAATCACTCCTGGTTCATGTTGGCGCGGGGTACTCGCTAGCAGCCCTGGAGGATCAGCTCAATGCCCACGAGTACACGCTGGGTTTCCTGCCGCAAAGTCTTCACCTGGCTGCGGTCGGGGGGGCGGTAGCATCCAATGCGATCGGGCTATTCTCCGGACGCTACGGTCGCCAGCGCGATATTACCGCGGGATTAGAGGTGGTGCTTCCGAACGGTTCTATAATCCGAACGTCCCCTGCCCCTGGCGGAAACGCGGCCTTTGATCTGCATGACCTCTTCATTGGTTCCGAGGGAACGCTGGGAGTTATCACCGAGGTTGCGCTACGGATGCGCCCGATTCCGGAAGTGCGTGCCTGGACCGCATTTACCTTTACCTCCTTCGGGGACGCGGTGGACGCTCTGCGACTCATCTACCGCAGCGACGCCCGCCCCGCCGCGATCCGTCTCCTGGATACCGAAGCCGCCGGGGCACTACTCGCAGGGGATATTGCCGCGACTGCGTCTCCCCTTCTCCTGCTGGCTTTTGAAGGAGATGAGTTGGCCCAAACCGGTCCCTACCAGATCGCTTACGCCGTCTGCCAGAAGGTCGGAGGAACCGCTCATCCCGCCGAGATCGGAGAGAAATGGTTCGACGAGGAGCGCAGCCGCACTGACTGGCTTGCACCAAATGCCCGTCCCGGCGGGCTTGCGGACGTGTTTGCCGTGTCCGCTCCCTGGTCGGCGATAAAGGCGGTGTATGCGGCAGCACGCGCCGCTGTAAACCCTCTGGTGACGCACCTGGATATTCAAATCACTCATGCCTACCCCACAGGTGCGGCTGTCACCTGCCGTTTCGAGGCTCAGGCAGAGCCGCCAACACCGGAGGCGGCAGCGGAACTATACGGGCGAATCGCCGCGGCGGTATTTTCCGCAATCGAGGCGGCAGGCGGCAGTATCGCGCATCATTACGGTGTCGGCAGCACGCGCCGCGCGTTCTTCCAGCAGGAGCGTGGGCCGGAGGCGACGGCAGCCTTGCGGGCTCTGAAAAACGCCTTTGACCCGAACGGGGTACTGCCTCAGCCTCCTGCGTAGTCAGCCGATTTTGGCAGGAAGCGGCAGGTGATTTGTCGAACCGTTCCGACATGGAAACCTTGCTTCTCTGGCCTGAGGGCCAGGTTCCCGGTGCACTCGGCAGCAGTTCACTGGATGTCCCCCTGCTTACCCACTACCCACCGACCAGCCAGCGGAACGGGGCTTCCGTCATCGTTTGTCCGGGAGGTGGTTATCATGTGCTTGCCCCACATGAGGGCGAACCTATCGCCCTCTGGTTGAACAGCCTTGGAATTTCCGCCTTTGTCCTGCGTTACCGGCTCGCTCCCGGCTACAAGCATCCCGCCCCCCTGACAGATATTCAGCGCGCGATCCGCACCGTTCGCGCTCGTGCCAGCGAATGGGATTTGGACCCGCAGCGCATCGGCATACTCGGATTTTCGGCGGGCGGTCATCTGGTCTCGACGGCAGCCACGCATTTCGATGCGGGAAACCCGGAATCGGCAGACCCGATAGAGCGTTCCGGAAGCCGTCCCGATGTCGCCATCCTGATCTACCCCGTAATAACGCTGGACAGTCGAAGCGTAAATTTGGGTTCGCTCCGAAATCTGCTCGGAGAGAATCCTTCACCGGAGATGATCGAGTTCCTGTCCAATCAAAGACACGTCACCCCGGAAACGCCGCCGACCTTTCTGGTTCACAGCGTGGATGACAAAGTGGTGACGGTGGAGAACAGTCTGGAGTTCGCCATGGCCCTTTCGGCGAACCATGTTCCCTACGCGATGCAGGTTTACGAACACGGCGGGCATGGCTATGGCCTCGGCGGTACGGACCCGGTGCTTTCCGCATGGCCGCGCGAGTGTGCCGCCTGGCTGCGGGCGCGAGGTTTCCTCAACACGGCGCAATAGCAACAGGTGCAGGTGGGGGTGATCTCCTTACCTCCCCATATCTACAAAACCGCTAAGATCGGGTCGGCGGCTCTGCCGAAACCGTATTGACACCGACCACGAAATCCCCTTTCGAATCCGCTTCCACAGACATCCTGGATGTTATGCCCTTCCTTGCGGGTATTGCCGTTCCCGCATCGTCCTTGCCATCCGGACCGACGCTGTAGAGCAGATAATTACCATCCACCAGGCGACGATACCGGGCAGGCGCATTGCCGGATGCGCTGAAGGGGTCTGAAGGGACCTGCTTCAGATAGCCATTGGTAACAAGAGCATTCAAGTCCTCAGGATAAGCCCCCTGCTCCGCTTGATACGCCCGGAGTGCGAGAACCGTGATAAGCAGACTATTCTGCATCCGCACATCGGCATCCCTGATATGGGCACCCTCGAACACGGGGAACAGAATTGCGTTTATCGGATCGTTCGGCATAGGAGGCATAGAATAGGTGGAGGCTGCCGCATACGGCAGACGCGCCCGCGCGATGACGCTGTCCATATACGCGGCGTGATCCTGGGCAATGCGTGTCTTGCTGGTTTTGACTAAGGGGATCATCATAGGAGCCATCCTGCTCAGGTCTTCATACCAGCCAGTGTCAGCGTCATTGCTGTCTCCAGAGACCATCTGTGTCGCCTCCCGGCAGAACCGCAGCGTGCTCTTTGTTTGGAACTCTTTGAGCAAACCTGCCTCCGTGGACCACTTCTCTTCGACCAGGGCTTCCGCCCATGGCATACGCTGCGCGTTCATCTCCTCAAGCCGTTTCGCGGCGGCGCGTGCCTCGGTCCCTGAAAGTTTATCGGCGAGGCTCCAGAGCGGGCCACGCCCGATGTTCTCACAGGCCATTCCGACGAGAGACGCGATCAAGTTGCCGCCACGGGGAACCTCGGTGCCCAGATGAATTGCATCCAGGCGGCTCTGGGCCGCACCGCCAAGATCGCCGTTTGTCTCGCGGACTTGCCCCTCGGCATTCAGAAGACGGGCCAATGCCCGGAATTTTGCGAGTTCGGGGAACATGGCATCAAAGGAGCGACGAGCAGGGTGCTGAAACGTCTGCGAAAAGCCGGAGCGCAGGGTCTTTAGAGCGTCCGCGTTTGCCGCGATTGCCGCTGCCTTTTCGGCGTCAGAGTATGGCACCCCGTTTCGTTTGCTCGGAAGCTGATCCGCTTTGGCAGTGATACCGTCAATGGCGTCTTTGTCCACGATCAGCTTTCCTGCCTGACTGAACGTGTCGAAGGCGTTCGGATTTGGCAAGGGAGGCGGGGCGGGAATCGCGACAGTTGGCACGATATTCAGCCACTGCCACCAGAGACCGCCGCCGATGGCGGTGACTGCCGCTATATCGGCGGCGAGCCACAGGCGTCTTTTCAGGAGATATGCCAGCGCTGCCGAAGTTACCTCGCGCGTAGGGGGTTTCTGCTGTCTTCTCATCGTTCTGCTCCCTGAGGAAATTACTATAGATAGAACGCGCCAGAAGCCACCTGGTTACGGCTATCCGCATTTTCTTGTTCACAATTTCGATGGCAAAGTGGTCAGAGTGAAGAACAGCGGGAGTTCGCGTGGCGCTACGGGTAAGACCAGGGTTACTTTACGGTCTGGATGTTGTTAACGCCGACGACGTAATCCCCATTCATATCCGCCTCTGCCCAATACCTGGATTTGCCGCTGGAAAATCTAGCCTGAATCGGCGTTCCATCGTCATCCACGCAGTCTGGGCCAATGCTATACAGAAGGTACTTTCCGTTCGCTAGACGGCGGTAGCGCAGAGGGCCGTCCCCTGTGCTGCTGAAAGGGTCGGAGGGGACTTTTTTCAGATACTTCTCACTGACAAGGGTGTTCAAGTCTTCCGGATAACTACTGTGATCCGCTCGATAGGCCTGCAGTCCGAGCGC
>JAZKEA010000628.1:11957-12772 GCA_040387315.1 Armatimonadota bacterium | reverse complement strand
GGCCACCTGCGGTGGCTGCTTGGCCGCCTTCGGCGGCTGCTCTGCCGCTGCGCGTGATATAGCGCAACCGTTCCGCCTCCGCTTCCGCGAGACCAACCGCACGTAACTGCTCTCCCATCAGCTTGCCGGTAGACGGATGGAAAATGGCGACCCCGGCTGCTTCGCCATCTACCGCACGAACCGCATTCAGCACGGCGACTTCAAGCAGGCGTGGAAGATCAAGTTCGCTAACAATCGCCGTATCCATCGCGTGAAGCGTCTCTATCTCGCGGCTTTGAAGATCAATCTTTTCCTGCTGTCGCTCGAAAAAAGGGAGCAGGTAAACCACCAGAAGTATTACCACGGCACTGAGAATGGACGAGACTATCGCAAGATTTTGCTGACTGGGGTTCAGCTGGCGGACCACTAACAGGTCGAGGAGACAGAAAAGTCCAAACGCCACCGCGATCTTGACAAAACGTGGCGGCAGAGAAGGCATTCGAAATCCCGCGGTTGAAACCGAGGTCGCCACCGATGACTTCTGGGGCGTTTCCGTTTCGGTTGAGCTCAGTGACATATCAGTTAGCTTATAGCCCTCATCAGACAGATAAATAGGGAGAGCGCCTACAAGGACAACGGAAATAGCGGGCTGAAAAGTTCCCTGCCGTTTTCTGAAATAGAGTTGATCCCATGAATGTAGATCGCTGCTCTAATCATACCTTGATTGTCTGATCGAATAGGACGAGGAAAAGTCTTACATCGCTTTCCTGAACGCATTCACGCATCCGCGGAGGTACGAAACGCCTTCTGAAACGGCTGCGGAGCGCGTGTCGGTT
>JAZKEA010000628.1:3118-11947 GCA_040387315.1 Armatimonadota bacterium | reverse complement strand
TTTCTGTCAGCACATAGTCTATATAGACAGAGACAGGGCTGACTCCACGTAACTTTCCCGTAATCTCGATTGTGTCACCATAGCGGGCGGCGCTCACGTACTTGACATAGGACTCGACAATCACGAGCTGCACATCGTAATGTGCAAAATCAAGAAACGAGACACCCATCTGTTTGAGAAACTCGGAGCGCGCTTCCTCAAGATAGTTAAGATATATGGAATTATTGACATGCCCGAAGGAGTCTAACTCGTAAGTCCGGACCTGAACCATGGCGATCAGTGGGGGTTGCATGAGTACACAGTTTCCCTGAGAAGCAATTGAAACACGAAGAGGGGCGAGACAGACGCCTCGCCCCTCGACTGTAAATTTACCAGCCGGCGCTACTTTTTGTAGTAGTCGGCGTTCAGCTGAATAAAATTGCTCCACTGTTCCGGGACTTCGTCTTCCATAAAGATGGCGTCAACCGGACATTCCGGCTCGCAAAGTCCACAGTCGATACACTCGCTCGGGTCAATAAAAAGCTGATTGTCGTCGTCCGTACCGTGAATGCAGTCTACAGGACAGACGGCAACGCACGACTTATCCTTGACGCCGACACACGGCTCAGTAATTACATAGGGCATGTTCGCGAAAGCTCCTCTGCGCATGGGCAACGCAGGCATATTCGGCTTCATCCACTGTCTGTTTCCCTGAATGGGCAGGCGAAGCTTGCCGCTATTATAGCATAGATGCACGAAAGGCTGAGGCGATTCAGCCTCAGCCTTTCCCTGTCCCGTTATTATATTTTCCGATTACGCGGCGGTACGTGAAGCGGTACGCTTCTGTCGTCCGGCGATAGGAGACGAATCCGCTGTTTCAACTGCGGCATAATCCGGCATAATAGGGGCCGGGTTCGGCGCCGTTCCAAAATCCTGGGCAGGCAGAATGATCGTCTGGGCCTCCTGGCGTCGGCGGAAATTCACGGTTTCCCAGTCCCGAATATAATCCAGGACAGACTGTGCCATGCGCCGCGCATCCCACTCCGGCATCAGAAGCGTCAGTGAATCGGTGGCGCGTACCATCTTTACCGCACCGCTCTCCATAGCTTCCCCCATCCCGTTGTCGATTTTCAGGACATACGGCTGGCGATATTTCACATCCTTGCGAAGTGTCATCACACGCGCCTGCATACCCTGACCATCATGGGATGGCGACCCTTTGTGGTCGGTCCATTCCGCGAAATGACCGTTCAGAATATCCCAGCACACCAGCTTGAAATCAGGGACATCCGCATAATGGCGCACCCGCGTCTTTGCCTTGTAGTTCTCGTCGAACTCAAGCAGCGTAAAAGCCACTTTGCTCCGCTTCGGTTCCAGGTTCAGCATGTCGCTGATATCCAGTACCCGATCCCTGGTCACATGCTTGTATATCTGCACACGGGTCAGATCCCGTCCGCCCGCATTTGTCATCATCTCTCGTTCTTCGTTGCTCACCATTTTCTTCCTTTCGCTACATCGTGCCTGTTATTCCAGCAACGTTCCGTGTGGGCCGATTCCTTCTAAAGCACTCGCCGGTAACTACATTGCGGGTTTTCTTTCAGGGAATCCCAGCATTCCCACACAAGCAGGTATCCCTTGCCACCAATGTAGTAGAAGTTGGAGACCAGATCATCTCCACACTCCGGGCAGCGTCCCCGAATCCACTCTTCGTTGGGACGGCCATCCTCTGTTCGTCGTGGTGTGTTTACCACGTTGTTTTTTAGCGCATCTGCCTCCACAACCAATAACTCTTCCATCATTGTCACCCTTTCTGTTTGCTTCCTGGTTGGGGTTGATTGCAGTGTTATCATTATATCTTTTCTCTTAGAGGACGTCATCTATTAGCAGCAATGAAGGCAAAAAATAGTTTGCCTTTTCGCTGACTGTTTGCCTCTGAGTAGATACTCCGGAACAACAAAGGGAAGCGGAAAAGAAAGTTACTGAATCGGTGTTGCGATTGGTGAGGAGAGAGAAACGAGGTAAGCGCCAAGGGCGGCGTCATAATCACCGCGGGCACGCAGGATAGTGGTTATCGCGTCGCGGACCGCGCCGTGCCCTCCCATTCTTGGAGTGACATAATGAGCGGCGGCGAGGACTTCCGGGGCGGCATTCGCGGGGGCAAGAGCCGCTCCCACGATTCTCAAGGCAGGGAGATCGTTCAGGTCATCGCCCATGTAGGCGATGTTTTCCATAACAAGGCCCTTACGAACGGCGATATCAGCAAGAACAGCCGTTTTATCCCGAACGCCTTGAAACAATAGTGTCACCCCAAGTTCGCGGGCTCGGCGCTCGACCAGCGGCGAGGTGCGGCCTGTAATCCATGCAGTCTCGAGTCCCACCAGGCGAGCGAGGACGATTCCCAGCCCATCGTGTATTGAGAAATGCTTGGTCTCACGGCCCGTATCGTCGTACCCGATGGTACCGTCCGTGAGCGTTCCATCGACATCCAGAGCCAGGAGACGCATACTGGCAAGGCGAGCAGCAACCGTGGTGTCAAGCGGTGGCATCGGGCACCACGATCCCCGCGCGGACGAGATCTTTCAGCATCAGCATTCCCACCGGTTCTCCCGCCTCATTGACCACGGGAAGGTCGCCGATAGGATTTCCGCCTTTGCCGGACTCGTGCTCAAAACGGTCCAGCGCCTCGGCGGCCAGCGGGTCCCCGACAACCCGTCGCGGCTCGCGGGTCATCGCCTCACGGACCGGTTGTGTCCAGGATTCCAGGCCAAACGACAGCAGATAGCGCCGAGCGTCGCCATCCGTCAGGATTCCGGTCAGTTTTCCGGCCTCGTCGGTGACACAGGCCGCGCCCGCGTTTGCCTGGGTGACGGCGAGAATGGCGTCGTGCACACTCACCGTTTCATGGACAACCGCAAGCTCCCTGCCAGACCGCATCACTTCCGAGACACGCAATAGCAGGCGCCGTCCCAGAGACCCGGCGGGGTGAATCTGGGCGTAGTCGGACCGGGTGAAGCCTTTCGCCTCCATGACGGCAACCGCAAGGGCATCTCCGAGGGCGATCATCGTCGTGGTCGAGGTGGTGGGCGCGAGGTTCATCGGGCAGGCCTCTCGCCCGATACTGACATCCAGAACAAGGCTCGCGGCGGTGGCAAGCGTTGACGAAACGCCGCCGGTCATTGCAACGAGGGTTTTACCGCGACGCCTGAGGGCAGGAAGTATCGCGAGCAGCTCGTCGGTCTCCCCGGAATAGGAAAGGGCCAGGACGACATCGTCCTCTGTGACCAGTCCCAGGTCGCCATGCAGGGCTTCCGCGGGATGCAGAAAGAAGGCGGGGGTACCCAGCGACGCGAGCGTCGCCGCGATTTTCCGTCCTACATGACCGGACTTCCCCATACCCGTGACCACGACGCGCCCGGTGCAGTCGCACAGGACTTGTACGGCCTGCGCAAACACCCCATCCAGCCGTTCCGCGATCCGGCGAAGCGCATCGGCTTCCTCCGTGAGAACGCGGCGGGCATGTCGCAGCGAATCCCCGGACAACTCCTCAGGCTGATGCTCCCCCATACTATTCGGTTATCCTGCCGGAAGCTGAGCCGGGCTGGCGCTTCCCGCGATCTGTGCGGGCTCAGCGAGCGGGACATCCGCCAGCGGATCATCCACATCCACATCGACACGGACATAGACCTGGCGTATCACGTCCTCGACCGATGTCAAACCGGTGCGGATCTTCATCAGGGCATCTTCGCGGATCGGGACCATCCCCGCTGACCGTGCCGCCTGCCGAAGCTGGGAACCGGGGGCGCGGTCCATAATCAGGCGCTCCATCCGTTCATCGATGGTGACCACCTCATGAACGCCGATTCTGCCCTTGTAGCCGGTGCCGTCACACTTCTGACACCCAACCGGATGATAGATTTGCTCTGTCGGGCTGATGGTCAGCAGCGCCGCTTGTTGTGGGGTGGGCGGCGCCTGCCGACGGCAGAATGGACACAGACGTCGCACCAAACGCTGAGCGACTACCCCGACCAGACCTGAGGAGATCAGGAACGGCGGTACGCCCATATCCACTAGTCGCGTAATGGAGGTCGGGGCATCATTCGAGTGGAGTGTCGAAAGAACTAGGTGGCCCGTCATCGCGGCCCGGAATGCGGTTTCCGCCGTTTCGGCGTCGCGAATCTCTCCCACAAGAATAATGTCGGGGTCCTGGCGCATAATCGCCCGAAGCTGGCGGGCAAACGTAAGCCCCACCTTCTCAAAGACCGCGCTCTGGTTGATCCCGTCAATGTCGTATTCGATGGGGTCCTCGCAGGTCACGATATTCGTTGTCTTGCTTTTGAGAACGTTCAAGGCCGAGTAGAGCGTCGTGGTTTTGCCCGAGCCTGTGGGTCCCGTTACCAGAAGAAGTCCCAGCGGCTGATGAATCAGCTCCTCGAATGCCATCTTGTTGTAGGGCGAGAAATCCAGCCCGTCTAGGGGCCGCACCGACATTGAGCGGTCCAGGATACGCAGAACAATCTTCTCGCCATAAAGGACGGGCAACGAGGAGACGCGAAGGTCAAGAGACTTCCCCGGAACGGAGATTGTGATACGTCCGTCCTGCGGAAGTCGCCGCTCGTTGATGTCCAGTTCCGCCAGGACCTTGACACGGGCGACGCAGATGTCCTGAAGATCTTTGGGCAGGTTTTTCCAGACGTGGAGGACGCCGTCCACGCGGAAGCGCACCTCCAGAAGCCCCTTTCGCGGTTCCATGTGGATATCCGACGCACCCAGCCGCACCGCATCGCTGATCATGCTGTTGACCATCTGCACGGCGGGACCGGCAGTAGACATACCGGGACGAGCGGAGGGATCGTTGAATTCGTTTGACATGAAACCAGGGTCTCCTTAAGAACACTGCTGACACTATTGTATTCGCCGAAAGCCGGCAGCGCTCCTGCTAGAGCGCAGCCACGGCACCGTCCACGGAAACCGCATCTTTGATCTCCCGCTCACGGACCCGGCGCAGCAGAACCGTGCCAATGATCAAGTAGAGGACAGTGGACATCATAGCCGCGCGCCAACCGAAGCCACTGCCGTACTGCCTGTTGAGCACATCGGCAATTTTCCCAAACAGCGGCGCGATGATCTGCGGAACGGTCATACAGACGTGCCAGACTGCCATGTACCGCGCCGCGCCACCGGGAGGGAGCAGATTGACGGCCATCGCCCAATCCACAGCCTGAAAACAGCCCCAGCCCGCGCCAAACACAAATGCCAGCACCAGCACCATGGCTTTCCCGCTGGTGAACGCGAACACGAGGGACGCGCCCGCGAGAAGTGCGCAGGCCGCGTAGATGACCTGCTTCTTTGAATAGCGCTTCAGGGACGAACCGGCCACCAGGGTTCCGACTAGACCCGCCACAGTTGCAACCAGGATGACGTAGGGCTGGAAATTGCCCGCCCCCACTTCCCCCAGACGAATGGTGTCCTGCAGATAGTAGAGCAGGAACGACCCGACAGTTGCGTAGCTCAAATTAATAAAGAAGCGCGAGTAAAGCAGACCGAAGAAATCCGGATTCTCGCGGACGCGCAGGTCGGAAAGCGTCGCCAGCGCCTTCCCCAGCGGCAGCCGGTCCGCAGGCGGGGCCGGGGCATCGGGCACAAATTTGATCGTGATAATCGCCCCGATAAAGAGCAAGGCTGTAATCAGCCCCAGCAGTCCCAGCAGTCCCAGTGAGTGGCGCAGCAGCAGGATGAGCGCTCCTAGAAGCTGTCCTATAAGCAGCGCTGCGCCCATATACGCAGACGCTATCCCGTGCTGCTTTTGCGGCACACTATCCGGCAGAAGCGCCTGATAAGGGCCGGTCGCAATGTTCAGGCAGAGCTGAATGCCGAAGAAAGCCAGCATCAGAAGGGGAAAATTCTGGGCTATAGCGAAAAGGAAGACAAACAGGGCATTCAGGAAAATTCCCCACCAGATGAAAGGATGACGTCGTCCCCAGCGCGAGGCGCAGGCATCGGAGAGTGGTGCCACTACAAGCTGAATGACCGTTGTCGCTACCGCGCCGATCAGCGAGATATAGCCGAGGTACTCACCTTTTGCCGCATCCCCGACCAGTACCTGCACCTGATGCGGAAGCAGGTACTGGAGCATAGCAGTCCAGAACATGTTGACGGGAAACCAAAGAAACGACAGGGCCAACAGACCTCCTGCCGACATTGTTCGCGGCTCGGAGGTCGGTGAGACATCCACACTCTCAACTGTAGGAGAACCAATGGAGGCCATTAGGGCTATCCAGCCACAGCCACAGCCGCGTCCGCAGTCTCCCCGCGCATTTCGGCGATTTCGCGGGCGAACTTCTGCATCACGACCTTTCGCTTGATCTTAAGCGTCGGGGTCATCTCGCCGCTGTCCACGGAGAAGGTAACCGGCAGCAGGGTGAAACGCTTGATCTTCTCGAAGTCCGCAAGCCCCCCGGAGTGCGCATCTATTTCCTGCTTTATCTTTTTTCGGATCTCGGGCAGAACCATGAGTTCCTCATCCGTTGAGGGAACAGCGACATTCTGTGACTTCGCCCATTCTTTCAGCTTCTCTTTGTTCGGCAGGATCAGGGCGGTAATAATGCTTTGCTTATCGCCGATGAGCACGATCTCGCTGATAAACGGCGACTGCTTCATCTCGGCCTCAATCGGCTGCGGGGCGACATTTTTACCGTTCGCCAGGACGATGATATCTTTCTTGCGGTCCGTGATCTTGAGATAGCCCTCATCATCCAGCAGTCCGATATCTCCGGTGTGCAGCCAGCCATCGTTTCCGATCATCTCCGCGGTTGCCGTGTCGTTCTTCCAGTAGCCTTTCATTACGTTGGGACCACGATAGAGAATCTCGCCGTCACCCGCGATCTTGACCTCGCCGCCGGGAATCGCGATGCCGACAGTCCCGATCTTGATGCGGCGGTTCGGGTTGACCGCCATAACCGGGGAGGCTTCCGTCATGCCGTAGCCTTCGATAATGGGCAGGCCGATAGCCTCGAAGAAGCGCGCGGTATCCGGAGCGAGAGCCGCCCCGCCCGACACCAGAAAACGCAGGCGTCCGCCGAATCGGGCACGCAGCTTATCGTAGACCAGTTTTTCAAAGACGAACCGCTGAACTTCCATAATCGGACCCGCGAGCCCATTGCCGCTGCGCTTCTTTTCCGCATACTTCTTCCCAAACTCGATTGCCTTATTAAAGATCGCCTGCCGCTTTTCGGGCTGCTTGGCGACCGTATCCAGGACACGCTCCTGGAAACTTTCGTAGACGCGGGGAACGCAGACCATCAGGGTTGGGGCAACCTTACCCATGTCATCTACCAGGGTACGGACACCCTCAGAATAGCCGATAGTCGCACCGACAGCGAGCGGAAGATAATAGCCGGTCGTTCGCTCAAAGACGTGGCAAACGGGCAGAAACGAAAGGAAAGTGTCTTCCTCCGTAACCGCCTGCCCCGCACGGCGGAAGTGCTCCAGAGCCGCCGTCACATCAAAAGCAAAATTGTGATGCGTCAGCATAGCGCCCTTGGGGTCGCCAGTCGTGCCCGAGGTATACACAATAGAGGCGACATCATCCGGCCCAACACTCTGCCAGGCAGCTTTGTAACCGGCCCCGAGAGGCGTCTTCGCACCTTGTTCGAGCAGCGAAGCATAGGTGAGAGCAGACGTGTCGCCTGCGGCCGCATCGGACTCCATCACCATCAGATGCTGAAGATTGGGAAGACTTTTACGAGCCTCGACCGCCTTTTTGTACTGCTTACTGTCCGAAACCAGAAGCGCTTTTGCTTCGCTGTTGCCCACGATATAAGCGATCTGCTGGGCAGGAAGCGTTGGATAGATAGGGACCACGATTCCGCCAAGGGAAAGAACGGCAAGATCGGTGATCGCCCACTCCGGGCGGTTTTCCGAAAGCAGCGCTACCCGGTCACCTTTTTGAATCCCCAGCTGCGCCAGACCGGACGCGATCTTCTCAACGCTGTCCGCCAGTTCACGGTAGGTAATATCCTGGTACGCCTTATCTACCTTGTGGCGCAGGGCCACCCGGTCACCGTATTTGTCTACCGATGCGTTAAGGAGGGCATTGATCGTCTGTTTATCTGCTGCACTATTACCTGTACTCATTTTGCGCCGCCTGTTATCGTCATTTGTAAGTCCAAAAAACTCGCGTTAGGGTTCAGATTTCGGGGGTGTCGCGCAAAAGTCCTGCTGCCATCCAGAACATGGAGAGCAGAACCGCCATCAGGATCGCGATCACCGCCGCTCCCTGTGTCGCCGCTGTACCCATCTGCTGCATCGCTGACTGCATTGCCTGATCTAACATCATTGTATCCATTGTCATACTCCTCCGCGTTTCCTGTTGTTATTGTAGAGGCGGCGGGTCAGTGGGTGCGCGGGGCGTTTGTCCTGTATTCCAACATCACAGGTCCCATGGTATCTGGGACCCATTGCCCCTACAGTGGCATTCAAAATTGAAAACTGTTTTTGGATTGACCTGTTCGCAGAACAGGTATCTGTAATCAGAACGCAAAGGATAAACAGCACCATGAGTTTCGCAAGCTTTGATGATAAGGGACTGATCACCGGATGCCCGGCGTGTCGGCAGAAAAACCGTATACCCTACGAGCGCCTTGGAGAGACAGGGCAATGCGGCAGCTGTAAAAGTGACCTCCCACCGCCGGCAGTACCGTTGGAGATGGATTCCGGTGCGCGCTTCGAGCGAATCATCAGCGCCTCCCCAATTCCGGTGGTCGTGGACTACTGGGCTCCCTGGTGCGGCCCCTGCCGGATGGTCGCGCCGGAGCTGGAGAAAGTGGCGGCGGCGGGCGCGGGGAAATTCCT
>JAZKEA010000628.1:0-3108 GCA_040387315.1 Armatimonadota bacterium | reverse complement strand
AGGCGCTTCCAGCGGTAGGCGCTCGCTTCCGGGTTCAGGCACTGCCGACGCTCGCGGTTTTCACGAAAGGAAACGAAGCGGCGCGCACGGAGGGCGCTCGTCCTGCTCCTGACATTGAGGCATTTATTAACGATTCTTTACGCCGGACAACGGGGGGCTAAACGACGCAGGAAGCAGACTTACTGTCAAATTTCTGAGATCGGGTGTTAAAAATCTCTCAATCGAGGGTATTGTTCACGTTTCTGTATACAATATGTACACAAACCGCCTATAGTATGGAGATGTCAAAGCGGATGCTTGTTAGCGCCGCAATTTAATCATTCCCTATCAGAAGGAATCATCTCCATGCAGTCTTTGTTGAGGGTAAGCCGCCGTTCCGTGGTTTTGTCCGCCGTCGGTACGTTAGCGGCGCTTTCTTTTACCGTTGCCGGCTGTGGCGGCGGAAGTAATACTACGACCATTGCTGGTCCCACTCGGATTGTCACCGGGCAAAGCCAGACTGTATCCGGGGCGACCTCCGGTACCTGGGCTCGCCTCGATGCAACAAACGCCGTCATCGAAGCGGGTGTTACCGTGCCTTTCTCCCTAATCCAGAATCCGCCTGCAGCGGAAGTACACCGTGCCACCCGCCACGCAGGTCATGACGATTCGACGATCGAAGTCGGAACTGTAGGGCCAGCCGGGTCCTTCATCGTGGTTGAATTTCCAAGCATCGTGAAGCAGAACACGTACCTGAATCATTTCGAGATGCACTGGAATCCGGAGGGCCATCCGCCTGCCCGCTATGCGGCCAAGCATTTTGACCTTCATTTCTACCACTCCTCTGTAGCAGAAGTGCTCACGATAACGCCTCCCGACCTTGTCCCACCTGCGGCAAATCGTATTCCAGCGGGTTATATCTATCCCGGCGCCCAGGAAACGGTGCCTCAGATGGGCGTACACGCGGTTGATGGCAGCGAGTTCGCCCCCGGCGCTCCCCCTTTCCTTGCCTCGATGATCCTGGGGTATTTTAATGGGAACATGCACTTTATCGAGCCCATGATCACCCAGGCAGCCCTCCTTACCAAGCAGACCATCACACTCAACGTTCCCCGACCCGCCGTGCTGGGAATGGCGACACGTTACCCCACCAAATTTACGGCGACCTACAGTGCGGAATTGGACGCCTATCAGTTTGTCTTTACCGACTTTGTGAACGTCAGCCAGTAGTCTCTGAGTCACTCCGGAAACGGTACATCAATTGAGAAAATGAGCGGGTTTCCGGAAAAGGAACCTGCTCATTACAAAACGAAATAGTGCGCTATGGAAGCAGTTCTCGCAGCACCATGGCGCATTATTTTGTTTGGCGGGCTTCGTGCCGAGCAAAACGGAACGAGCATCGGGCGATTTCGCTCGCAAAAGATAGGTGCGCTCCTGGCATACCTCGCTCTGTTTCCGACCCGTGCCTATACACGCGAGGAGCTGGCGGACCTGTTCTGGCCCGATGCCGAACCCGAAGTGGGTCGAACCAACCTGCGAACCGCCTTATTTTCCCTGCGACGCCAGCTGGAACCGCCGGGTGCCCTTGCCGGATCGGTCCTGATCACGCGAGGTCACAGCGAAGTCACCATCGAGCCGCGAGCGATATCTACGGATGTGGCTGAGTTCGAAAAGGCACTTCAAGCCGCGGCTCATCCAAATATCTCTTCTGCCGACAAAGCAGCTCGTCTGGAAGAAGCGGTCTCACTTTACACAGGTCCCCTGCTGCAGGGATACAACGAGATGTGGGCAGTGACCGAGCGCGGCAGGCTTGCCGAGTCGTATCAGAGGGCGCTTCAAAAGCTGGTGAGGTATTACGAGCAGACAGAGGATTACAACAGGGCTCTGGAATCTGCTCGACGTCTTTTAACCGTGGACCCACTGGACGAAAACAGCCATGCGGACATCATCCGGTTCCTCATGGCGACCGGACAGCAGCCCGCGGCCCGTCGCCAGTTCGAGGAAATGCGGCGGCGCTTCGTGACGGAACTGGGACGGGAGCCCGCCCCTGAGATCAGTGCGCTTCTCTCGGCTCGAAGCACCCCTCTTAGAGCATCTGCCCCTGTCTCTCCTGACGATATAAGTGTTCCTTCCGCTTCGAGGGAGAGACCCGAACCGGCTGCCACACCACCGATTTCAGCTCCGGTTCCGCTTCACCTCCCCTTGACACTGACCCGTTTTTTTGGTCGTGAAGAGGAAAGGACCTATCTCGCCGCCTCACTGCGCTCCCCGGACATACGCCTGGTGACCCTAACCGGGTTCGGCGGCTGTGGTAAAACGCGCCTCGCCGTTGAAATAGCCCGTGAGGTTGCGAGCGCCTTCCCCGGCGGCATCTGGTTTGTAGCACTCGCGGAACTGCGGGATGCGGCACGTTTTTTCGATGTTGTCGGCGATACGCTTGGCCTTCCAAGATCAACGAGCCTGGAGCAGACTCTCAATCAGGTTATCGCCCGGCTGCACGACGGGGATACAAGAAAACTGCTTGTGCTGGACAACTTCGAGCAGATTGTCGAGGAAGGCGCGCCCGAGATTCAGACGCTGCTCGGGCAGGTCCCTAAACTCTCCTGCCTTGTCACCTCCCGCCACCGGCTGCTTCTGGATGGAGAACGCGAATTCTCTCTTCTGCCGCTCCCGACACCGGAACATGCGACGACACCGGAGCGCCTGCTGGAGTGCGCCAGTGTGCAGTTGTTCGTGAATCGGGCGCAGTCAGCGCGTCCCGACTTTCAGCTAAACGCGCGTAATTCCGCTGCCGTTGCGCAAATCTGCGCCCGCCTTGAGGGAATCCCCCTCGCTATTGAGCTGGCGTCCGCTTGGTCACAAACTCTGACACCTGCCCAGATGCTGGAGCGCTTGATCCGTCGGTTTGACATCTTGATTTCCCGGCGGCGCGATATTCCCGGCAGGCAGGCGACCCTTCGCGCAACTATCGAATGGAGTTATCGACTACTGCCCGCCGATCTCCAGGTCTTCTTCACCCAGCTGTCCGTCTTTCGAGGCGGCTGGACGCTGGAAGCGGCTGAGGCGGTCACCGGAAAAACAGACACTATCGCGAGCCTCGCGGAGCTGGAGCAGCGGTCTCTCGTGGTT
>JAZKEA010000627.1:5824-14685 GCA_040387315.1 Armatimonadota bacterium | reverse complement strand
CTGCGCAAAGACAGGAAAAAGGATAGCCGCCAGTATAGCGATAATCGCTATGACTACAAGCAGTTCAATTAGTGTAAAACCGCGTGTAACTTGCACCTGACCAGGCCGCCCAGTGTCGAGACGTTTAAACATTGCTTTTGCTCCCGCTATAAATATAGATGAGGTTATATACCTCCGAATGACGATACCGAATCACGTCTGCGGCTTTAGCCCCACTTATCAGACGATTCGCGATCCGGTTGGCCTCAAACAAGAGACCCTATCATCATTGATTTAGCCTTAAACCTGACCGTTAAGATGATATTCATCTCTGCAGATCGCCGCATGAATTGCACTGCGAAAAGCAACTGTCGCCAGGAAAAGGCATGCGATGCGGCCCTGCATCGGAAGGCGTGACGTGTGAACGAGTCCGCCTGTTGACTGCCGGAGATGGCAAGTCAACGCATCAAATCCGTAATAACGATGATAATCCCACAGTTTATTGAAAAAGTCAAGGTTGTGAGCGAACAAATCGTTTCGTCACGATGCTTATAGACGTCACCGCACCTTCAGCAGTTCCCGGTTAATCTGCTGATTTTTCGGACAAGCGGCAAAAAATACGAGCAGGCAAATAATGCCTGCTCGTGTCTTGACTTTTTCTAGTTAGTGTAAAGGTTACTAAGTCGTGTTAACCCTTGTTTCGTCTTTTAGATGACAACGGCTCCACTGACTGAACAGGAGCAGCCACAGGTACGGGTGCACCACCCGCAGGGGAGACAGCGCCAGCTTCACCACCAGGTACTGCTTTTGGAACCGGGGTAGTATCAACCTCGTCCTGGTAACCTTTAGAACACCCGGTCACCGTGACGGCAACGGCTATTACAACCATACTAAAGGCCACGCTCATGTTCTGTCTTATTCGCTGCATTCTTCGTTCTTTGCTCATTAGTTTCAAGATATTACTGTGCTTGGACCGGGCCATACTGATAAAACCACGTATTACACATACCTGCAGGTGCACCCCAACGTCGTCGTGTTGCATCCGGAAAACCATTTGGCCCAAGCGTGGACCAAGGTGATCTGATACCAGGAGTCGGCTGCCACTTAACATGACCATCCATATATGCGTAGTTCTGCCCGTTGCTGTGCAACCACCATGTTTTTGCATAATGGTAAGTGCCAAAACCATAAGCGCCTGCAGCGTCTGCTCCACCACAACTTGCGCCATCGCCAGGCTTAAACTGGGGCATATCGGTAGCCCCTGCATTAAGCGGTAAGGGGAAAGGAACCTGCCAGCCAACAATGGAACGCTTTCCTGCCGCTTCTGAGAACGCGATTACAGACGCAGGGGCATTTGACTGGGCATCAGGCCATGCATTCAAATAGCCATTGATCATGTAGGTGAACTTATAGCCGTAGGCGTCGTCGAGTGTCACCCCTGACATTTCAACATCTTCGTCGGAGGAGGGGCAAGAATAGACACCATTAGACTTTATATAGGTTTGCAAAGCCCCCGCCCAAAGAGTTCTTTCCAAAGCAGCGTCTGCGGGCGTGTCACTCTTCAGCGGCATAGTCCAAGTGTAAAGTGCGTTGTTCGTCATCGCGGGGTCCTGGACGATATAGGTCAAAGGCCAGGTGTCATCGTAGTCCTGTGTATAAAGGATCGAGGAGGTCGCGAGTTGCTTCATATTGGACAAGCAGGAAGCCTGCCGAGCTTTGTCCCTTGCTTGTGCAAAGACAGGAAATAATATGGCCGCCAGTATAGCGATAATCGCGATAACAACGAGCAATTCGATCAACGTAAAGCCACGTATTGTGGATGCCGAAACTGAGGTACTGGTTCGAGGACGGTCAACCATATAAATGTTGCTCCCTATTTCTAAAAGGCTTCTGGCCTTCATTTAAGATATTGCCCCAGCAAATGCATTTGAACAGCCCAAAACGACTAACGACGTTACTGCCACGCAATTGAACCCAAAACGACTATCCGGCAAATCCGACCTTATTGGGCCTGGTGTCTTCCAAGAGGGAGGAGGCAGACCGAGTTGACAGCAACGTTGTTTACCATACACACTCAAGAGAAAACACTTTTAAACAAGAGGAAGAACTGGCCTGCCTCATAAGTTAAAAAAGATTAATTCCATAGATAGAAAAAATTGTCAAGGTTTTCGCAACATAAATCGTTACAAGGCGCAAGAAGGTTCAACCAGACTCTGATGCAACATGAAAAACCGCTAAAATAAATCAACCCTTGCGGATTCACGTTTGCGCCATACCTTGTACAAACGTAATCCCGCAAGGGTTATAACCGTCATACCGAGAGACTCTGCTGACGCGACGCTCGTTTCTGCAACAGATCGGGTGCGAGCCTACCCTACTTTCCCTGTGGCGCTCCCGCCATAGGAGGCGCAGGCGGACGACGCTTGTTAACAGCCTGCTCGGGCACGGCATTCGGGTTTGACGGCGGCGGAGCCTGAGTATTCAGGTCCACCCCGCCGTCTTTCTTGTCACCGCAACCCAATGTTAGCAGGCAGCCATAAACACTCATAACACCCAAAACCACCCGCCAGCGTAAACGCATCTGCATTGTTACTCCAGATCCCAAAGATACTGCGACCGGTCAACGATGCTTGTGTCACCCTGCGCTTTGTTAATGTTCCAGTTGGTGCCAGCGGCCAACTGACCCGGCTGCATCCACTTGCTATGCCCGTCGGCAAAAGTCACGTTAGCCCCGTTATTATGGCGGAAGCGAACATTACCATAATCGCCTTGCCCGCTCGTGCCTCCGATGCCAAACCAGTTGTCAGCTCCGTTCTTGCCCCAATCCCCGTAGGTGCAAACATCGGGAGCGGTATATCCAGCAGGCCCATACACGATACAGGCTCCGATATTGTCGTACTCGGCAGACCTAGCGTTGCCGCTTTCCGCCAGTAGGACAGTTGCTGCCGGTGATTTAATCTCCGCCATCCCCGTGGGTGGCCCAAAACCATTACCATTCTGCTGGATATTGGTGCAGTCACCTTCGGCGCGATTCATATAAGACGCATTAATGCCGTACTGCGTCCAGTACTGCCAGTTGCCACCAAACCGGTACCCAGGGCCCAAGTCCCAGGAGGCAGGAAGCCGTTCACCGCCTGATGGGCAGAACATCATGTCCCAGTTCTTCTGGTAGGGCTGAAGACGATCCCCCCAAGCTCCCCAATTAGCATAGGTAAGAGCAAGCGGCATTGTTTCATCGTAATCTTGGACGTACATGATTATTGATGTCCCGATCTGCTTGCTGTTGGAGAGGCAACTGGTCTGTCGCGCTTTTTCGCGTGCCTGGGCGAAAACGGGAAAAAGGATCGCAGCAAGGATCGCGATAATTGCGATGACTACGAGAAGTTCGATCAGGGTGAAGCCCTTGAGAGACGGGGCCTGCCGAAAGCGGCGCCCCTTGATACTCTTTAACATTTTGATTCTGCTCCCTATTATGATTTTGCAAACGATGTGAAGTTTTGTACCGGGTACCAGATGCTACAGCAGAAACCTGCAGCCACTATCAAATCGGTGGCTGTACCGCGCCTGCTTCATTTACGGATATTTCCGTTCTCCTCCTAAAGAGAGAGCGGCAGTGCACACATCCGGCTTTCCTTTGGCGGAAATACTTCACGCAACACTGCGTTTAAAGCGAAACGGGTGTGACTCGATCAACCTTCACAGACAGCGGTGGGGGCAGCAATAGTAGAACCAGACTGTCTAAAAACAAATAATGCCACATTCCTCACAAGAAGTCAAGGTTTCCGGAAGATGAATCGTTACCACTTGCTTTGATAACGGTTTATACCAACGGAGCAAGCGTCCTAAACATCTGGTATTCACCGCTACTCATGGGCGATAGTTCAGCAAACGCGCTTACCAGTCGCCGACGGAAAGCACTTCTTCTTCGAGAGTAACGCCAAAACGTTCCTGGACCTGTCTTTTGACACGGTCAGCCAGGCGGCGGAAGTCGGATGCGGTGGCATCGCCCAGGTTGACCAGGAAGTTCGCATGTTTCTCCGCGACACCCGCTCCCCCTTCCTGCCACCCTTTGCAGCCCGCTTTCATGTTGAGGAAACCTGCAGGGACCACGCCGGCCTCTTTGAGCGGGAGCGGCAGGTCATCGAGCGAAAGGGCCAGAGCCTTGTCGTTCACATTTTTGAAGAACGAACCCGCAGAGGGATAGAGCGGCTGCTTTTCCCGGCGCTCTGCCTGATATCGCTTCGCGCGGGCCAGAATCTCGTCGGGGTCGCCGCCGGGAGTCAGTGCGAGGTCAACATCGAGGACAACCGTCCGGGGCGGCGTTTCGCGGCGAAGGCGGCTGTCGCGGTACTCGAAGCCCATCCATTCGGGGCCGTAGCTCTCGACGATGCCATCGTGGAAGGCGCGGACCCGCCTGACGAGCGGGCCAATATTTCCTCGGTAGGCACCCGCATTGGAGACCAGTGCGCCGCCTACCGTGCCGGGAATCCCGATGGCCCATTCGAGACCCGAATACCCCTCACGCGCGGTCTGGAGAAACAGGGATCCAAACGAGACGCCGCAGTCGGAGTAAGTGACGGGACCAATGCGAATGCTTTTGCACCGATTCTGGATAACCAGACCCTGGAACCCGGCATCAGCCATCAGCAGATTGGACCCGTGCCCGACAAGGAGATACGGGATGTTGGCGGTCCATAGTTCGGGGAGAACACGCGCCAGCGATTCAACGTCGCGGACGGGCCAGAAAAAGCGAGCGGGACCACCGACCCGGAGGGTGGTGTGCCGCGCCATGGGCTCGTTTTCGCGCAGTTCGGATGTGGGAATGATATCCGAGATTCGTCGTGACCAATCATCGGAAAACAACGGAGGGGTTTCTGGGTCCATGGGCGCGTTCGGAAATTGTATCACTGTCGCCTTCCCTGCGGCAAACAAGATGGCCGCAGAAGAGGATGGCGGCGGCCGTAGTTTGCTCTGCTCTTTACCGGGAGAAACAGGCAACTAAGCCGTCGTTTCCGGCGTATATGACTTGGGGAAACAAACCGATGGTGGAAATAGGGGCGACTGCTCCGAGATAGCTGCTTTGAGATGGCTGCGAGCAGCAATCAGCAGAGGTCGTCATGGTATAATATCCGAACTGTCGGCGAAGGGGCCGCCGCCAAGATTCTGTGCGGCTGTCGCTGTTAACTTCCCCTGATCGTGGCTGCAATCACGAAAACGAACAACACCTAATAATTAGAAGCGCCGATTTTGACGCACTTCTCTCTGTCTCTCCTCAGCGTGAAACAGAACCGTGCGCAAGAAACAGTTCCTTTAGCGAGCGTTTGCTCCTGAGGGTTTTGGCCTGCCTGAGGAGGCATTTCGTTGAACCGATATTTGAGACCCGTGCTTGTGATACTGGCGATTGTCGCCGTAGTCATGATCACAAAGACCTATTACAAGGGATCATCCCCCTTCAGCGAGGGGCGACAGCAGGTACAGTACAGTACCTTTGTTGACCAGATCAATCAGGGAAATATTATCGCCAAAGGGGTTATTCGGAAGAATAGCTTCCAGGGCGAGTACCTTCCGAACGCCCCCGGTGTCACCGGTGCAAACCGTGAGTTTTCTGTTACCCTTCCGGATTCCCAGCAGGCGAACGCCGACCTGATCCGACTGATGAATGAGAAGAAGGTGACGTTCGACAATGCGAACACGGGCACGATGGATGCGATCACCAGCATTCTGAGCATCTTACTGCTGCCCATGGGTGTTCTCCTCATCTTCTGGCTCATCTTCCTGCGTCAGGCTCAGAGTGGCGGCAACCAGGCATTGAATTTCGGTCGCTCCAAGGCGCGCCGCCTGGGTGACAATGTCCCCAAAGTCACTTTCGAGGACGTCGCCGGGGTAGACGAGGCCAAGCAGGACCTGCAGGAGATCGTCGAGTTCCTGCGAAACGCCAAGAAGTTTCAGGCGCTGGGTGCGAAGATCCCGAAGGGAGTCCTTCTGCTCGGTCCTCCCGGATCTGGTAAGACGCTCCTTGCCCGCGCTATCGCCGGCGAGGCGAATGTCCCCTTCTTCCATATCTCCGGCTCGGACTTTGTCGAGATGTTTGTCGGCGTCGGGGCCTCCCGGGTCCGTGACCTCTTCGACACGGCAAAACAGAACCGACCGGCGCTCATCTTTATTGACGAGATCGATGCGGTAGGACGACAGCGTGGTGCGGGCTGGGGCGGCGGACATGATGAGCGCGAGCAGACCCTGAACCAGCTGCTCGTGGAGATGGACGGCTTCGATCCGAACGCCGGAGTCATCCTGATCGCGGCGACGAACCGACCTGATGTTCTGGATCCGGCTCTGCTCCGACCGGGCCGCTTTGACCGACGCGTCGTCGTGGATGCCCCCGACTTCCTGGGACGTAAGGCGATTCTTGGGGTTCATACTCGGGGCAAGCCGCTTTCCGAGGATGTCAATGTCGAGAATCTGGCACGCCGCACCCCCGGCTTCTCCGGAGCCGATCTTGCGAACCTCGTGAATGAAGCGGCGCTTCTTGCAGCCCGCCGTGAGAAGACCCGTATCGAGATGATGGACTTCAACGACTCCATCGACCGCGTTATCATGGGACCGGAGCGCAAGAGCCGGGTCCTGTCCGAGCGCGAGCGAGAAGTGGTCGCGTACCACGAACTGGGCCATGCAATCGTGCAGGAGCTTCTGCCGCTGGCAAACCCGGTGCATAAGGTAACCATCCTGCCTCGTGGCATGGCTCTGGGCGTGACCATGGGTATGCCGAGCGAGGACCGATACCTGACCACGCGCCAGGAGTTCCTGGACAACATCGCCGCCTTCCTCGGTGGTCGTGTGGCGGAAGAGATCGTCTTCAATGAATCCACCACCGGTGCCAGCAACGACTTGGACCGCGCGACCGATATGGCGCGCTCGATGGTCACGGAATACGGCATGAGCCCACGGCTAGGGACGCTGAAGATCGGCAACCGAAGCGGAAGCCCGTTCCTCGGACGTGATATGCACGAGGACCGGAACTACTCCGAAGAGGTAGCCGCCCAGATCGACCAGGAAGTGCGCTCGATCATGGACGACTGCTACAAGGTCGCGAACGAGATCCTGATGGAGAATCGTGCGCTTCTGGACAACATTGCCAAGGTACTGCTGGAGCGTGAGAGCATCGAGCGCGAAGAGTTCCTGAAGCTGATGCAGGGGGCGAAGGCTCCCGCGGGCCGTACGTCTCGTGAGAACCCGAACAAGGACGAGATGCCGGAAACAACACCGGACGAGGATGGTATCGGTACGGACGGTCTGTCGGGAACGGATCGGCGTCCCCCAATCCGACCGCGTCTCGAACCCGGCATGGCGTAACACGCGCTGATTCTGGCGCGGCAGGGTGACCTGCGGTAAACTGACCGAGCAAGCGGCGTCTGCACGAACACAAACGGCGGACGCCGCTTTTTTGTGCCATAACGAGAAATTTTAGCAGGAAATCAGGAGGCTTCTCGTGAGTGACGAGAGGGTAGCGACGAACTTTAAACTGACGCGTTTGGTTCGCACACAGACGAGCGAGATCTATCTTATATGGGACGACGACCGGCGTATCGGGCAGCTTGATCTGCACTATGCGCACGATACGATCCACGGTACGCTTATACTGGAAAGTGACCTTTCCATTGAACAGGAAGAGGGCCTTATAGCTCAGATCGACGACGATGTGGTTCATGCCTATCTGCCGTCATTTGACCGTGAGGATTTCCTGATCACCGTCTTTCGTGGCGAGGAGATCAGCAACTACACGGACTCTTCCGGGGCGATGGAAGACATGGAAGACATGGAAGGCGACGACGAGTAGAGCGCGATGTCAAAGCAAAAAGCCCGGCCATCTGGCCGGGCTTTTTCTATTTAGCGGCGGCATCTTGCGGACGCAGTGAGAGCCGCAGGAACTCCCGTATCTTTTCCTGGGAAAGTGCCCGCAGATCAATCAGAAGACCATCTGAGCGCAGCGTGTTATTCAGTTCCGGATGGACAACGGCGTACAGAGCAAAAGGAAGGCTCGCCGCAGCGTCTGAAATCTTGGAATAGCTATCGTCCGGGGGGACTGTCACCGTAGAGTACAGCGTTTTGGATATCCTATGCGGGTCTTTCCGAGCTGTCGTGCCATCGCTTGCGGTCGTTTCTCCGTCAAACGGAAGCTTATTCGGGGCATCCCAGCTGCCCCAGAACTCCGGCCCGCGGACACCGGCGGATCGCTCCGCCATCATCAGCGGCAGATTTGGAACGGCCTTCCAGATTTTTTGATAGAGGGAACCAAGAAGATGCTCGTTTCGCTCCCGGCGAAATGCGCTCCAGCGCTCGGCGGGCAGCCCCTTCAGGTTGGGGCGCGTGCTTCCATCGGGCTGTGGTACCAGAAAAGTGGTGTGAAGCGGGACTTCCTTGCTCGGAAAGAACGGGAGGTTCGCGCTTCCGCCCCAGAACAGTTCGGTCCCCGTCAGCGAGAGATCGATGGGGTCGTATCCCTCTTGACGCAGAAAAGCCAGGCGCATCTCGGGGCTATAGCCAAAGTCGCCGCTGTCCTGGAGACCGGTATACCAATCGTCGGACTTTTCGTGAAACGGGCCATATCCGGGCGGAGCTGTATCACTCAGCGCGATTCCCGCCAGACCCGGCACAGAAGCCAGATCAAGGATCGGACGCATTCGCGCCGTGGCGAGGTCGGGCGTATCGAAGCGCAGAAAACGGCTGCGCTTCGACAGCAGAAAGCGGAGCGCGTCGCGGGTAAAACCGTTCTCGCTATCGAGTGCGGCGGCCCGGCGTCGTGCAAGCTCCGAGGAGGTGTCCCCGAGCACGTTTTGATCGTACTGAACACTGCCGGGAGAAGCGGCCGCCGAGTTGTTCCAGGC
>JAZKEA010000627.1:0-5814 GCA_040387315.1 Armatimonadota bacterium | reverse complement strand
GCGGCGCCCCAGACAGGAATCGCGCCCACCCCAGGCCCGGCCTGTCCCTCGACCACTGCCGCCGCGAGTGCGTCACGCCCGGACCGGGTCGGCGGCGTCTGCAGCCAGATCCGGGCAAATTGGTAGCGGCGCGCCTCCTGTACCAGCGCCCGAGCCTCCTCGGCCCCGCTCGCTGACACGGCAAGAATCATCGGTTTTGGGATCTCGGTCAGGCTGATCCGCAGTGGCGCAGCCCCGCCGGTCTCTGCTTCTGGAGTGGCGATCTCTGGTTCTCTCTCCTCGGGGCTGAGGGCGTTGTTCAGTACTTCGTCTTCCATCACCTCGCGGGCGCGGACAGTGTTTCCATCCGGCAAAAGTAATGCGAGATAGAGACCGGGTTTGACCCGTATCCTGTCCGTACGAAGCACCTCCGGATGCTTTTGGTCCGCAGCCGCTTTTTTGGCTTCCTCCTCCGCGAACTGCCGGAAAGCGGGCGGCAATAACTCGGCAGGAAGTGAAAGGTCATTCCCTTCTTTTTTGAGCCTGAACACGTCCCGCATCAGCGGAGGAGGAAGCGCAAACGGATCGTCCGAGGCGTACTTGACCAGCTTGCCAACGTTCGCCGACTTGATCGCCGCCTGTGCATTGCTCTCCACGCTGTCGGAGAGGATGGAAGCGGCACGTTCCCACTCCACAATCCGCGCGATGCGACTGCCGATCCCCACCCGATCGTCGGTGAGAATGTAGGCAGCCAGTCCCTCTGCGGAACCGACACGGCGGAAGGTACCCGTTGTTCCCCAGCAGAGGGCGCGGAGCAGGTCACCCGCCCGCACTGTGGCACCCGAACCGGCCAGTACCGCTATCGGCAGCGGAGACACGCGCCCATCGGCGTAAAGCTCCAGCCGTGTCACTTTCGCCACCCGCTTGACCAGCATACCGAGAGTCAGATTCCCGTCCGCATCCGGCTCCAGTGAAACAGGACGTGAAAACAGAGCGCCGCCGGGACCGGCAGAGGACAGGTCTATGTCTCCCGGCTTTTCGACACTGGGAATTACCCGCCGCAGAACGGGTTTGCGGTCTTTCGCGTCGGTCTGCTTTTCCGCATCTTCGTTATCGTCTGTTGTCGACATGTACACCGGCGCGGCAGGAGTGCCACGGTTCAGCGCCAGTCCCCGAAAACCGCGCCCGGTACTCGGTGCCCCATCCTTGCTCATCAACGAGACCAGCAGATCACGTGACAGCCGCAGACGCGATTGGTTTCGCTCCTCGGGGGTCAGCGTACGTCTGCGGACCGCATTAGCATCCCATGTAACCAGCGTCTGCGATGCTGGGACAATGGCGTCGAGCCAGAATGACTGCTGGGGCGAAAGCGCGGAAACAGGCAGTCCGCCGTCGCTTGTGATTCCCTGCCACTGATCTTGTGTGAGAGTCGCCAGCAGGTAACGCAGCGGGTCTGCTCCCTCCAGTGCCCCCATCGGTGTCGGTGGTCCCAGAGGTGGCCCGATAACCACCATAGTTGTGGGAGCGAGGATGGTCAGCGAACCTACCGGCACAATCTTTCGGTCATAGTAGGCTGTCAGTGTGCGAAGCGATACCTTCTCCGCGTTTGCCTCAGCGACTTTATTTGCTGCCGACGCTAGTTTGACATGGGCAGGGTCTACGATCAGCAGCGGTCCCTGACGCTCCGGATTCCACCGGATCGTTTTAAGTGTCTGCTGAAAGGTCGGCGGCGGAGCCGCAGAGACAGCCGTGCCCACGGGAAGAGCAATTGTGAGAACGCAGGCGCTGATCAAAACGGAGTTCGCGCGTCGAGACATGGCAGCAGACCTCCTTTGAACGGAAAAAGTGGTGTAAACAGGGGAAAACCCCGCCGCATGGCGAGGTTTTCCAGGAGTCATTGCCTGCCCGATCAGGCTTTAGGTTCCGCGGCCAACACCGGGAGTGACGTACTGATCATAGTCGGGGTTCACAAGATCGGTGATCGGCCCGGAGACATTGACCCCGGTGGTATGGAGGTCGGCAATCGCGCGGCCGATTTCTTCCTCAGGGCCGGAAAGCTGCACTTCCGCCCAGCCGGCTTCCTCATTGAGAATCGCACGCCGGATGTTCACCGTAAGGCGAAACCGCTTCCCGATGTCGAACAAAATCGGCTTGTTGAACTGATCGCGATGGAATGTCAGGTTGTAGACCTGGGATGATTGCGCCATGTCGTTGTTATGCTCTCTTACTTCGCGCCGCCCGCGATAGCCGGGACGATAGAAACCTCATCGCCGTCTTTCAGCGGGGTCTCGGTGTTCTGCAGGAAGCGGATATCTTCGCCGTTCACATACAGGTTCACAAAGCGCCGGGGGACGCCGTTCTCGTCCAGCAGCGGCTTGGCAAGACCGGAATGAGCCTCCGTCAGCGCGGTCATCAGTTCAGCGATGCTCCCGGCGTTCTCGACAGCGACCGTCTCCTGGTCGCCGGTGAACTTTCGCAGCGGCGTCGGAATCAAAACCTTTACAGTTGGCATATACGTTTGTCCTCGTTGTTGGATTATCGTTGGGGAAGCGCCGAAAGCGCGTCTGACGTCTGGTCAGCCGCTTCCTGCACATCCCGAATCTTAGTTTTCGCGCCACCGGGCCACACAACCGTTACCCCGCCGTGACACAGTCCCTGACACATTGTCGGCAGCACCGCCTGCGGTAGCGCGGCCGTCTCGATTGCCTCGAAGATAACGCGATGGCCGGGATCGACTCCGCAGCGCGGCCCGCAGCAGACTTTGATGCTTGGACCCGCCGTGATGTCGTCCCCGAACATCGCTTATCTCCTCTCTCTTCGCCTAACCGCCCAGTGTGTTCAGCACTGAGCGCAGTTCCCCGCGAACACAGGTGAAGATCGGTGTGTCGCGCAGGGTGTAGCGGCTTGCGTCTGTCTCGCGAAGCGCCATCACCAGATCGACAAAGTCACTCGGTCGGTTAGACTCAAAGGCCACTACCCACTCCTGATCATCCAAGCCGAAGGAGTAGACCGTGTTAAGCTTGATGGACGGATACTCGTGACCCACACGAATATGGTCGCGCATCGCGGCCTGCTTGGTCTCCTTGGGCAGCAGGAACCACTCGCGGGTCTTCACGAAGGGATAAACAAAAAGGTACTTGTACTCGCCGGGACGAACGCGGCTTCGCTTCTCCTCCTGCGAGGGGTGGATAAACTCATCCTCGTACACGCTGGTCTTGGCCTGTCCCAGCAGCGAGTACGGAACGGTCATCCATTTGCCCAGACCGGTTGCCAGGAGCTTCGCGGTCATCTCCTGCAGCGTTTCCAGATCATAGGCGATCCGCCAGAGCAGAATATCCACATCGCCGCGAATACCGACGAGGGAAAAGGGAACAATCACGGCGCGTCCCCGGAACTCTTCGACGACTTTGGCGAACTCTTCTTTGCCCGCCTGCCGCTCGGCTTCGGGAAGGCGACGCCAGGCCGGGTCTACCTTAAAGAACGCGTAGTTGACAAACTGTCGGGGGGCATTTTCAGCGGGGCTGGTCTCAGACATAACGCCCTTATTGTACCGCAACCGCGGTTCGCAAAGTCGCTGCTTGACAGTCTCCCCCCCGAGACGTACAATTTTTTGGCATTTCGCATGGGGTTATCTCCCGTGCATGAAGGAGCAAAAAATCATGTCGGGCCATAGTAAGTGGCATAATATACGGCTTCGAAAAGGCAAGCAGGACGCTCTGCGAGGCAACCTTTTCACGAAGTTAGCCAAAGAAATCATTGTCGCCGCCCGGAACGGCGGGGGCAATCCGGATACGAACCTGCGGCTTCGCATGGCGGTAGACAAGGCGAAGCAGAACTCCATGCCCGCCGACAACATCAAGCGCAATATTCAGCGTGGTTCGGGCGATACAGACGGTGCGGCATATGAGGAACTGACCTACGAGGGTTATGGACCCGGCGGGGTCGCGGTTCTGGTGCAGTGCCTGACCGACAACAAGCAGCGCACGGTCGCCGATGTCCGCTCCATCTTTAACAAGAATGGCGGCAGGCTTGCGGAATCCGGCAGCGTCGGCTATCTGTTCAGCCCGCAGGGAATTATCCTGATAGCTCCCGGCGCGACGACCGAGGATCAGCTGATGGAGATCGCGCTTGAAGCGGGCGCGGAAGATGTCCAGCCCTCGGAAGACGGCGGCTTCGAGGTCACCACGGCTTACGAGGATTTCGGTCCGGTTCGCAATGCCCTGGATGCGGCGAAGATCGCTCTAGAATCGGCGGATACGACCATGATCCCGAGCACACAGGTCGAGCTGACCGGCAAGGACGCACAACAGGCGCTCAAGCTCATCGATATGCTGGAAGATCACGACGATGTCCAGACAGTCTATGCGAACCTGGAACTGTCCGACGAAGAGCTCGCGACCGCTTCCCGATAACTTTTACCGCAATTGTATACGGCGCGGCTGCTTTCTTTGCAGCCGCGCCGTTCCATTTTCTGGTGACTACTGCGCCTGTGCCCAGACGCGCGAAAAGTCTCGTGCCGCCAGATCCGATTCACGAATGAAGAAGTACAGCCTGCCACCTCGCCCGAACCACATGCCGTTGTCGTGAGCGTCGATCTGGAGCAGCAGCCGGTTTGCGATGCTCTCCTGCTGCTGTTCCGCCTCTGTTAAGGACTCAAAGGGTGGCAGTTCGGGAAAAAGAACGGGACGTATTCTCTGGAAACTGCCCTCCATGGCATAGGGCTGACTGTCGTCGGAGTGCCCCAGCATCTGGTGGATTGGCGAGACGCGGATCTCGCTGTGCAGCACATCCGCGTAGAATCCCCACTCTTCCGCCGTCAGCATCAACGCGCCGCGTTCACTGTCCGGTTCTCCGATAAAACCGGTTTCTACGTGCGGCAGGGTCGGCTCTGCCAGGAGCGCAACAGGGACGTTCGGCTTGTACCGCTCGTGGTCAGGGATATCAAGGGGCAGCGACCGGCGCTCCAGTTTCGTGTTTTCGTCAGAGAAGAAGAGAACCCGCCAGGTCGCCGGATCACCAAAACCATACAGGGCATAAGAGAACGCTTTTCCGTCAATCGTCGCGGTGGCATGAACCGTTCCCCCCGTGTCCGAAACAAAGCTGCTCTCGTTGTAGAAGAAATAGAGCAATCCAACAGAGGGCAGCCGCTTCTCTGTATCGTGAGACCTCACCTCGGACAGGCGAATCTGCGCGACGAACGGCAGCGAGAACGTCCCGTTCTCGGGCAGAAAGCGGCTGTCTTTGTCGGCGGTGCGAAGCGCTTCGGTTGGCGGTGGGACTTCCAGGTGCCCCATCGGCCAGGATGTGCCGACCGGCAGGTCAGGCTGTCCCCCAAACCTCGTTCCGCCCATTGGCAGGTCTTCTCCGTCTCCCGCGACACGCAGATGCAGACGAATCGAGGGACGGATCAGCGCCGGAAGCTTATCTGCAACACGCGCCATTTGCGGGTCGCTGAGAACAGCGCTAATGTCCGCAGGGGCAAAGTCGGTCATTCTAGGTTACTCCTCCCAGGTAAATCCGTTCAGGCGGCGCTCGGCGGCGACGAGAGGCACCAGTGCAGTTGTCATCGAGAATCCGAGGAAGCACACAATGCCGATGGCGAGGATTACACCGCTCTTCTCCGGCCACTGCTGCGCCCCAATAACCGCACCGGCGATCAGCATCCCGCCGACAATCAGATATCCGGTCGCGCCGACAAATCCCCAGATGAGGGCGGACAGGCTGGCACGATGCGCGGGGTTATCGTAGACGAAGCGCGGGAAGAGTCCGGCGATTCCTACCCCTAACCCGCAGAGCGCGAAACAGACAAGAGCCAGCCCCGACAGGCTGCCGATC
>JAZKEA010000626.1:8673-9036 GCA_040387315.1 Armatimonadota bacterium | reverse complement strand
CGTGAGTTTTCACTTTGGCCTGCCCGCGCCCGATCTGGTGGCACGGGTCAAGGCAACCGGCGCGAAGATACTAGCGTCGGCAACGACTGTAGACGAGGCCCGCTGGCTGGAGGCGAATGGGGCCGATGCGATTATCGCGCAAGGGGTGGAGGCGGGCGGGCATCGCGGCATATTTCTCCCGAATGACCTGACGACCCAGGTCGGCACCTTTGCCCTGGTGCCGCAAGTCGCCGCTGCCGTCAGCGTGCCGGTCATTGCCGCGGGCGGTATCGCGGACGCACGGGGTGTATCCGCCGCGCTTGCGCTGGGGGCTGCCGGTGTCCAGGTCGGGCGGCGGCGCAGCGACCGGCAGCGCCGGCGGCG
>JAZKEA010000626.1:0-8663 GCA_040387315.1 Armatimonadota bacterium | reverse complement strand
AACCGCTTTCTGCGCGAAATGGGCCCAATGAACGCGCTCGCGCCGGAGTTTCCGCTCGCGACAACCGCCATCACGCCGATTCGCGCCCGAGCGGAAAGCCAGGGAAGCGGCGATTTCTCACCGCTCTGGTCGGGTCAGAACGCATCCGGCTGCAAAGCGATACCCGCCGCCGACCTGACGCGGGAACTGTCACCCGTTCCCCATTAGCGCCGTGCGTGATCCGCGCAGAGGAAGCCAAACAGGGCCGCCGCCGGGCCGATGTTCTGGTGGACCGTGAACTCGCTGGTAAGAGGCGCGCAGCGGTTGCTGAACCAGCGTTCATTGCCGGGCCACGAATCGATGGCGGGGTACAGGGTCTTGTTTGCCCAATCCTGGTCCCACGGTCCCCTGCCCTGATCGTTTGCCTTGCGCCACGGGCCGTAGGGAATCAGGCCGGGGTGCATCTTGCCTTTGCCGTTATACCAGGCGTCCATATGGAATATCTCGGTCGGGTAGCGCGGTCCGAGGCCCGTCACCCAGGTCTGGTTCAATGCGTTCGTTCCGAGGAAGTAGTCGCAGGTGGTGTACAGCCCCGCGCGGACACGCCGGGCACGCTCCGGCTCGCTCCCCTTGGTCAGGGTGTACGCGACGGCTCCCTCCAGCGCCCAGGGCGTGGTCTGCTGACCGATGAGCATCGGCATGGAGAAATTGCCGCCCCAGCGCAGGGCACGCTTTTCCAGCGTACTTACCAGCGATTCGTCGGCGGTGCGCACGATGGCGGCGCGGATACGGGACAGCAGGCTCGGGTCGCCCTTACCGCTCAGGGCGTACAAGAACGCCCCGTATTTCTCATCCTCCCAGAGCAGGGTGTCCTGCTTTATTCCCACGGTATCGCTTGCGAACTGCGCCTCGTACGATGGTTCAGCCGTCAGACGGAACAGGGCCGCCGCCGCATAGGCCCGGGAATGGCGCAGGCTGTTCCCCATCGCCTGCTCATCACCGGGGCGTGTGTTTTTCTTCGCCCAATCATAGGCTTCACGCGCCTCTTTTGCCCAGTCAATGCCTTCCGGGTCACGCGCCACACCCGCCGTTTTGTACGCGTGGGCGAGGCAGGCGGCGGCTCCCGCATAACGGAACGTAGACCACGGGTCTTCGCCCGCAACCATCCAGACCCGGTCGGTATCCTCCCAGGAGCCTCTCCCCACCTTCTTACCGTCCGGCAGCGTTCCCTCGTCTGTCCCGAACGCATCACCCGATACCTTCAGACTGACCCCGCCGGTTCCCCACCCTTTCGCCATCAGCTCCCGGCGCTGGCGGTGGCAGAAACGCGGCAGCCACGCCGCCTCGTCCAGTATGTCGGGAA
Organism: Armatimonadota bacterium; assembly: GCA_040387315.1. Lineage (GTDB taxonomy): Bacteria > Armatimonadota > Armatimonadia > Armatimonadales > Armatimonadaceae > JACMJB01. Next base: position 7,321 of record JAZKEA010000626.1, on the reverse strand, counting down.
TGCCGTTGCCGCTTTCGGGGATATTGAGTTCGCCGTCCGTGAACTTTCCCGGTCCCATGTCATAGACCAGTAATAGCTCCTGGGCGATCCGCAGATGGGTGTAGTAGCTGTCCCAGTCGCCGGCGTCCTGATACCATCCCCAGGTGTCTTCCAGCGCACCCGGCGATTCCGCCATCAGCTTCTTCGCGTCGCCACCCTCGCTGCCCCACTCCGGCCAGCGGACAGGGGTATAGCGCAGTTTGCCCGCGAACCCCGGCGTCAATTTCGGATGGTGTGGCGCGGGCCGCTCGAACTCCGTGTACGGCTTCACCAGCGCGATGCCCGAGCGGTTGTGATAAAGCCCTCGCGCAACCGTCTCGAACGCGGCCCGGTAGACATCCGCCTCGATCTTAAACGGCCACGAACCGCCGACTCCCTCGACCGCGACCACATATGCCCCCGGCGTTTTGAAAGCGGAAAAGTCGCATTCCCACACGTCCGCGCCCAGGAAGTTCCCCTGCGGCGGCGAGTCCGACTTGTGAAACGTCTCTGGGCTATCCTTTGCCGTCCGGAAGCGCACCTGTCCAGTGAACGCCTTCTTCCCGGTCTTTTTATCGATCAGGTAGAACGGACGGTTCTCACGCGGCTTCAAATCCAGACTGCCCTGGTCACCCATCCAGTGATACACATAGGCGAACTTTGCAGGTGCATCGGGGACATAGCCCAGTGTATTGACGTGAACCGCCTCGGAGCGGGAACCGGCAAGGCTGTAGGTCAGCTTCCATTCCCTGCCGTTCTGCGCCAGAGTGCCGGTGCGAATCGTGTAGGTCTTTCCCGGCGTCATCGGCGCGGGCAGGGTCAGGTAAATCCAGTGTTCAGCGGCATGGTCCGGCCGATCATTGACCGCCCGACCGTTCTCCCAGCGGTCCGTGATCCACGCGAACTCCGTTCCCTTCGTCTTGCGCCCGACGCTGCCCTGGGGTGTCTGCGTCTGCTTATAGGCCGGGTCATCTGCGCTGACGATCCCGTAAGTCGCCGGTCGCGTCGCGGCTCTCGTGTCCAGCGGGTCCACGATTACTTTCTCGTCGGAACGTGGCGCACCCCGCTTGTGATGCTCCACACGCCCATCGTCAAAATGAAGCAGTAAGATCCGCTCCGTGAGCGGCTGAACAGAAACAAGGTCTGACGCCTGAACGGCCCGTGGACCGGCAGCAGTCACAGCGGCGATTGCAAGGGCACCGGATGCCCAAAGGGAGCGCCGGAAGTGATCGAATCGATTCAAGTTCATCTTCATTGATTTGATGAGAGTGTACTCTATAAAGTTGTTGGCTAAAAATTTATTAGCTGGTAACCGAGAACTCCATTACTCTGTAGCGCGGTAGAGTCCATTGCCCCTGAGACTACGAATCGTCTATAACGTAGATACCACTGTGGGTAGAAGGAGAGCGATGGGCAACCAACCAGATGAGACAGATGATGAAAACAGCTTAGCTGAAAGTTGGGAAACCTACAGAAACTACAGACTTCCACTCTACGATCACATTGACCAATATGATGCCGTTGGGCTTGTTTTGGTTACTAAAATTAATCGTAGAAGCGGAATGATTCAAGTTCGCCCTTTAGAGCATTATAAGAGGCAAGTTGCTGACAACCAGCAAGTTGCTGTTGTCAACAGCTGGGCACTGCCGTTTGACGACTTATTTGTTAGAGGAGGACAGTATTTGATTTTTGGTTCAATGCACCAGCAGTCTGTATCAGGAAGCAAGTCGGAAAACTATGGCAGCAGCATTCCCCTGTTAATGGTTTCCGGTGAGTCGGCCAGAATGCCTTTGGTGCTTTGTGACGGCAAAACGTTCGCTGTCTTCACCAGAAACACAATCGTTGTTCCTGAAAATGTTCCAGAACTTGTACTGGAAAAGAACCAAAAGTTATTGGCACCTGATGCTGTAGCTTCCAAGCACAGTTTTTGGAGCCGTAAGATCAACGTCTACAAAGGAGAGCGATTGGAAGAGTGGACGTCATTAAGGAAAGCGATTTTGTCCCACACAGAAGTATAGCGCCTGTCGTTGCGTGTGTCAGTCGGAGGTGTCTCCTGACAGGGCTTGCGTCGCCTGGCGGCTATTGCCCGTCTGCACAGACGCCGGGGGCTTACAGTCGTGTGCTTCCGCCTGATCTGCATGAATTTTGCGAGAACGGCACCGGAAAAACCAGCGCGAAAATAGTGCGCTGTATGGAGTGGGACGAGCGGTGTGTTAAGCCAACCTGCCACGCCATTAAGCTCACAGCGGATAGAATATCCCTGTCTAAAACTGGCGCAGGCAGAAACATTTATCAAGGTCGGACGCAACAAACCATGTCACGTTTTCAAATGATCGGCTTCGATGCCGACGACACGCTCTGGCAGAATGAGCGGCTTTATGTAGAAGCACAGGCGCGGTTCCGGACCCTTCTCGCAGAGTTTCACAGCCCGGAATGGATCGATGAGCGGCTGTTCGCAACCGAGATGCGGAATCTGCAGCACTTCGGATACGGTATCAAAGCCTTCGCGCTTTCGATGATCGAGACCGCCATCGAATTGACCGAGGGACGGATTTCCAGTGCCGAAATACAGACGCTGATCGATCTGTCAAAGGAGATGCTTGCCGCGGATGTCGATCTGCTGGAGGAAGTCGCGGATACGGTCTCAGCACTGGCGGGAGAGCGGTCGCTGATGGTCATTACCAAAGGCGACCTCAGAGATCAGGAGAGCAAGATGGCCCGATCCGGGCTGGCATCCCATTTCCAGCACGTTGAGATCGTCAGCGACAAAAGTGCGGAGAGCTACGAACGGCTCCTGCGTCGGCATGGCATTGCGCCGGAGCATTTCCTCATGGTCGGCAACTCGCTTCGCTCCGATATCCTGCCGATTCTTGCGATCGGCGGCAGCGCCGTCTATGTCCCGCATTCCCTGACCTGGGCGCACGAAGCCGCCACTCCGCCGTCATCGGATCATCCCGGCTACTATGAGATCGCCCACATTGGATTACTGCCGACCCTGCTGACGCGCCTTGAAAAACACGGTTAATCCGGCTCGTGATCTTCCTTGAGCACCTGAAAAACGGGCGCGGCTGTCCGCAACGGCAGCGCGCCCTGCTTCCATCCCTTTCGTGGCAATACGAAGCAGTGGGTACGGGAACAGAAAATCTCCTCCTCGCACCAGCCATCCGTGATGATCATGACCGGCGCACCTTCGGGAAAGTCTGTTTGGCGCAGAAGATAGCTTACGGCGGGCTGAAGAACTGTCCCTCCGCGCCCCTGAATCGGAAAGATACCGCGGAGATCGGTCGGGGTGACAAAAGCTCGATCATAGGGCGCGGCGTCACAGAGGATCAGGCGGACGGCGGGAACCTCACGTGCCTCGGCATAGGACGCGATAGCGCCGAGCGCTCGCCCCAGAAGCTGCCGATCCATCGACCCCGACGTATCCAGGATGACCCCGAAGGTGCAGGCATCCTTCCATTCCTGTGGGGTCCAGCGGGCGGGGCGCGGAATATCGGGCGTTGATGATTGGCGGCGGCTCGCGCGGGCATACGTTCGCAGCTTCTCGCGGACCAGAGGAACATGCGCCTCCATCCAGTGCGCCAACTCGACATCCCAGGGAACCGGGGGCGTAAAAAGCGACCGGATTTCCTCCACCAGGCCCGCCGGGACACTGCCGCGTCCTCGGGAAAGGCACGAGAGGCCGGTACCCAGGCACCGACGCCAGACATCATCGAGGGTGGAAACATCGCCCCGGTAGAGCCGTCGCCCCGGCGTGTCCAGCAGGACATCGCCGAGTCCGCCGCGAAAGCCGCGCAGCCCGCGGCATTTGCGACCGTCGGTAATGAGAAGATCGTAGACCTCCTCGGCGCTTTTGTTCTGCAGCCGTGGGTCGTACAGGCCGCCGATAGCGGGCACCCGCCCCACCCCCATCTCGATGAGCCACGAATTGATGACGAAATCGCAGGCCAGGTTCCACACTAAAGGGTCACGCCCGCGGCAGCGCGTATGATGGAGCAGACCGACATGAAGCAGTTCGTGGACATACACGAAGAGCAGTTCGTCATCGGTCAGGCCGACGTCTGGATGCAGGTAGATCTCGCCCAGATAGCCGCTGACCGCGGCGATCCGAATATCCATCCGGTCGCAGACCGCGGCATCGGCGACGATCCGAAGCTCAATGGCAAGCGCTCCCAGAAGGGGGAACTCCGTCAGCACCCAGCGCCTCGCCCGCTCGGCGGGCGGCCAGCTTCCGGTCCGGCGCAGATCGTTAGCATCGCCGAAGGTCTCGGCGGCTTCCAGGACCGCGTCCTCCACCGCTCGCCGAATCCCCTCCGCCAACAGCTTCTCATAATCTTTTCGATGGGTCGAACTGCTGTACCGCGCCGTCACCGTGGGTCGCCGCACGATGTCGGGCCGCCCCGGACCAGCGCACGTCTGCGCAACGGGAAGCACACGCCTGGCAAGGAGGATCTGTTCGTAAATCTCCTCCTCCCGCTGCCCGCTGAAACCGGTATCGGCGGTAAGGTCAAGAGGCGGGGTGCCGATCTTAAAGGCGGCGAGCAGATTGAAGATCGCCGTGTCGCAGGCGATATTCCAGAGAAACGGCTCCCGATTTTCTCGGCGCGGCCCGTGGTTCAGGCCCAGATGCAAAAGCTGATGCGCGAGAACGAACGTCCATTCCGGCTCCCCCAGTTCCTGCCGACGATGCGGGTTGATCCAGATCGCCCCCTGCTCCGGATCGACGCAGGCTAGCATCGGCTCCTTGTTCTCGTCGTTGCCGTCGCACTCGACAATCGTGATGTGTGCCAGGAGCGGCCCGAGGAGACTGCGATGCAGGCGACGCTGTGCGCCCTCGATGTGCCGCCGTGTCCGGTCCAGTCGACTTTCCTTCTTAGTCTGCTTGTCCTTTCGTGCCATCAAACGCTACTTCATCGCGATCTGCTGCGCGAGTCGGGGAAGATCGCGGACGACCTCGACCAGGAACCAGGACGGCAGGTTGCGCGCTGACTCCCCTGTCTCCTCGGCCACAAGAACCGTCGCCATCTCGACGCTGATATCGCACAGATCCACGAGAACCCGCTTGGCCTGAGAGACCAGGACACGGTTGGCGGGAGGGAGGTTCTCCCGGTCCGGCGGCAGTTCCTTGGCAAGCTGTGCCCGCACACTCTGCACGATGAAATACAAAACGTCCCGGTCCTCCGGCGCACGCGGCAGCGGCTTATCCCCGGCCAGAATGTGCTCTACCCGAAGGTTACCGCTGAGCTGTTTAATAAAGGCGGCGAACGAGCGGGCATGCGCCGGACTGAGACAGCCTGCCGCAAGGGTTTCAATCTCAAGGGCGGAAATGCCGGAGCCATAAGCGAGAAGCCCGTCGGACAGGATGTGCCACGAGCGTGGTGTCGAAAACGTCTCCTCAGTCTTAGGAGGAGGGACAAAAAGGTGGTCGGGACGGGTTTCCACGTACGAGATCACCCAATCGTGTATTCCCTGGGAGTACGCCCAGTCCAGCCAGTGGCGCGTCGTCGGACGGAGTTCCACATGCAGCATTCGGTTCATCAGGGCGGACGACATGGGCTTCACGATTGCCTGATCCTGCGCCCGGTTGCCCGCGCCGACAACGACCGACCCCGTGGGAAGCTGGTACTCGCCCAGACGACGGTCGTTGATCAGCGAATAAAATGCCTTCTGCACCTCGAAAGAGCAGGCGTTTAGCTCATCCACGAAAAGCAGATACGGCGTATCCCGTGCGATCATCCGCGGCGGGCAAAAAACCGACTTACCGTCCTCGATGCGCGGAACCCCGATAAGGTCCTCCGGCGCGAGCTGTGACCCCAGCAGGGAAACGCAGTCCATGCCGACATCGGCGGCGAACTGTTCCACCAGTGCGGACTTGCCGATGCCGGGAGGACCCCAGATGAAAATAGGACGAACGGGCGCGACATTCAGGAGAAGTTTACTGAGTTCCGGGGCGGAAACGGTGTTCATGAAAGGTGGAATCCTCGCCTCACTATACCTTTTAACGGGACCGGTGCTAAAGCCGAGCAGGAGGACCCTTTTGTCTGGGCGTTTCGTCCGGGCGTGGAATGCCCGGTCTGGTCGGCGCTTCGCGCCAGTTGGACCTCCGGCCCAAAGGAGCGTGCGTAACATTACCGGGATTTGGTTAAACCCGAACCGTATTAGTGCCGGTGGCACTTGTATGCGCGCCCCGGAGGGGTGCTTAGCCGAAGGCTGACCAGACCGGGCATTCACGCCCGGACAAAACGGTCGGTCGGAACAGGTACTCACCTTACCTTCCTTAATACTGCATCGCGCTCCAATTGTACCGGAGCGGAGGAACCGCTCTGCAAGCTGTAGAACTTGTCGATAGACGGTTTCGCCCCGGTTGACGATGACGGGACAACGCGAAACCGCGGGACAGAAACCCATGCAAGAACCAACGAAGGCACCGGACAAGGTCGTATCCGACAAGGCGAAAATGCCCCCCGGTCTTCCCGACCCGCTTTTGCTGAACCAGGGGGGGCGCGTCACGTCGCCCGCTGTCTGGCACCGGCAGCGCCGGGCCGAGATTCTGGAGCACTTCCGCAAAAATATCTACGGGCGTGCGCCAATCGAGCGTCTTCCTGCCGAGGCGCTGTCCGTAAAGGTCGTCGAAACTGCGGGGATGATGGATGGTAAGGCGACCCGGTATCAGGCCGCCCTCACCATAGCTGGGCCAAACGGAGCCCACACCATGAAGGCGCTGGCTTTTGTACCTACCAAAGCGGCCCGTCCCTGCCCCGCCTTCCTGCTGATCTGCAACCGACCGGTATCCAACATCGACCCGACACGTCTTACCAAATCACCGTTCTGGCCCGCCGAGACCATGGTCGCTCGGGGCTATGCCGCCGTCACTTTTCAGGTGGACGACGTCGATCCGGATCGACCGGATGGTTATTCGAAAGGAATCCGCTCGGCTTTCGACACGCGACGGAGCGGGGACTCCTGGGGGGCAATCGGCGCGTGGGCCTGGGGGGCGAGCCGCGTTCTGGACTGGCTCAGCTCCGTGCCCGCGGTCGATGCCAAACGGGTGGCGGTCATCGGACATTCGCGCGGCGGCAAATCCTCGCTCTGGTGTGGTGCTCAGGACGAGCGGTTTGCCCTCGTCGTCAGCAACGATTCCGGCTGCACCGGGGCCGCCCTCGCCCGGGGCAAGACGGGCGAGAGCATCGAGCGGATCAACAAGGCGTTCCCCCACTGGTTTTGCGAGAACTACAAAGCCTTTGCCGAACGTGAAGAGGAACTGCCCATCATGGCCACGCGCCTCGGCGCGTCGGGCGGCGGC
>JAZKEA010000625.1:340-4801 GCA_040387315.1 Armatimonadota bacterium | reverse complement strand
GGGCAGCCCATTTCAGCAGCGCATCGAGCGCGGGACAGAGGGCCTGGCCCCAGTCGGTCAGCCCGTACTCGACCTTCGGCGGCACCTGATGGTGGACGATCCGGCGAACAACCCCGTCCTGCTCCATCTGGCGCAGCTGCTGGATCAGCATCTTCTGTGTGATTGCCGGGATCGCCTTTTCGAGTTCGGAGAAACGCCGCAGATTGCCGCCGAACAGATGGAACAGGATCACCAGCTTCCACTTTCCTTCGAGTATCTGGAGGACCTGTTCGACGCCATCAGCCGCGGAAGTGGGTGTCCATTCTTTTGACATACTTTTTCGATAGTACCTTACTTTTTAGTGCGTACTTGTTATTTCTGTAGTTTAACTCCATAATACAAAAATATCCAGACGGTTCGTGAAAGCGACCCGAAAATCCACGGAGGAGTTATCCAAATGTCTCTTGACCTTCCCCAACCGATCGATGCCTATTTCACCGCAGACAGGGGTGACAGCGAGGCGATCGCGCAGTGCTTCACGGAGAACGCCGTTGTCAAAGATGAGGGCCATACCTACACCGGCCTGGCCGCCATCCGGAAATGGAAAGCAGATTCCTCAACGAAGTATACCTACACGACTGAGCCCCTCAGTTCCGAAGACCGGGACGGAAAAACCATCGTGACCAGTCGGACCACCGGCACTTTTCCCGGAAGTCCCGTTGACCTTCGCTACCATTTTAGCCTGGATGGCGGCAAGATCGCCTTTTTGGAGATAACGCTATGAGCTTCAGTCTGGAACTCACGGATCGCCGGGTGCTTGTCACGGGCGGCACAAAGGGTGTTGGCGCGGCGGTGGTCGCCGTGCTTCGGGATGCCGGTGCCCGCGTGATGACATCAGCGCGCAGCGTTCCTGAGGAACCTTTGGAAGGGGTGGAGTTTGTCGCTGCCGACGTTTCGACGGCGGCGGGCTGTGCTGCCCTTGCCACTGCGGCGCGGGAGAGGCTCGGGGGAATAGACATCATCGTCCATGTTGTGGGCGGGTCAAGCGCCCCTGGGGGCGGCTTCGCTGCCCTGGACGATGATTTGTGGTGGAAGGAGCTGAACCAGAACCTGATGGCGGCTGTCCGTCTTGACCGGGCGCTTCTGCCATCGATGATCGAGCAGGGTTCGGGGGTCATTGTTCATGTCACCTCGATCCAGCGCGAACTTCCCCTTCCCGAATCGACAACAGCCTATGCCGCCGCGAAAGCCGCGCTTTCAACCTACAGCAAAAGTCTCTCGAAAGAGGTTGCCCCGAAGGGAATCCGCGTGGTGCGGGTCTCGCCCGGCTGGGTGGAGACCGAAGCATCTGTCGCTCTGGCGGAGCGCATTGCGGGGCAGGCCGGCACGGACTACGAGGGCGGCAAGCAGATCATCATGCAGTCACTGGGCGGCATTCCCCTGGGGCGACCGGCAAAGCCACAGGAAGTGGCGGATCTCATCGCCTTTCTCGTTTCGCCTCGCGCCGCCGCCATTACGGGTACCGAATATGTCATCGATGGTGGGACAGTCCCGACCGTGTGATGACAGACTCGGACCCGTAATAGGGTGCCGTCCGTGCGATGTGGGAAACTACGGCAGGCTTGGCTTACCCGTTCGGAACGGTAACGCGGGCAGTCCCGCCCCGTTATACAGGTTCCCTATCGGATTCGACGCCCAGCCGTAACGGACCGTGACCGGTATCGCGACCGAGGGGTGGGAAACAACTACGGCGCTGCCGTCGATGACGGCATCCGCCCACCGCCAGACGCCATCGGTGCCGCGAATCGCGAATCCCTGCAGCTTTTCCCCATGAGGCTTCAGTCCGCCATCGGTATGCTTGAAGGTGAGCCGCACCTTCGAATTCTTGACGGTCATTTTATCGAAGACGGGTCCGGACGAGACGACATTTTGCCGGTACTCCTTGGCAAGAGCGACAAGCGCCAGTCGCTTACCGACATCCTGTTTGTTCTTTGGATGGATATCGCCGGGGTTTTCCGCATCCGCCAGATCGATTGCGGTCGCCATTCCGGTGTGCGGGAGGCTCAGCGTCATCTGCTGCGCCTCTCGCAGCAGCGGCCAGCCATCGTTCTCGACCGGCGCGGTCTGAACCGCGCGGTAGTTCGCGAGCTGTACCCAGAGAAAGGGCAGATCCCCCTGCCCCCAACGTTCCCGCCAGTCCCGGATCAATGTCGGGAACAGAGTGCGATACTGCTCCGCGCGTCCGGCATTGCTCTCGCCCTGATACCAGATAACCCCTTTGATCGCATACGGAATCACCGGGTTGACCATGCCGTTGAACAGATTCGCGGGTCGGTTCGGGCTTATAGCCGGGGCGACCGGAGCGGCAGGTCGCGCCGGAGCGGGTTTCCCCTCCGCCTGCGCTTTTGTGACGCGCTCCTGCCACTGCGGCAGTGTCACGGTATCGTACTGCTTACGGCTGTCCTCTTCCGAATAGGTAGCGATGCGTTTATCCCAATCGGTGATCAGCGTCTTCAGCTCCGGTTTCGCCGAAAGAGCGGAAGCGCTCGTCCAGGCTTCCGCCGACGTACCGCCCCAGGAGGAATGAATCAGCCCCACCGGGACACGCAGCTTCTGGCGCAGCTCCCGCCCAAAGAAGTACGCAACTGCCGAAAACGTCCGTACGGATTCCGGCGAGGACGCGCTCCAGCTTCCCTTGACGTCCTTTTGCGGTTTGTCGATGGGATTGCGGGCGACGGTGAACAGGTGCAGGCCCGGATCCGCTGCCGACGCTATCTCCGCGGCGGCATTCCGCGACTGACCGACCTGGAATCCCATGTTCGACTGGCCGGAACAGAACCAGACCTCGCCCACCGCCACATTCTGGAGGGTGACCGTGTTTTTTCCGGCAATGGTCAGGGTCAGCGCCTCCGCGGCGGCATGCGGTTTCAGGGCGACCTTCCACGACCCGTCCTGCCCCGCGACCGTCGTTTCCGACTTTTCGTCAAAGGTTACGGTGACGCTTTCACCGGGATCGGCGGTGCCCCAGACGGGAACGGGCCGATCCCGCTGCAGTACCACTCCGTTCGAAAAAAACGCGGGAAGCGTGACATCGGCCCGTGCCGGGACGGCCGCGATAGACGCGATCCCCAGGGTGACCATCACGGCCAGCGGTCTGTAATCTCTGTAGCTCATTTGGCAGCACTCCTTTGATGCGGGAAACCCGGCCTATGCCATACCCTTTAGCGAAACCGTCCCGGCATTAAGGCGCTTCTCCGCCAGTGCCTCGTCCCGTGCTCGCTGCTCGGCCTCCGGAGACTCATCGACAATAAAACAGCGCACGGCGCTCGCATTGACGCTGAATGTCTTCCCGCCCTCTTCCCACCGAAAGAAGCCCTTGTCCTGAAATCGATTCTCGATGGTATCGGTGACGGTGTCTCGGGAGGTCCCGAGAATCGCGGCGACCATACGGTCCGTCGCCTCATTGCCAAACCGAAAGGTGACCGTAAAATGCTCTAGCTCTTGTCTGGTAGACATACCTCTGCTCCTGACCCGCCCATGGGAGACGCGGTGTTTTTGAATAGTATGGTGTAAAATTCGACCGTCCTGGGACCGCGGTCGGTAAAGGCTATCCGTGCTCCATTCGGCAGAAACGTTCCCGGTTCCTGCTTGGGCCAGAAAGACGGCATCGCCCGGTTCGCATCGGCAGGAAATCCCCGTCCAATTCCCGAAACCTAGACCATAAATGACGGCCTATCGGCCCCCTTTGAAGGATATGAATCGATGCCACTGACCTCTCCCACTTTCTCAACGCGCGCCCTGGTTCTGGCTGCCCCGGAATCCGTCCGGGTCGAGACGCTGGATCTGCCGTCTCCGGGGCCGGGTGAGGTCCTGCTGAAAACCCTCGCCTGCGGAATCTGCGGCTCCGATCTCCGGTACTTCGTCGGGGACAACCCGTGGGCGCAGCATACGCTCGGACGGCAGGCGCCCATCGACTGGAACCGCACCATTCTGGGTCATGAAGCCTGCGCCGTCATCGAGGCGGTCGGGGCGGGCGTTGACCCCGCGCGGATCGGCGAGACCGTCGTGGTCGAGGCGCTGCATCCCTGCGGGACGTGTGCCGAGTGCCAGAGCGGCAATAAGAATCTGTGCAAAGAGTGCAGTCACCTCGGGCACGGCGGCGGATGGCCTGAGGGCTATGACCGACCGTACTTCCCCGGCGCGATGTCGGATCGGTTCCTTTATTTCGCGAACGAATGCCTGCCGCTTCCCGCTGATTCGCTCGCCGCTCCCGAGGAGTTTGCTCTCGCGGACATGGTGGCGGTCGGGGTCCACGCGGTAAAGCGCGGCGCGCAGGTACGGGCTCGCGGACTCGGCACGGGCGCGGTCGGCCTCGTTATCGGCTGCGGACAGGTGGGACTCTCGATCGCCCAGGTAGCCCGAACGTACGGCGCGGTCGTGACCGGTGTCGATCCTTCGGAGGTTCCCCGACAGGTCGCGGAA
>JAZKEA010000625.1:0-305 GCA_040387315.1 Armatimonadota bacterium | reverse complement strand
CTGCAACTTCGACCCGCCGGAAGATCTTGCCGAGGCGCTCACGCTCATCGGGTCCCGCGCCGTCGATATGCGCCCCTATATCACGCGCCGCGTCGCGCTTGCGGATGCCCCGAGCGCCTTTGACCACCTTCACACCAACCGGGAGTCGGAATTCAAGGTCGTGATTACTCCCTGATGCGTGACGGAAATGCTGGAAGCAGAACGGAGACCGCTGCCGTGAAACCATCCGTTGTCGCCGTGAGTGTCAGCCCGGTTCATTCCCTCAGTAAACCGAACGTTCCCTGTATTCGTCTCGTTGCCGGTCG
>JAZKEA010000624.1:0-8065 GCA_040387315.1 Armatimonadota bacterium | reverse complement strand
TTCCAGCGTATGTCCCATCCATTTCGGAGGGTCCTCGGCGATAACAGCAGGAGTGAGGCCGGGAGTCGGCGGGTGAGCGCGACGCATCGTCAGGTACTGCTCGGTAGGTGACTGGAATGTATACTTTGCGGACTGCGACTGAGCTTCTGCGGGAAGTGTCCCCATTCCCACAAAGAGCATCCCGGCGACCGCAGCGGTTAGCCTCATGCCGCGAAATAGTTTCGTTGCGTACGTTTTGTGGTGGGTGTTTTCAGTAGCGACGGACACAGGCAATATCCTTAAGTTTCGAACCTGCAGCGAGACTGCCAGGAAAAAGAATCAGGGGAAGCCGCAAAGGTCCGCGGGACGAGGGAAAAGGAACGGAGAGATCGGGATTCGAACCCGAGGTAGGGGTTAAGCCTACAACGGTTTAGCAAACCGTCGCTTTCGACCACTCAGCCATCTCTCCAGACCGCGACACAGCACACAATAGAACGCCCTGATTCTAACATAAACATTGGTGAAACGCAACGCGCTCGATAGGGTATTGATAATTGGAACCCAAATCATCGCGGACATTTTTCGGACAACCGCATTGGGTACACTAATGGGGGCGACAAAGTAATCTCCGACCGACTCCCCCATTGAAAGGCAGCAGCAAACAATTCCATGAAATTTTTTATCGATTCCGCAAACCTTGAGGAAATCAAGCAGGTAGCCGAAATGGGCCTGGTGGACGGTGTCACGACAAACCCATCTCTGCTGGCAAAAGAGGGCAAAGGGTTTAAGAAGACCATCCAGGAGATCTGCTCGATTGTCGACGGCCCCGTCTCCGCCGAAGTCGTCACCAGCGATAATGCCGAGCAGATGCTGAAAGAGGCCCATATTGTCTCGTCCTGGCATCCGAATGTCGTGGTGAAGATTCCGTTCGGGCCGGAAGGGATGAAGGCCGTTCGAAAGCTGTCTGAAGAAGGCATCAAGACCAACGTCACCCTGTTGTTCTCCGTGCCCCAGGCGCTTATCGCCGCCAAGGCGGGCGCAACGTTTCTCTCAAACTTCGTCGGGCGTATTGATGACCTAGGCGGTGAGGGTATGGTCGCGGTCCGAGATTCGGTCAATATGGTCCACGAGTATGAGTTTCAGTCCGAGGTGCTTGTCGCATCCATACGCTCGCCTCAGACCATCGTGGAGGCTGTTCGCGCCGGGGCACATATTGCCACGATTCCTTTCAAGGTTCTGGAAATGCTCTACAAGCACCCCCTGACCACCAGCGGTATCGCCACTTTCACGGAAGACTTCAAAAAATCGGGCTTGAACTTTGACTGAGAGGTCTCGAAACTCTCTCTGGCAGATTGCGTTCGGCGACTACGACTTTGCTCTAGATCGCCGAACGCTCACCTACAATCTGACAGAGACCAGAAGCGGAACCGTGTGGTCCGATGGACTTTCGGTCGGCTGGCTGGAGTTGGAGAACCGGGAAAACGGCGAGCGGACACGGCATTCGTTCGCCGACATGAAGCTCGTCAGTCTCTCCGAAAAATCCGGTCAGCAGGGCAAACGTATACTGCTTGGTTTGGACTGTCAGGGGATTCCGGTTGATCTTTACTTCATCTGCTCTCAGAAGGAGATTCAGCTAACGGTTGAGGCCAACCGTGATTCGCGGACGCACCGAGTTCACGAAATCTGCCTGCTTCCCGGTCTTGTCTCCGTGCCCGATGATAGTGTTTCCTATCTGGTTCTCCCCCACTACGACGGCGCGGTTCTGCATGCCGCCGACACCCCCCGTCACGAGTTAGACTTTCCTCTCTGGAGCATCGAGAGTAACGTCAAAATGCCGTTTGTCGGGGCGGTACGGAACCGGACCTATAACGAGCCGATTTCTGCCCTCGCTCTCATTACCGATTCAGCCTATGGCGCGTTCCACCTCTCGCGACAGGACGACAGATCGGCGTCGGTAAAAACCCGCTATAAACGCGACCCCGAGCGGCGGCGTCTTGACATTCGCCTCGTCGTTCTTCCGGAACAAAATTATGTCGGTGTAGCGCGGGCGTACCGGAACAAGATCATTACTGACCGTAATCATATAACGCTGCGGCAAAAGATGCGGGAAAAACCACAGATCGAGAAACTGCTTGGTTCAGCTTTTATTGTCGATCAGTCGGCGCCTTGTAACTCTCTCGTGCCATTGATACACGTCCGCCACTATAAGCAAACCCCGGCAGATGCGATTTGTCTCGCGCAGTTGGATGAAGGAATCTCCGCTCCAGGAGAGGAGAGAGAATCGCTCTGGGACGTGATGGAAAATCAGCTGCAGATCCTGGAAGAGAGTGGATCAAATGGTGTTCCCGTCGGTGCCGAGTTTTCCGGCGACTGGTCCGCTCTCGCGTGTGATTTCTGGCTGGACACAGTCGGGCCTTCGTCAAAGGGGTTATTCAGAGCGTCCATTCCGCTGGCTGCCGTAATCTATCACGATTCCGTGGTAATGCCTTTATCTGTGGAGTCGCCGAACTTATCTGCCCATGTTTTTCTTAGTGCGCTTGTCCGACTGGCGACTCTATCCTTTATAAAAGGATGCGAAGCCTCTGAAGGGCACATGACGACTCTCGGTCATCTACATAAGCTCAGTTTCGCCGCCTTTTTATCCGAGCACCGATTTCTGACACCGAACTTCACGGTTGAGGAAGCGCGGTACACCAACGGTGCGTACATCCTTATCAACCAGAGCGAAACGGAAACTTTCGAAAACGAACGAGTAACTCTTCCACCGCTTGGATTCTATGTCGAGCATCCCCAGATGATCGCGCATGATGCGCTGCGCGTCGGCGAGGAGCGGTTCGCATCACGTGCTTTTCGCGTGAGACGCTCTCAGGATGGCAAGCCGCTTACCGAAAGCGCGGATGTACTGTGGCAGGAGTTTCCGGTGTGATAGCCATCGCTCTCGGCTCGAATCTTGGGGATCGGGAAGCTAATCTAGCGTTTGGACGAGATGAGCTGGCACGGCGCGGTATCACCTGGCAAAGTGTCTCCTCACTTTACGAGACAGAGCCGGTCGGACCGGTGGCGGATCAGCCGCCGTTTCTCAATCAGGTGGCTGTCGGCGCAACCTTATTGTCGCCTGCTGCGTTATTAACGGTGTGCCTGCAGGTGGAAGCGGAGCGAGGCCGGGAGCGGACGATTCATTGGGGACCTAGAACGCTCGATCTGGACGTGCTTCTTTATGACGATGAGATCATTAACGAAGCTGCCTTGACGGTGCCGCACCGGGAGATGGCCAATCGAGCCTTTGTTCTGGTGCCGCTGGCCGAGATTGCAGGTGATCAGGTAGTGCCGGGTTACAATAGGACGGTGCAGGAACTTCTGGCGACAGCAGCGGGACGTGAAGGGGTGCGGATTTGGCGATCTTCCGATACGAAGTAGTGGATACTACCGGCAAAGTGATGCGCGGGGCGATGGACGCCCCAAACGCACAGGAGGTATCACGCCGCCTCTTCGAGCAGGGTTATGACAAGGTCCAGGTGGTTGCCGCTGATACGGGAAACGCCTCCGGCACCGCGACGCGTGTCGCTGCGCCCCCGGTTCTACAGAACGCCCCTGTGTCCGGTGGACCTGTCTTCGGGCCGACGGCAAAACCGGAGCAGCTGGGCAGCTTTTTCCGTCAGATGGCGTCACTGATCCACGCCGGGTTCTCGGTCAGTAATGCCTTCTCTGATCTGGGGCTGCGGTCCTCGAACCGGGGACTCGGCGAGGCGGCAAAAAGTATCTCGGCAGGAGTCGCTCAGGGGCAAGGGGTCGCGCCGCAGATGGCGCAGTTCGGGACGCTGTTCCCGCCCCATGTCACCGGCCTGGTGGCGGCGGGTGAAGCGGGCGGCTTCCTGGAGTTCGCGTTTGAGGAGGCCGCTCTCAACATGGAGCAGGACGCCGCACTAACCCAGGGACTATGGCTCCCGCGCGTTCTCATCTGGCAGGCTATCTGGTCCGTACTGCTGCTCCAGCCTTTGTTTCCCAGCATCAACCCGAACGATGTAAAAGCCAGCGGCTTCGCGTATCTGCACGCTCTTCTGTTTATAGCCATCCCGCTGGGTATCGGAATGCATATCGCCTCCTACGCGCTCGGCAAGATGTGGAATCAGCCGTGGGCGCGGCGGTTCCATGACAGCCTGTCGCTGCGAATTCCGGTGATGGCAAAGCTCGCGAAGATGCGGGCACTTGCCTCGTTTACCCGCGTTCTGCGTCGGCTCCTGATGTCAGGAATCTCCCCGGAGCCTGCTTTCTCCGGGGCGGCTCGGGCGGTTCCGAACCTGATACTGTCCGAAAGGATTCTGCAGACCGGGGTTCCTATAGTCCGCGGGCATGAGGGCATCGACAAAGCCATCGCCGCTACCGGTCTCATGGGCGATGATCCGCTGCAGCTTCTGATTACCGGTCAAAAGACGGGGCAATGGATGGAGATGCTGGACCGCGTGACGGCGTACTATCAGGAAGAGGCGGCGAAAGCGACGGATGCCGCGAAGAATGCCCAGAAACGAGCCGGAGTCCTGATCACGATTATCTCGATGGGCTATGTCACTATTGCCCTGACAGCGGGCCTGTACAATATTATTTTCAAGTTCACTGATTCCTTCGGTTCCTGAAAGCCCTCGAAATTTATGGCGACCTATTCCTACGATGCTCGTGACTTGAACGGCAACATCCTTTCCGGGATCATTGAAGCCGATGCCCCGAGCGGGGCGGCCTCGGTTCTGCGGGAGCAGGGGCTGTACCCCAGCCGTATCGAGCGCGTCAACAACGCCACAGCGGCGGTGGTGACACCGCCGCGCGTCCCGGAGATAGGCTACAACGGCCCGGTGAATCCGACGATGCCGCCGAGTACGTCGTATACGCCCCCTGCCCCAGGCGGTTCTCGCGCTCCCACGCCTGATTTACCCGGAGACGGCACTCCCCGGCGGATCAGCGCGATACCCTGGCTGAGTGGGGTCGGTCTGCCGGAGCTGGCGATGAACTACCGCCAGATGTCGACCCTTTTTGATGCGGGCGTTCCCATGGTCCAGGCGCTGACCACTCTCTCGCAGCAGACACGAAACAGCAACCTGAGAAAAATACTCGCTGAGTGCGCTGCGGCGGTTGGGAACGGTTATCCTCTGTCGTCCGTGATGTTTCGTTACCCGGCCGTATTTACCACGCTCCAGTACGAGCTGATCCGAGCCGGTGAGGCCAGCGGTATGCTGGAATTGATGTGCCGACGGCTCGCCGGGTATCTGGAACGGGAGATTGAGCTTCGGCGCAAGCTGAAACGCGAGACTCTGTATCAGAAAATCGTCGGTGTCGTGGCATCGCTGGTTGTCATGCTTCTAGCGGCCTTGTTTGGCGGTACGGCGCTATTTTTAACGGTAGTAGGAATAGAGTTCGGGCTCCTCGCAGCCGGATTTGGTATCTGGTGGCTCGCCCGCTTTCTTTATCAGTTTCCGGATATGGCGGCAGCCTGGGATGGCTTCAAGCTGCTGATTCCGGGTCTGGGCGGTGTGGTCCGCCGCTACGCGACCGCCCGGTTCTGTCGCGCACTGGGGACACTCTACAGCGGTGGTGTCAATCTGACCCGTGCGGTCGAAATATCCGCCCGTGCCTGCGGGAACGGGGCAATAGCCAAGCGCCTGCTCGATAACGCCTCCGTGCTGAACTTTGGCGAGGGACTCTCCGGTATGCTGGCGAAGTCCGGCCTGCTGTCGCCGCTGGCGGTCCAGATGGCGCGGACGGGTGAGGAGACAGGCAGCCTGGACACCATGATGGACAAGGTCGCCGACTACCTGGAAGACGAAGCCGATGTCAAAGCGCATCAGCTTTCGACCGGGTTTGGCGTCGCGATGTCCCTGCTGGCAGGGCTCGTGGTGCTGATTATCGCGATCACCTTCTTTACCGGTTACTTCGGCGCCGTATTTTCGTCCGCGGACAAAGTCGGCGACTAAGGCATCCGCCGGGTAGAATGAACATGCATGGCGGGGACCAATTATTATGACGTTCTGGGAGTGCCGCAAACTGCTTCCCAGGACGAGATCAAGAAACGCTATCGTACGCTTGCGCGGCAGCTCCATCCCGACGTAAACCAGAACGACCCCAACGCGGCGCGGAAGTTCGCGGAGGTGGCAGAGGCTTACCGGGTTCTTGGGGACAGCAACAGCCGCGGAGCCCACGACTTCGAACTGAGCCGAGCGAAAGAGCGTCAGGAGGCCGCCGCGCGTCGCCGCGCATCGTCCTATCCCTCATCGGCACCCACCCCAAGACCCACTGCACCGTCAGGCAATCCCTCCTCGTCGTCAAGCTCTGCTGCCCCGGACTCGGGTCGCCTGGTTGCCCAGGCGCAGGCGGCTTTCGTGCGAAACCGATTGGTCGAGGCCCGCACCCTGGCAGAACAAGCGCTGCGTCTGAACCGGCGCAATGCGCAGGCGTACGAGGTGCTCGGCGATGTGTTCCGCCTCCAGAATAAGATAGATGAAGCCATGAACATGTACAGCATGGCTCTGCAGATCAATCCACGCAATGCGACCGTCATGCAAAGGCTGGAGCGTATGTCCCGGGCGGCGGCACCACCTGCGGTTCGGTACCCGTCCACGCCCCGACGTCCCGTCCCTCCTCCTCCGCCCCCTCGTACCGGATCGGGCCCTGCGGCGCGGCCCTCCGCACCCGCCCCCCAGGAGTATTATCCGAGCGCGCAGGATATGGACCGCCGCCCGATCGGTCATCTGCTCGGTGCGCTTTTCGGCTACGGTCTCGCGTTTTTGACGGTGCTGTATGGCGCGTTTTTCCATGGGGACGCCCCGAACCGCTACACGGGCTCGGTCTCGCCGCTGCTAGCTCCGGTATCAACCTGGAACACCACTATTGTGGTTGTCATGGCGTTTGCGGGACTCATACTCGGCTGGACCATGACCGCGACACTCGCAACACGGCGTATCGAGGACGAGCTTCTGCTGACGGGCGCGTCATCCGGGGGCGGACGCTTCCTGCCGCTTGGAGCGGTACTGGTCGTTCTTTCCATCGGTAATTTTTACGCCGCCGCACTGCTGTATCTGATTGTTTCGTTTTTTAATGAGGCGGTCACGCCAACCATGCTGCGCGTCTTCGGGGCAGTCATCGCCGTGGTGCTGGCGCTGGCGGCATTTTACGAGCCGGGGCGGGGGCAGGTACTTCTTTTCGGCGGGAATGTCGTGTTCCTCTCGTTCCTGCTGGGCTGGGTGCTCGGCGATTTCTTTCGACCTGAGGGAACGTGATTATTCGGTTACCGGCAGTACCGGTACAGGTCGGTGTTGATGGAAAGGCATTGTAAATGACGGATGTTTTGGAGAACAAGGTTTCGCGGCGCGCTCTGGTTCGCGGCGGGGTTGCCGCAGGATTTGCCCTGGCGGTCCAGCCCATAGCGGAGGCGACGATCATTACGGACACCAAGGGCCTGACCGCGGGCATGGTCAAGTTCAAGGCGAAAGATGGAATAGAGATCCCCGCCTACCGGGCATTCCCGACAAAAGGCTCAAAGCTGCCCGTGGTTCTTGTGGTCCAGGAGATATTCGGGGTCCATGAGCACATCAAGGATGTTTGTAGGCGCTTCGCCAAATTGGGATACTACGCTATCGCGCCGGAGCTGTACTTCCGCCAGGGCGACGTTTCCAAAATCGCGGATTTCCAGAAGATTATCAGCGACGTCGTCAGCAAGGTACCGGATACCCAGGTGATGTCCGATCTGGATGCCACTCTTGCCTACGCGAAAGGGACTGGAAAAGCAAACGTCGCCCGTGCCGCCGTCACCGGTTTCTGCTGGGGAGGCCGCATCACCTGGCTTTACGCCGCTCACAATCCAACGCTCAAAGCAGGCGCGGCCTGGTACGGCACTCTGGTCAAAGGATTCGCTCCCGGTGTAACAAATCCCGTTGATATCGCGCCGACACTGAAGGTGCCGGTGATCGGATTCTATGGCGGCAAGGACCAGGGTATCCCGCAGAATACGATCGAGGAGATGCGCACAGCCCTCGCAAAAGGCAAAAGCGGCTCAGAGATAATCGTCTATCCGGATGCCGGGCACGGCTTCAACGCTGACTAC
>JAZKEA010000623.1:15834-27067 GCA_040387315.1 Armatimonadota bacterium | reverse complement strand
CACGCGCAGTGGCGTAGCAACCGATGAAGACTTGTGGGAAACGATGATCGTCCCTTTAAAAGCAAGTACCGATTCTGCACGCGTTATCGATAAAAGAAGCGATTCGCTTTCCTCACAGGCGGCCGAGCCTGATGCAACGGGGTATCTGATGGTCGCCCGTCGCCGACAAGCATCCCAAGTTTTTACAGACACCGATCGTGCCATGCTGGAGGCATTGGGCAGCACCGTAGATGTCGCTGTCACAAACGTCAGGGCGCTTGAGGCAGTGCGCGAGACAATTCAGGTACGAACCGAGCTTGCCCGTGAACGCCGCGTCGCTCAGGTCCTCACCGAGGGATTGCTGCCGGATATCCCGGCGCAAGTCGGACGCTGGGAATTCGCGAAACGGTATGAGGCGCAGAGCGATGAGTCCCTTGTCGGCGGCGATATCTACGATTTGTTTCCTCTTGAGGCTGGTCGGATAGGGCTTGTAATCGCGGATGTTTCCGGAAAAGGGTTGGCTGCAGCGAAGAAGACCGCGATGGTCAAATACTCGCTTCGTTCCTATGCAAGAGAGCATCCCTCGCCGGGAAAGGTGCTGGCAAGGCTCAACTCGGCACTCTTCGATGAAGAGAACATGACCGGGTTCGTTACTCTTCTTTATGGTGTGCTTGAGGAGCACACGGGAATGTTCCAGTATGCCTCCGCCGGTCATGAGACACCGATTCTGATGCGCTCTGATGGGACATTTGAACTGCTTGAGCCCACGGGACTGGTTCTTGGGGCTGCCCCGGATCAAGAATACGATACAGAAAGCGTCGCGCTGCATGCGGGCGATGGTCTGCTCTTGTTCACGGATGGACTGACCGAGGCACGATCCCACCTAACCGGTGAACTGCTGGAAATTCCGGGTGTACAGCAAATTTTGAAAGAACATCACCAGCAACCGGGACACACCGCCGTGCCGGATGTTATCTGGGCGGCCGTAAGCGACTACACGGGTGGCAAGATGCGGGATGACGCTGCGATCCTATGGCTGAAGTGTGGCTCTTCGCCGGAACCCGAGCGGGCGTGATAGGACTTGTCTGACAGCTCGCAAAACTCCGCCGGTTCTGCCTCAAGCCGCAAGCTCGCTTCGTACTTGAAGACCGCGGCATGGGCTCCGCTCGGGCCACTTCAGGGAGCCACCGTCCCCGACGCAGATGTCGTCCTGTCTGCGCGCGCGCGCCTTGCGCGTAATCTGAAGGAGTATCCTTTCCCCAGCCGCGCTTCCGAACGGGATCTTCGTCGAATCGCCCAGGACGTGCGTCAAGCCGCGCATGCGGACTCGGAGCGCCTGGCGCACCTGAACGTCATCACTATCGCGTCACTGGCGCCCCGTGACTGCGCCCGGCTGGTGGATGCGCGGCGAATCTCCCCTGAACTGGCGGACGGCGGAGCGAATCGATATGCGCTTCTGGATGATCCCGGCATACTCACCGTATTTATCAACGAAGAGGATCATGTCCGTATTCAGGCGCTTGCGAGCGGGAACGGCTTAACATCGGCCCTGCGTCTGGCAGAAGACACAGAGCGTCGGTTTGCGGAACGTCTTCAATGGGCGCGAGACCCTTCCCGATGGGGGTATCTGACGTCATCGCTGGCAAATCTCGGCACAGGGCTGCGTCTCTCTCTGCTGCTTCATCTTCCCGCTCTCGCTTATCTTGGACGGCTCGCAGAAACTCTGCAGACGATGCAGTCACTGGACATTTCCGTAAGAGGAGCGCATGGGGAGCGGTCGTCTGCGGCGGGTGATCTGTATCAGGTCTCCAATGCGGTTACGTTCGGTTTTTCCGCGGGTAATATCGTCGGGCTGGTAAAGCCGGTGGGGGACCATCTTGTCAAAGCCGAGCGACAGGCCCGGCAGGAAATCGCGGCGCATCATTCGAGTACTGTGGGCGAGATGGCTCGTAACGCGTGGCGGCGGATTGAGAATGCGGACAGGCTGGAGGCAAAAGAGGCACTGGATCTGCTCTCGATTCTGAGGCTTGCCGCGGCATCGGGATTGACGCCCTTTGGCGCTGCCGAACCACGCCCTGATACTCGTCAGTTCGCGGTTCTTATCGCCGAATTGCGCACCGGCGCAGGTTTGGCGGCTCATCCGGCAGCGGCCGAGCCGTCCGCTCTGCGGGATGCGATTCAGAGACCCGCCAAAATTCGATCCGCCCTGAGGTTTTGACGGAGAGGAAACCATGGACCGGCTTCGGGTTACTAGTCCTTTGGGGAGGTGCTGGAACGGGCACCCGCAGGCGTTGTAAGGTAATATATAGGTCAGTAATAGCCGGAATATTCAAGCATTGTCGGCTTGTTGATGTTTACAATTGGGTAGTAATGTGACTGCAGTAACCCCGTGGCCTTCAGGGCTTTCGGCGTACTGAGGAGGTGTAGATAACCCGTGTGGCAACGATTTACGGAGCGCGCACGTCGCGTGGTCTTCTTCGCACAGGAAGAAGCGGGACGTTTGGGCGAGAATTATGTATCGACCGAGCACCTATTGCTCGGACTGGTGCGCGAAAATGACAGTGTCGCCGCACGCATCCTCGACCGCATCGGTGTGAGCCTTGGCCGCATCCGGAGTGAGATCGAGCGGCAGGTGGCAAGAGGCGACGGACGCCTGGGCCAGGATATGCAGCTGACACCGCGCGCGAAGCGGGTCATCGACCTCGCCTATGATGAAGCGCGTCAGCTTAACAACAACTATATCGGTACCGAGCATCTGCTCCTTGGTCTCATACGTGAGGGCGAAGGGCTGGCAGGGCGCGTACTGAACAAGCTTGGCGTCGACCTGGAGCGGACTCGGCGTGAAGTAATCCAGATTCAGGATGCGGAGCCCCAAGGTGGGGCGGCGGCAACGCCGGGAGCAAACCGGCAAGCGCAGCGGTCGCGTACTCCCACCCTGGACGAATTCGGGCGTGATCTTACGGAGTATGCGCGTAACGAAAAGCTTGACCCCGTGGTCGGGCGCAACTCGGAGATTGAGCGTGTCATCCAGATCCTGTCACGCCGCACCAAGAACAACCCTGTTCTGGTCGGTGAGCCGGGCGTCGGTAAGACGGCGATCGCGGAGGGATTAGCCCTGCGCATTATCGGGCAGGATGTCCCGGAGATGCTCAAGGATAAGAGAATTGTCTCTCTAGACCTTGCCGGACTCGTTGCGGGTACCAAGTACCGTGGTGAGTTCGAGGAGCGCATGAAGCGTGTCATGGATGAGGTTCGCAAGGCCTCGGGCGAGGTCATTCTCTTTGTCGATGAGCTTCATACCCTTGTCGGTGCGGGGGCTGCGGAAGGCGCAATCGACGCGTCCAACATCATGAAGCCCGCCCTATCGCGGGGTGAGCTGCAGTGCATTGGTGCGACAACATTGGACGAGTACCGCAAGTACATCGAGCGCGATGCGGCTCTTGCACGTCGGTTCCAGATGGTCAAGGTCGCCGAACCTTCGGTCGAAGAGGCGGTCGAGATCCTCCGTGGCCTGCGCGCACGGTATGAAGAGCACCACAAGGTCCAGATCACCGATATGGCACTGGATGCTTCCGCCCGGCTTGCAGACCGTTATATCTCGGACCGGTTCCTGCCTGACAAGGCGATTGACCTGATTGACGAGGCATCGTCGAGGGTGCGTCTCCGCTCCGCGATGGCCCCACAGCCACTGCGCGAGGCGAAGACGGAACTGGCGACCATCGAAAAAGAGCTGAACAACCTGCCGCAGAAGAACGACTACGAGCGGGCTCAGTTCCTAACCGAGCAGCGTGATTTCCTCAAGGAGCGTATCACGGAGCAGCAGGCGGCCTGGGACGAAACCCGCGCCAACACACCGATGGTGGTTGGCGAGGATGAAGTCGCGCAAATCGTCTACTCGTGGACGGGTATCCCGGTTTCGCGTCTGGTCGAGACCGAGACTCAAAAGCTGCTCAAGATGGAGGATGACCTGCACAAGCGGATCGTCTCCCAGCACGAGGCAGTGGTTGCGGTATCCAAAGCGGTTCGACGTGCGCGGTCCGGTCTGAAGGACCCGAAGCGCCCCATGGGTTCGTTCCTGTTCCTTGGCCCGACCGGTGTCGGTAAAACGGAACTGGCACGCGCTCTTGCCGCGCTCCTGTTCGAGAAGGAAGATAACCTCATCCGTATCGACATGAGCGAGTATATGGAGCGGTTCGCGGTCTCTCGCCTGGTGGGAGCGCCTCCCGGCTATGTTGGTTACGACGAGGGCGGTCAGCTTACGGAAGCGGTACGTCGTCAGCCGTACTCGGTGATCCTGCTCGATGAGATCGAGAAGGCGCACCCGGAAGTCTTTAACCTGCTGCTGCAGGTGATGGAGGACGGACGCCTGACCGACTCGCAGGGTCGAGTGGTGGACTTCAAGAACACCGTTCTGATCATGACGAGCAACATCGGGGCGCAGTTCATCAATCGTGATGCCGGTATCGGATTCCGAAATGAGAAACCGAAGACCGAAACGCCCAAAGAGTACGAGGCGATGAAGACCCGGATCAACGATGAGTTGAAGCGTGTTTTCCGACCCGAGTTTATCAACCGTGTGGACGAGACTATTGTCTTCCGTTCGCTTTCGGCAGAGGACATCCACAATATCGTGGACCTGATGCTGAACGGCGTCCGAAAGCAGGTTCGTCAGCAGGGAATGGAACTCGAAGTCACAGCCGGGGTTCTTACCAAACTCGGCAACGATGGCTTCGATCCGCAGTATGGTGCCCGTCCGCTGCGCCGCGCGGTTCAGCGGTTGATTGAGGACCCACTCGCCGAGGAGGTCCTGCTGGGCCGCTTCGGAGCCGGGGACACGATCCGTGCAGAGATTGATGGCGAAGGCGAAAATGCCGTGGTTATCTTCCGCAAGGGCGAGAATCCGAACGCCGACCCGGAGGATACGGAAGCTTTAGCCGCTGGCCGAAGCTACCCGGAACT
Source organism: Armatimonadota bacterium (assembly GCA_040387315.1). GTDB lineage: Bacteria > Armatimonadota > Armatimonadia > Armatimonadales > Armatimonadaceae > JACMJB01. The sequence continues at coordinate 22,129 of JAZKEA010000623.1, read as the reverse complement.
TCCGGCCCCGCCGGCTGAGTAGTCACATCTGAATGAAAAGCCCGCTGCTCGAACGAGCAGCGGGCTTTTGTTTTGACTGCCGTCAGTCCGAAACACTATTTGAATTGCGTGTAAGAATAGCGCGCCAAGATGCACCTGTTATCATCATGCAAAAGTAAATTATTCCCCAGCATGGTGCCGTTACAATCGCAGCCTCGGTATCGAATATGAGGGGAGTGCCTGCTCCTGCGGCACGGCTCCATTCACGGGCAAATTGGTATATAGGCGCTGCTAAGATAGTTGTCGCAAGCCCTGACAGGGTGAACAAACGCGATTCTTTGAACCAGGTATCCTGCGACAGCCAACGAAACGCGCCCAACCAGGCGAAAATTGTAATGAGCCAGAGAACCCCTAACTCTATCAGGACTCTGCTAATAGGTCCCGTGAGCCTTCCTTCCAAAGAGATGGAAAGGGTAACTACAGTATCCAGACACGCGAAGCAGGTGGGCACAGTTGCGAGAGTAAAACTCCAGGCCGCTTTCCTTTGTTGGAAAATCTTTTGGTGCCAGCTTCATGCCCTATAGTACCAAAAGATCGACGTAAAATGAGTAACAAGGAATAGGAAAAGATGGGCGATTTAGTGCGAATGCTCCGTCAGGTCGCGTCCGGTGAAGACCAAAGCCGAGAGCTGGTTCTGAAAATGGATACTTTGCTCTCAGAGAAATTTCCGAGCGGTGAAGGGTTTCCGGATGCGGACGCGTTCGAGGAACTAGAGGTCGCCGTGGCGTGCTATCGGCCCGGCGGCGGACAATTCATGTACGATGAGGCGCAGATGGCATCCGTCTGCGCCTCGGTACTTGCACGGCTGAATTCACCGTTTTAGATGACCTGCATCGGCATGAGGACGCAGAGGTAGTCCGTCGCGCCGTCTCCGATAGGCCGCAGGATGCCGGGGCGCAGCGGCTCGGAAAGCTCCAGTACGACTCCCTCGGTCTCGACCACGTTCAGGACGTCATTCAGGTACTTTGCGTTGAAAGCGATCTGGATGTCGTCTCCCTCGCGAGCCACTTCTATCTCCTCGCGGGCGGAACCGACGGTGCCGGATTCCGACGAGAGCACAAGCTGTGCGCCCTCGGTTTCGAGAACGACCCGGTTTGCGTTGTCGCGGGCGACGATCGCGGTACGCTTTACCGCCTTGGCGAACTCGCCGGTCTCCAGGGTCAGTTTGCGGTCGTGCGTCGTCGGAATAACCCTTTCGTAGTTCGGGAACTGGCCTTCGAGAAGGCGCGTGACCATAGTTGTGGTCCCGACCTCAAACCGAGCCTGACCCTGTGCCAGCGAGATCGAGACAGAGTCCTCGTCTGCCGTCAGCCGCAGAAGCTCATTCATCGCGCGGGCAGGAATAATCGCATTCGCAGACCCTTCTCCGCCTTCAACCGCGGTATTGCGGACTGCTAACCAGTGTGTGTCCGTCGCGACCATTTTCAGCTCGGTGCCGCTGAAGGCCAGCAGAACACCGGTCAGGATTGGGCGCGTTTCATCCTGAGAGACAGCAAAGATGACGTGCCGGATCATATCTCGAAGAAGCTCACCGGAGAGGGTGAACGTCGCTGTGGGGGTCACATCCGGGGGAGCCGGAAACTCTTCGGCTGGAAGACCCAGAATGTTATACTCGGAACGCGCACAGCGTACATGGATCTTGTTGCCGCCATCGGGACGATCCAGAAGGACATCGCTATCCGGAAGAGCGCCAAGAATCTCTGTGATAACACGCGCCGGGGCGGTAAAGCCCGTTGCCTCCTCGTCGTCGCCGATTGCCGCCTGCAGACGGGCGGGAAGGCTGCACTCCATCCACATCTCAAGGTCGGTCGCGGTTAGCTTCAGCGTCCCGTCACCCTGAGGCTGGGCCAGGATGTGGGAAAGGATAGGCAGAGTCGAGCGTCCGGAGACGGCGCGACCTACAGTCTGAACGGCTTCATAAAGGTCTTTACGGGGACAAACAGCTTGCATAAGAGAAACTCCTCACGTTACTTGAATAAAGAATTTTCCGACCGGTGTCACCGGATCAGGATTGACAAAAAGGTAGGCGAGCCCATCGCCGATACAGTTATCGTCACAGAAGTAAGTACCGTCTTTGTGGACACGTATCTTTCGCGGCGCACCAGGGTGCGAACTCCGCCGGTGCGGTTTCATGACTCTGGGAAAAAACATGGACCAGATGGAAGACCCTTCCTGCTCAATCGGGCAGCCTGTTTGTTCTGCTGACGGGGCAGGGCCATCAAAATCAAAATCGCCGCTGAACTGACCAATAAATACAAAAGGAGGCACAGGCGGTGCATCGTACGGACTCTGCACCCAATCCGGAACGCTGCCTAATCTTGTTCCGCCAGGCAGGGTGTCGCTTAGCGATACTGTTTCGCGTCGCTGGCTAAATTCATCAGCATAATACGCCTTCTCGCTCATAAAGTAAGGAAGAATTGAGTCTGATAAACCATCGTCGTCATCTTCCCATTCCGTTACCCATGCTTCAGTCAGCGTCGTTGACTTTGGACGTGGTAAGCATGTCGGACCGGCAGACAGTTCTTCACTGTCAACAAAGACGACAGTTTCGTCTGTATCGGTCCCTCCCAAAAACAGAAAAGCTACACGTCCTTCCCTGCCCAGGTTCGCACGCTCCAGATGATGCGTAAACTGAGCGAAAAAAACGTAAGGCCCTTCGCCATCACCGGGCCACTTATTCTGTGGCAGACCCCACGGAAGTCCGCCAAACTTATCCGCTTGATGTATCGGCGGATTCGGATGCAGTACACCTAAAACCAACTCCGGAATCCAGTAGCGCATAGAATTCCTAGAGTACCATTGGGAGGCGATATTGGGTTTGCTCTACCAATGCCACCTCACCTTCTGAAACATGCTGGTTATCGGCATATAGCCGGGCTAAAACACGCGCTCGAAAAGAGTCGGAGGCGACAACCTCTCCGAGACCTTCTCGGAGTCGGGCGCGGGTCACAATAAGTGTCTGGACCTCCCAGGCAAGTTCGCGATCAGAAAACAGGCGCGACTCCAACCGATGGCGTAACTCTTCCGAAAGATCGCCATCGACATACGGCCCGATCAGTTCATAGGCTTCATCATGGGTCATACCGGTTTGTCCGACTCCTTCCAGGTTTCCGTTAAACAATCCCGCAGTCCGCGGCGGGCGCGGTATAAAAGCGATTTCGTGGCCGGGAGCGATCTTCCCATAGCCTCAGCCGCCTGTGCATGAGACACCTCTTCCAAATCGCAGAGTGTCAGTACCATGCGCCATTCCTCCGGCAGGCTGTCGAGCGCTTTAAGAAGCGTGCTTTTCTCCGCCCGGCGTTCCACCTGCGTGGGAATATCCGGTGACCGCCGGTCCGGAATATCCTCCGTTTCCGGAGCGGAAAGAGACAGTGTCGGAAGGCGAAGCTGCCGCCGCTTGTCCATGGCCTGATTTCGCACGATGGAAAAGAGCCAGGGACCGAATGACGTCAGATCGCCGCGGAATTGCCGCGCCTCACGGAACGCCCGCACAAAGGCCTCCTGAGCGACCTCTTCGGCATCCTCCCGTGTCTCGGTCAGTCGGACTGCCAGTCCGAGGGCCCGATCCGCGTAAAGATCGAAAAGGGTTTCCATCGCTCTGGCATCCCCATCGCGGAATCGCTTGACGAGCCGTGCTTCAAAAACCTCTGAGTTCTGCGGCATCATCCAGCCACTGCATCCTTCAGAAGGGTAGACGTGTTGAGACACGAAAAAGCGTCGCGGCAAGGCAATAATTTTTTCACAAGCCGATTATAAGGCGGATGTACAAACGTGTGGGAGAGGGGGGACTTAATCGTCGTTGTGACTGTTCAACCGTGCAATCACATCCCGTATGGGGACATCGTCCGGAGTCTCGGCGACAGCACGGTTCAGTTCTTCCAAAAGCCGCGCACGACGCTCCTCCATAGCCCGATCTTCTGCCGTGGGATCGCGATGCAGAGTTCGTATCCAGTTGCGGACTTTGTTCTGCATTTTGTGGACGCTCAGGGCGGGATTGCGGGGTGGCGGATCGTTAAACACTATGGCACGGTAATTTTTCCCAAAATCACTCGTTTTAATGCACCGGTGACAGACGGAAGATTACCAGGTTTTCCCAGCAGTGTCTCGTTTGCCAGAACGGCGAAAGCCAGAGCCTCTTTTGCCTCGCTGTCGATCCCACTATCCTCATGAGTCACTACAGGAATAGAGCCGAATTTCTCGGACAGCATTCTCATCAGTGTCGGATTGCGCGCACCGCCGCCCCCGATAATGACCTCATCCGGCATTGCGGGCAGGAAAGAGCGGTACGCCTCGAAGATACTGTAGGCGGTGAAGGCGGTCAGGGTTGTGACAACGTCTCTTGCCTGTTCCTGCGACCAGTGCGCCTGATGTGGCAGCAGTATCTCTTTGTTGAAAAAGTTACTGCCGAACTCTTCGCGACCCGCTGACTTTGGCGGCTTCTGGCTAAGAAACGGGTGGTCTAGAAGCCATACCAGGAGGTCATAGTCAATTGTGCCGGAAGCGGCTACTCTCCCGGCATCATCGAAGGACATTTCGCCATCGCTGAACCACGCTGCGGCGGCATCAATGAGCATATTGCCGGGTCCGGTATCAAAGCCCAGAACCGTTTCCGGGGCTGCATTGGGCGGGAGATACGTGACATTTCCAATGCCCCCGATGTTTTGTATGGCTCGTGCTTTCGTGGGATGGGTAAGGAGGCACCAGTCAACGTACGGCACTAATGGGGCACCCTGACCACCGGCGCTCATATCGGCGGGACGAAAATCAGACACAACGGGAACTCCAAGCCGCTGAGCAATGATAGACGATTCACCGATCTGCAAAGTCGCCGGGTAGGGGTGCGAACCGGGTGTATGGGAGATCGTCTGTCCGTGACTCGACACCGCATCGATCTGAACGCCGCCTGCTGCGTCGCGGACGGCGATAGCGGCGTCTGCGAACCTGTGTCCCAGAGCAACGTTCAGAGCCGAAACCGTCTCTGAATTTCCCTCTCCATGACAAATCCACAGAATTTGATGGCGCAGTTCCGTAGGAAACGGCTGCGTAATAAAAGCCTCGACGACCGCTTTTGTTTCGCGCCCGCTTCCGCTGATACGTACCAGTGCCGCATCGATACCGTCTGCTGAGGTTCCGGACATCAGACCGATGATGCGGCGTTCCGTCTTATCGGCGTAACGGGGGAGAAAGGACCAGGGAGAGCTGTCATCAGGCGGAACAGGTTGCATATTGTTTACTTCGGGTATACGGATTTCGATGCTCTGCCGCTATCCAGACAAAAATTAAAAAGGTAAGGAGTACAGGATGCGACATCACAAAAGACTCTTTTTCGCTGCGGAACTAGCTATAATCGGTATGATAGCAGTAACCGGCGGCTGTGCCAATAAAGAATCCACCACGAATGGCCCGACGGTTCCCCCTGCGGGCAGTACATCCAGTCCCTCTGTGGCAACGGCTTCGTCGCCATCCCCTCCGCTTGAATCTGCAGTGACTGAGAGCGAAAATCCCTATCGAGTACGCACCAGGTATAACGGCAAAACCACGGTGGAGTTCGGGGTCTTCGTTGATGGCACCCAGGCAGGCTCTTACAACGCGGCTGCGGAAGCCGATATTACCCCGCTGCTTCGCCCCGGCAAGAATACGGTGCGTGTTACCTGGACCGCAGACCCGGATATGGAGCGATACGAAAGTGCGCTCCTTTACCTGGAGACAAAACGCGGTGGAAATTGGAGCACGGTTCTCTCCCGCGAGGTTCGAAAAGACACGGCAGCGGGGGACACTACCCTCGTTCTGGATACCAGCGGTCCGGAAGCCGCCGCGCCGCCTGTTGTAGGTGCGGAAGTCAGTGCGGCTGCCACGCCTGCGCCTGCAGAATCCGTCTCTTCAGAATCTTCTGTGGCAGCGCCTTCGCCTGCTGCGACCGTTTCACCTTCACCTCCCGCTCTTGCTTCCCGTTACTCCGTAAAAGTCGATGTGAACCAGTTCGTGCCGGCAAATTTTGCACTGACACTGAATGGAACCACTATCGGAGATTTCACCGGCGATGCCAACCAGGATATAACCCAGGATGTGCGGCCCGGCAAAAACGTGCTCACGATAGCTTGGAAGCACACCGGTCCGGTCACCAATAGGTTTTCGGATAGCACGGTCGTTCTTGGAGTGGAGCGAGGAGGGATCTGGTCAACTGTTGCCAACCAAAAAGTCGGATCCGGCACGAAAGATGGACAGCGGAGCGTCACTTTCATCGCCAAATGACAGC
>JAZKEA010000623.1:0-15824 GCA_040387315.1 Armatimonadota bacterium | reverse complement strand
AAATAGGACAAGGGGTCCGTGCTGCGGCACGGACCCCTTGTCTGCGGAGAGATCAAGCGGGTGACTGTGAGTTCATTTCGCCGTCGAAGGAGAGTCGCGTCGGCTGGCTATCCGAAATCGTTTCCAGATGTACCGGACGGCCCCAGAGCCGGTAGATGGCCCTAAGGACCCGCTCGGTATACTCCGTGTCGATGTCTTTACCGTCGTGGGCGTGCTTTAGATAAAGTTCGCCGCGCCTCTGCCAGTCGCCGTCCTCGACCCGGATGATGGGAATGCCGAAGTTTGTCATGCCATCCACCATTGTGTCGCGGACCTCTTCCCAGTCCGTCGATTGCACGACCCACGACTCCTGTCCGTTGATGTCCTCTTTCTTGTAGGTATACAGATCCAGGCGTTCAACCAGAGATTGAGTCAGGTATTTTCGAAGGAAGGTGACATCGCTCTCTTCGCTGCAAACCTCGAATACCTTATTCCATCCTTCCCCAACCGGACGTGGTTTCGCCCGACCCAGCCAGTCCGTCTCCTTCTCGTCATCCGCGTGCCGTTCACCGTTCCAGCGCCGCTCGATATCCTTTAGCATCTGAAAGCCGACATAATAAGGGTTGATCTGGCCCGGCATCGGAGACGGAGAGAGAACCCCAGAGTGAAGCTTGCGAAACTCCCAGATCTCCTCAGATTTGTGAAGGTAACGCTCCAGAATCCGTTCGTGCGCCAGCGAGGCAAATCCCTCATTCATGATCTTGGTCTGCATCTGGGGCAGGAAGTACATCATCTCTTCGCGTACCATGGATATGATATCCCTCTGCCAGTCCTCCAGATCACGACCGTAATTCGCGAGGAAAAGCAGCAGGTCCTTTTCCGGCTCCTCGGGGAACTTGCGTGTGGCCGGTTTCTCCGGAGTGGGGGTTCCCATCAGATTCCAGAGATCTTCATACGCGCCTCCGGTCTTTGTATCCGTGTCTTTCGTGCGGGATGTGGGTGCGGGTATATGTCGGCGCGTCGATGGTGAGGCCGGGTCAAAGTGCTCTTCCACACACATGACGGCGTCCAGGAAATCCTCGACCTGCCGCCATCCGAACTCCTGCTCGTACTGTGCGATCCGGTCCCGGTGGAGGCGAACCTTTTCGATCATCTGGCGGTCCGTGTGGCGGAAGTAGTCGTTGTGCTTGAAAAAGTGACAGTGCCCGATAACGTGTGCCACAATCAGCTTATGGCTGGTCATGGAGTTGGAGTCCATCAGGAACGCCTGACACGGGTCGGTGTTGAACACGATTTCGTAGATCTTGCTCATCCCATACTCATAGCTTGTCTTCTGCCGATGGTAGTCGCGCCCGAAAGTCCAGTGAGAGAAACGAGCGGGCAGCGAGTACGCGCCCAGTTCATAGATGATATGAACCGGGACCACCTCAAAGTTGATGGGGTAGGGATCGTAACCCATATCGAGCGCGATCTCCCAGATCTCCTCGATAGACCGCTCCAGCTCTACTTTGTCCGAGTCCGTAAACATTCGGTTAACTCCTCAATTGCCTAACGTGAACAACTTCTTCCGCAACGGCGACAAGGCTCCGAGTGAAGTGCGGAAAGCTGAAGTCCTGCCGCTGAATCCGCGCTGCATTTTTTCCTATCCGCTGTCGCTCCTCAGAATTGCCCCACAACCGCAGCAAAGCGGCGCGCAATGCCATTGCATCCCCGGCAGGAACCAGGACTGCCGTCTCCCCATCTTGGACATAGTCTCGAACACCCGCGGTATCGGTTACCACGACCGCTTTGCCCTTAGCCATTGCCCTCAGCAGTACCGACTGTCCCGCGGAGTGCGCACTGTCATGCAGCGGGATTACGTGCAGGCGAGCCCCGCCAACCAGTCTATTCGTCTCCTCCGATTCCGTCCGATACCGTCCTGTCACATTTGGCGGCAGTATTGCCCCGCCCAGATTCGCCGCTTCTTTAGCCGCAATAATCACCGGAACATCCGTGCCCCGTACCGCTTCCAGAAGAGTCGCGTAGTCTCGGGACGAGTGACCAAGGGCAAGGACGTAACCCTCGTCATCCATCGCAGTCGGCTCACTCTCCCAGGCGGTAGGTAAAAAGACAAATCGTTCACGCGGCAAGCCAAGCAGCCTAGCCTGGGCCTCGCACTCCGCGAGCGAGAAGCAAACGATCTTGTCTGCCTCACCTAAAAGCCATCGTATCAGGGGCAGAATCCGAAGCAGAGGGCCTTTCAAAATCGGTCCCACGGCAACGAATCCTGACCGCCGATTACTAGTGCGCAGTTTACGAAGCAGTGCAACGGCAAGAGCGGTGCGAAGCTCCCACGCAAACACAACATCGTATTTATGCAGAGAGATTCTGCTGTTGATAAGGTGCCAAAATTCTCTCAAGTAGGGCGGGAGGAACGAGTGCCTATCCCAAAACGAACCCACAGCCGGAGCAGTACAAAGAATGTTCCCCGTACAGCCGTCGTCGGGCAGATACTGCCACAGCCATGGTCCTGTCTCACGCCAGGGAATCACAAGAGCCAGATGAAGCCGTCTCTCTGTATGCTGGTGACCGTCAGGAGGGGACAGAGACCGCTCCCTGAGAGAAGAAACGCTTCAGGGCAGGCCAGACATCGTTCTTGTCGTTGATCTTAACCAGTACCATGCGCTCTTCTTTTTCAAAGGCGTCTTCGTACGCCTGACCCAGTGGCGCAAAGCCAAAGCTGGACTGCCACCCCTCGCTCCCGATCTCTCCGTACCCAATGAGGTTCACGAACCCGAGCATACGCCGCACCAGATCAACGCACTCCTGATCTCCCCAGTTATAGCCGTCGGAGAAAAGGAACGGGTAGATATTCCACTCCCGCGGGTTATAACGCTTGTGCATGATGTCGAGTGCAAGCGCGTACGCGCTCGACATACGCGTGCCGCCGGAGTCCCCAAGAGAGAAGAAGGCGTTCTCGTCTACCTCCTTTGCCTCGGTATGGCAGGTGATAAAGACGATCTCGCAGCTTGTGTATTTGGTCCGAAGGAAGCGGAGCATCCAGAAGTAGAACGAGCGGCAGATATACGCCTCGAACTCGCCCATGGACCCTGAAACATCACGCATGGCAAAAATGACCGCGTTTCGCTGCGGCTCCTCTACCATCTCCCAGGTCTTGAAGCGTTTGTCTTCTTCGCGGATCTGCAGCTTGCCCTGATTTCCCTGGCGTGCGTTCCGCCGCATAGCCTCAAGTATCGTACGCTTCCGGTCCAGATTCCCGGCGAGACCGCGCTTTGCGATGCTGTTGAAATCCATCACATCGCTCGGGATATTTTGAACACCCTTGTCTTCAAGGTTCGGCAGGTGCAGGTCCTCGAAGACCATACTAGCGAGTTCGTCGATGGTGATTTCGGCTTCGTAAAAATCGACTCCCGGTTCCTGGCCCGCCTCTTTGCCGGTTCCTGGTCCGTCGCCTTTTTTGGGGGCCTGCGCGATAACATCACCGGGCTTGGTGCCTCCCTGGCCCTGCCCGACCCGTTCTTTGTCATTGGGGTCAAAGCGGATATGGGGAAGCTCCAGGCCGCGGATAGGTACTTTGATGATTTTGCTTTTATCAGCCGTTATGATGTCCTGGTTCGCGACAACATCGCCGAGGTTCTTTCGCAGAATCTCACGTACCTTCTCGTTATGACGCGCCCGGTCCCGGTCCGCGCGCCGGTGCAGGTCCCAGGCATCAGTTGATAGCGAATAGCGATCCATAAAGTGTATAACTAACCTTCCTGAACCGAAGTAGTTCAAGCAACTCGTGGCAAAGCGTCGCGGACAGAACTTGTTACCGGCAGTCCGAGAACGAGCATAGTGATTTTACCCAGAGTCAATTAGCGTTCCTCAATGACAACAGCACCCCCATCGACTACATCCACCGTCAAGCGGTATCCGTAGAGCAAGCCCATACCAATGGTAGGTGGACCGTCGGACGCAATGGCTACCACGCCTTGCTCTGCCCCGTTCCACTCAACAATAGCTGCATACGTCGCAAAGTCTACCTCCTGATTATCTGCTAGGTAAAACGCGCGACTGCTTAGCAGGGGTAGCTGCAGAAGGTAAACGCTTCCTACGAAAGACTCCTGTGGTTCGATGACCAATCCTGATACAGTACCGCTCTGCGATTGGTTTTTTTTGATAGGCACGCACAGATGCCACGACATCATCGGCATCTATCTCATACTCACCGGTTTCCAGGTCGATGACCAGATATTTGCCAATGTCCTCAGTGTTGATTTTGTCTTTGATGTGACGCTCATAGACAGCCTTAGCTCGCTGAGCCGTCTCCGTGTTTATAAACTCTATTTCCATAAAGTTCGCCCGGCTAGAACGGATTCTGCCACTCGCTCATACAGTTTCGTGTTCGCTCCGCCAACGCAAACCGGCTGGCGGAGCGTCGTTCGGTTACCGGTTCAGAAGCGTACCGACATACTTCAGAAGCTCGTTGGCGCAGATGGGGCAGTAGCCATGGTCGTCGCAGAGGCGCTCGACGACTTCGTTGATCTTTTTCATCTGCTCGCCGTCCGGGGTCTTGGTGCTGGTGGTGATTTTCACCACGTCCTTCAAGTCCGAAAACAGCTTCTTTTCCAGAGCCTCTTTCAGCCGCTCATCGCTGCCAACGCCGAAACTGCCGCCTCGCCGGGAAACCGAGGCCACGGAGCGCATGATACCCTCGCGGAACTCGCGCTTTGCATTCTCGGACACGCCGATCTGCTCCTCGATGGAGCGCATCAGCCGCTCATCGGCCTCGACATCGTCGTGCGTGATGGGGTCTTTGACTTTGGTGCGGTTGCAGAAGGCATCGACGTTATCCAAATAGTTGTCGAGAAGTGTCTTCGCCGACTGCTCATAGGAGTAGACGAAGGCTCGCTGCACTTCCTTCTTTGCCATCTCGTCATAGTCCTTGCGCGTCTCGTCGATGAAGCTGAGCATCTTTCGATGCTCCTCTTCGTTGGACGTATACTCGTGAAGACCATCGCGGAGGGAACGAAGGGCATCAATCGGGTTGATACAGGTCTTGTTTCCCCGAACCAGAGCCGCTGAAAGGCGATTCATCACGAAACGGGGCGAGACACCGTGCATACCCTCATCCTGAAACTCGTCCTGCAGTTCGCGAACATGCTTCTGGTCCCAGTCGCCGACCTGCTTTTCGCCGTCGTAGAGTTTCAGCTTGGTCATCAGGGAGAGGCCGGACTTTTTCGACGGCTTAAGACGGGTCAATAGGGCGAAGAGAGAGGCGACACGCAGTGTGTTCGGCGCGATATGAACTTTCGTCAGGTCCAGACGATCATCGGAGAGCTGTGACTGCCCGATCAGCTTGTCATAGATACGAATTTCCTGGGAAAGCTGCAGGTTGTAGGGCACCTTGACCACAAAGATGCGGTCGATCATCGCCTCGTTCTCTTTGTTGCCGAAGTAGGAGTTGTACTCGTACTCGTTGGTATGCGCGAGAACGACAAGGTCTGCATAAATCAGAGCAAACCGGGATGCTTTGATTGTCTGCTCCCCGGCAACCGTGTTCAATTCATAGAGAAACCGTTTCTCCGCCTTGAGCATCTCGATGAACTCCATCACACCGCGGTTTGCGATGTTAAGCTCACCGTCGAAGTTGTAGACACGGGGGTCGGATTCGTTCCCGAGTTCGGCAAGCGCCTGGATATTGACACTGCCGGTCAGTTCCGCGACGTCCTGAGATTTCGGATCCGCGGGCTTGAATGTCCCAATACCGCGCCGATCACGCTCGGAGAACGAGATTCGCTGAACCGGGACTTTGGAAATGTCGTTGTTCCACTCGTGCTTCAGGCGGTAGCGGCAGACGGGGCAGAGGTCGCCTTCGACATAGACACCATACTCCTGCTTGAACTCGGCGCGGAGGTCTTCGGGGATCAGGTGCAGGGGTTCCTCATGCATCGGACAGCCGGAGATTGCGTAAACGGCACCGCTGTCTTCGGTGCGCGTGTACTTTTCCATCCCCTTTTTCATCAGGGTAACAAGGGTGGATTTTCCGCCTCCGACCGGACCAACCAGCATCAAGATGCGCTTTCGAATATCAAGGCGACGGGATGCAGGCGAGAAATACTCTTCCACCAGATGGGCGAGTGTACGATCCAGTCCGTAAATATCATTCTGGAAGAACTTGTAGTCTTTAACTCCCGGCTGGCCTTCGCGATCCTCGACACCCGCCGACTGGATCATGTCATAGACGCGTGCGTGCGCCAGATCCGCGACGTGCGGGTTTTCGCGAACAATGTTGAGGTAGTCGGTAAACGTGCCGGACCAGGACAGTTTGTCGGCCAGGTGGCGATGCTCCTCGGCAGCCTTCAGAATATCAAAGCTTCCCATACGCTTGTTGTTGAACCCTTTCCTGCTGACCGCAGTAATGAATAAAAACGATGCGTGAAGATTCGCCGGAGACGAAAAAAGCCCCGGAAAACACCTGTCGCCAATTTTCATGGAGACAGTCATCTTCCCGAGGCCGCCCGGACTTCTGGTGATGCCTATATTCGGTTTGACTCGGTGCGCGGCTCTGCGCTCCGGTCTATAGCTGCTGCTGTTCTATATAAAATTCCGCGACCGGGCGACCCGGTACGATGGGGTAGTCATTAAGGTACGAAGTACAGACCGCCCCAGGTTCCCAGAGGACTCAGGGGCCGCGAAGATACAGGTTCAGAGCGAGAGCGCCGTCTGTTCTAGCGCTTCGCGGGTTATCTTCGTTGGTAAACCATATTGTACCATAGGGCGCTGTTGGTAAAGGGTTTTTTTCCTCGTGATCCTGCCGCATTGACGCTAAAATCGGCCCGCTGATATACTTCCCGAAGCACCGATAATATTTCGGACAGATAGCGAGGATACGCTTGTGCGGCAATCAACAGAGCAGCTCGTCACTGAAGGCGGCGTGGTCATCTTTAACCCGACTGCAGGACGCGGTCGCGGCGGACTTCTGCGAGCCCAAGCCCAGGAGATGCTGGGCCCAGGGTTTGAGTGGCAGCCGACGCTTCGGGCAGGTCATGCCAAAGAGCTGGCGAAAGCCGCCGCGGAGAAGCATTCTATTGTGGTGGCCTGCGGAGGGGACGGCACTGTGGGGGATGTCGCACGGGGGCTGTATGGCACCGATGCAACCCTGGGAGTCATTCCCGTGGGTACTGGCAATGACTTTGCACGGAACCTGGGCCTGAAACTCGACCTCCAGGAAGCGACCGCGACAATACTTGGTGGCGTCGTTCGGCGGATCGATGTAGGCATGATCAACGGGGTCCCGTTCGTAAACAACGCGGGAACGGGTTTTGATTCCTCGGTGATGGCTACGATGAACTCCTCCATCCGGTTTGCCAGTGGGCAGCCCGCCTTCATGCTGGCGATCCTGAAGACCCTCGGTACTTTCAAGCCCCTCACGCTGACCTATCAGGCGGACGATGAAGAACCGGTCACGGTCAAGGCAATGATGCTATCTCTGCTGAACGGCAGAATGTATGGTGCAGGAATCATCGCGGCGCCTCAGGCGGAGATGGACGATGGGCAGATCGATGTTTTGATTATTCTCGCGATGCCAAAACCGCAGCTTGTCGCCCTGATACCCAAGGTAAGGCAGGGACAGCATGAAAATCATCCGGCGGTAAGAATGTTCAAGGCACGTAAACTCACGGTGAATACGATTCCACCACAACCACTTAATATCGACGGCGATGTTTCCGGCTTGACACCGATGAATGTGACCATGGAACCGCGTTCGCTCAAGGTTCTGGTCCGGTGACCCCTTCCGTTCCGGCAGTTATCACCGCGGGCGGACGCATCTCCGGGGAGTTTTCGTCCGCCACCGGGACTGCCATCAAGGCCACGGTTACCATCGAAGGCAGGCTCATGGTTGAACGGGTCCTCGACGCGCTCCGGGAATCCGGACGAGTCGCGGAACCCGTAATAGTTGTTGGTCCCAGGGAAGCACTGAAGGCCGCACTGACGCTGCCGGATGAGGGCGGCAAGAATGGTGGGGACGTCCGCCTGATAGACGAGGGAGCCACGGGGCCGGAAAATATGGTTCGTGGTCTTTCCGCAATTCCAGAGTCTGGAGCGCAGGGATGGGCGCTCCTCTGTACTTGTGATGTTCCGTTCCTTACCGGAGAGTCTATAAGTTGGCTGCTGGACAATGCGCCCGAAGATGCCGATATCGTTTTCCCTATAGTTACAAGGGAAGAGTATGAGGCGGCATTCCCTGGAACGCCGGGGACTTATGCCCCTGTTGAACGAAAGCAGTACACGGGAGGCAGCGTGCTGTTGGTGCGGCCTTCGGTCATTTTCCAGAACAAGGCGTTGATTGAGCGCATTTTTGCCGCGCGGAAAGATATTATCTCCATGGCAAGGCTTGGCGGGTTTGGCCTTCTGTGGCGTCTCTTCACGGGAACTTTGACGGTAGAATATGTCGAAGCACGAGCGTCCCGGCTGACGGGCTGCCGCTGCAGAGCGCTCCGTAACGCGCCGCCTTCGCTGGCCGCCGATGTAGACACAATGGAAGATTACCGTTACGCCTGCGGGCACATAGCTGGTCAGGGAGCCCGTGCGTGAAACGACTGCTCAACCGTCTGTTTTCGGCCTTCTTCCGTGGCCCTAATACGAACCTTGATGAGGCGATTGGCGAGGTCCGTCAGCGGGCGACCGGTATCGCGCGGGAAACCCACGAGCGGGTACGTGAGACACAGGAACGCGTTCGCGAGGCGCAGGAAAAAGCCGTGGACCTGGCCCGTGCCAGGGCTCTGGAGGCTCAGGAGCTCGCCCGACGTGCCACCGAGACTATGCCTCCCGGCCTGCTCGTCCGCCTGATCTCTTCCTTTATTGGGATACCATTACTGCTGGTTCTGGTCTTTGCCGAAGGTTCCTCCCGTTATCCTGCCCTGCCCTTTACCTTTGCGGTAAGTGTCTGTGCCGTCGTCGGGGCGCTGGAATACTTCCGCGGGCTGCGGCTTCGTGGGTTTCAGCCAAACGAGGCCCTGGCGCTGATCGCCATTATCCTGCTGCAGTTTGCCGCCTGGAATTTTTCGCGGGATAAAGTCACCGGATTTTTGCCTGCCTTGATCGCGCTGCTGGTGATTTCGACCCTTATCTACGAGGTTGCCAGTCATGAGAAAGAGCCCATCGCTAACATCGGCGTCACGTTTTTCGGCGTCGTTTATGTCGGCTGGCTGTTCTCGTACCTGATCTTTCTGCGTTCGCTTCCGGGCGAAGCCTTTGGCATCCTGCCGGATTCGCTTACCGCGTTTCTCCGATTACTTCACTTCTGGGTTCCAAAACCGACATTCGGCGCGTGGATAGTGACCTATGTATTCGCTGTGACCTGGAGCACGGACGCCGGGGCCTACTTTGTCGGGATGCGGTTCGGCAAGCATAAACTCGCCCCCCGGCTTTCCCCCAAGAAAACGGTCGAAGGCAGCATCGGAGGAATTGTCGCCGCGTGTGTGATGTCGCTCCTGTGGGGCGCCGGCATCCATCTGCCGTGGTGGCACTGCCTGATTCTGGGTCCGATAATCGGGATTCTGGGTCAGATCGGTGATCTCTGCGAGTCTGCCCTGAAGCGCGATATCGGTGTCAAGGATTTTGGCATGGTTTTGCCAGGACATGGCGGGATTCTGGATCGCTTTGATTCGCTTCTCTTTACGGCTCCGATCGCCTTTTACTATCTGCAGTACTTCGCCGTTCATTCCACCCCTTAGCATTTAGTATGGAACCGAAAAAATCTCCGCGTCGGATTTTGTTTGTTGTCCCTTTCAGCGATATCGGTGGGAGCGAACAGTATGTACTGGATCACCTGCGCTGCCTGGACCGAGCTAAATACGAGCCGCTTCTCGTTAGCCTGAGGCCGGGAGATATTGTGGAGGCCGCACGTGCCCTCGGTGTGCCATCCTTCGCGCTACAGCCTCACAAAACCCGGGAGATACCTAAAGTGCTGGCGGCGATACGCGAGCTTTCCCACATTATCAAACAGGAACGTATCGATCTGGTCTTTGGCAACCAAGGCTCCATGCTGCTATATTGCGGCCTCGCGGCAATGCCACTTCGACGACCGGTCGTTTGGGCGGTTCATGACCCACTGAAGGGAAGCGGAGTGTTCGAGCGTGCGTTCGTGACCGCACAGAGGCGAATAAGACCCGCCTGGACTATCGCGAACTCTCCCAGCACATTGGAAAGTTACCTCAGCGCTTACCCGAATATCCGAGGTCGCCACAGTGTCATTTTTCCCGGTACGGACCTGGCACTGCTGGCGGAGGGGGCAGACGCTGCCCGTGCGCGGACAAAATTTCGTATTCCCGACCACGCCCCACTGATCTCGCAGCTTGCCCGACTGCAGAGCTCAAAAGGCCATCTCGATCTGATCCCTGCGGCAGTGAAAGTCTTAAATTGCTATCCGGACACGCGGTTTCTCATCGTGGGTGACACCCAGTTCGGTATTGAACCCGAGTACAAAGCCAGGGTGCTTTCGGCAATAGCAGAAGCAAACATAAGCAACTCAGTATTGATGCCGGGCTATGTATCCGAACCTGATAAGCGAGATATTCTTGCTGCGACGGATATCCTGGTGCATCCGGCAGCCTGGGAGCCGTTTGGAATCTCGGTAATAGAGGGCATGGGAGCTGGGAAGCCGGTGGTTGCCGCGGCAAGTGCCGGTCCAAGCCTGAGCGTTGTGCACGGGCAGACAGGCTATCTTTCCCCGATAGCGGACAGCGAAAGGCTTGCTGATGCCATTCTGAAACTGCTCAATGATCCTGCTGGTGCAAAAGCGATGGGTGCCGCGGGTCAACAGCGCGTTCTGGAGAACTACACCGTTCAGGGGATGGTCCGGCAGACCGAATCTATCTTCGATTCGCTTCTGTTGAACAGGTAGCCTTAAAATCTATGTCAGGGTTGTACCGGGCGAAAATCATTGACATAAACAGGCGTTTGCCGTAGACTGAGGGTCACTATAAACCTTCCCCGTAGCCGGTGATCGGGTGACTGGAAAGGCATTTTAATACCATGGCAACTTCTTCAACCTCTGCATCCAAAACTACCCCGACTGCCCCTTCTGCGGCTTCGACAGCCTTCAAAAACGGCGATCATGTCCAGGTCCGCGCGCGGGATCAGTCTGCGGCGGACATCAAGAGCGGTCTGTATTACAAGCATTACGCGAACCTGCACGGCACGATCCTAAAACTGTATGGGGAAGAGGCTTCGGTGCTGGTCGACCGCGAATCTCTTTCGGCTGAGGTCAGAGAACGGCATGAGTCCGGCGAGAAGGCGATGCGGAAGAAATGGCTGGATGGGCTTTCCGAGGAGGGGAGAAACCGGCTCTCCACGCGTGAGAAAGAGTTCGGCCTTAACTATGCGATCCTTGTGGCGGTAGGTGACCTAAAACCATTTGATCCATCGCAGATTCCTGCTGCTCCTGAAACGACCTCGCCGGACAGTTCCGCGAATGCGAAAGAGATTGCCAGGGCTGCAGCCGCGATCAATCCCGCAACCGGGGAAAGCGATGTGGATGTGGCGAAAGTTAACCCCACGGAAGGCCTGTCCGGGACAGACAGCAATGTGAAAAGACTTTCGGAAAGCCAGCTTGCGGAAGCGGAGGATAAGTTCCTCGCTGAGCGAGCTCGTGTGACCAAGAAAAACGGGTCCGCGTAGCGAGCTGAACCGTTTGACGAGCTCTAGTATGCAGGATATACTAGCCGTTGGCGTCCTCTCGTATTGCCTTTGCGCAGTGCCGGGGCGCTTTCGGTTTTGTCGGTAGCGAGCGTATCGAAAGAAACGGTAAGCTAAAACGATGCTGTCAAGCGACATCGCGGGCTCAGTTCAGGAAAAAGTAAATGAGTACGGCATGCTGGCCGCGCCAGTGGAGCAGGCTATACGTGAACTCCAGTTCGCACGTGGCATGCTGAGGGCGCGGGCTGAGGATGAGATAAATAACCTCTCTCCGGCTCTTGCTGCACTATCTGATGCACTCGGGATCTCGACGCTTGATCTCCTGACGGCGAAGGACAGGGCCGCGTTTCTTCAGGAAGCGGTCGCACGCTCACCATTTTCGGTGGAAGAAGTCCGTCGCAGAATACTTGAAGCGGGAGATGAGTCGAGAGAACAGCTTCGAGCGCTTGGTCTGCCGGAAGCGGCGTAAGGAATTTTGTTTATAACCGTTTAGTTGAAATTAATGGCAGAACAAACAACGAATTCAACTCCACGTCCATCGAATTCCCCGGTCTTGATCGCGGTAGTAGTTATGGCTTTGGCAGGTTTGGTAGGGCTGAATGCCATGTCAAACCAGATGCGTCCCAAGTCTGATCATGAGATTGAGGCAGAGCAAAGAGAGCAGGCCAAAGCGGCAGAACCTAGTCCGACGGCGTCTGTCGCACCTGCGCAATCTGCGGAACCTTCCGGCGGCGCACTCAGTGATCCGAATTCTCTGGTGGTGTCCGGACAGGGCAGTACTATTGGGGCTCCGGAAGCGAAGCAGGAAGTTGTGGTAGGGTTTTCCTGGACTCCCGAGGTACAGGCAGACCCATCGAAGGTATCGAAGGCCGCTGATGCGCTTCAGAAAGCGCTGGGCAGCCAGGTCCGTATCAAAGTGGTCAATGTGGATGCGAACCAGGAAGTGCCCGAAGGGGTGAGTGTCGGCGGCAGGGTGATTGTTCCCGCACAAAGCGATGGTGTGATCGACCCGAATGCTGCTGATGCGGTGAAGAAGGCGCTGCCGCCCGCGCCATAAAGTTTAGTGACTGTTTATAACCGTAGATAAGATACTGCCGCAGAGTGCGGCTGATGCTGTAAACCAAACCAAAGGATAACGAACCGTGCCTAACATTAAATCCGTGAAGAAGGATGTTCTCCGCTCCCGGAAGAATCAGATTCGCAATCAGGCTACCAAGAGCCGCATCAAGACTTTTGTCAAGAAGACCAACACCGCTATCGCCGCAAGCGATGCCGGACTTTCCGCTCTCCTTTCGCAGACGATCAGCGTTCTGGACAAGGCCGCCAAGCGCGGTATTATCCACAAGAACGCGGCGGCGCGGCGAAAGTCCCGCCTGATGAGCCGGGCTGCTAAAGCAGCGGCCTAACCAACACCTATTTAAAAAAAATCCCCCTGCCATTTGCTGATATTCAGCAAATGGCAGGGGGATTTTTTAGCATAACTGTACCACGAGTCGCTGCATCACCATGCGCGGATCATCCCCACCGGGAACTACCCCTTTCAGCGTCAGATCTGCCGTCAGCAGATGCTCCATTCGCTCCGCGAGTTCCCCTCCCGTAAAATTTCGCGCCTGATTGACGTACTTATCCGCCATCCACGAGGTGCGCGGGTTCGTCAGCATGCCCCCAGCGCCATCACCCGGCAGCAGTGCCAGTACCTCGGGTGAAACGGGACCTGCCCCGCGTCCCGCCATTCGTCGCTCTCCCAGATAGCGGAACTGGGCCAGAAGGCGCATCTGCCGGGCAAGCAGGACCAGGGTACGGGGCGCGACCGACTCCGGCCTCTGGCTGCCGCTAAACAGGGTTGATATATGACCGAGCGCTTCCGGCATTCGCCGCATTCCGACAGCATCGCAAAGTTTGAAGATGACATCGTCCGCACCACGGGAAAGTGTCGCCTCGACATCCGCGCCACTGATAACGCTGTCATCCCCCGCATGCGCGGCTGCTTTGGCGAGTTCCGTACCCACACGGGAGATATCATCTCCGGGGAGCTGCAGAAGCTGAGACATCGCATCGGGCGCGATTGTTTTGCCCAGACCGCGTGCCTCTTTGGTTAGCCAGCCGCGTAAATCTTCCGCCTTCGGCAGGGCGAAGTCGATAATCTGACCGGCTTTTTTGACTGCGTTCGTCAGCTCCGTGATAATCACACTCTGGCGCTTTGTCTTGCCATCCTCCACGATAGGAGTGCCCGTGTGAAGGATGAGAAGGCAGACAGGTGCAATACCGCCCAGTCCCGCGGCCAGGCGCTTTTGCTCCTCGCCATCCATCTGCTGCGTGTCTTTGACCAGTACAACCCGTTTGCCCGAGCCGATAGGGTAGGTGGCAACCCCGCCTAGAATACGGTCCGCGGTTGTCGCCGCACCATCCATTGTCTCCGCGTCAAAATCAGCGAATTCCGGATCGACGTTTTGCGCGATCAACGACTGCGCCTCGGCTAGCTTGCGTCCAGCCTCACCGCCTGTGATCAAGAATATCCGCGGAGCCTTGTCAGAATCGTTCGCATCCGTGGCGGCAGGTTTCCGGCTTGCTTTTGCGGCTGGCGCCTTACTGGACCGTGGCGATGGGGGCATCACTTTTCTCCTTGGGGCTCACCTTTGGTGGGTGGTAGGGCCGAACTTTTCGGAGCGCCGCAAGGAGCGTCCGCTGGGAAGAACGGAACCTATCGATCTCGGCATCACCCCCTGTACCGGGGCCGTAAGACGCTTGTTCTACCATTCTTGTGAGTGGAGAAAGCGCATCCGCAACGGTGTCGCCAAGGCGCGCACGGACGTCGCGTTCGAACTCGCCGGGTGTTGTCGTCTCTCCAAAAGACAGGGCGGCATGACGGGCAACCTTGCGGGCAGTCTGGGTATAGAGCCGGGTTATAACATCCGCTTTTCTCTGCTTGTTTTTGAAGCTGTGTTGACCGCGCTTCGGAAAAAACCGTGTTATCAGTTCAGAAAACAGAACATAAAGGACCCCAATGATTCCCGTCAGCATCAGCAGGGTGGGCATCAGGCCCGCCGCCAGCAGCTTCTCCGTCAACGAGGGCTTTTTTACCGGTTCGGGGGTCCGCGGTGTGACGATAGTTCCGTTAGTGTCCTGTGTTGCGTCGAACGGAATCCAGCCGTATTTTTCGAAATAGACCTCGGTCCAGGCATGCTGGTCCGATCCGCGAAGTACATATTCTTTCGAGTTACCTTCGGATGGAGTGCCGGGGGCGAACCCAGTCACTGTCCTCGCCGGAATTCCCGCGAATCGGCAGAGCAGTGTTGTCGCTGTCGCATAAAGGTCACAGTAACCCTCTTTGGATTCGACCAGGAAGAACTCTGCGGCGTCCGCGTTGGCGGGAACCGGGCGGGCATCCAGAGTATACGTAGACCGCTGGGCGACAAACCGACGTACCGCCTCGGCACGGTCATAGGGATTGTTTGGTACGCCCTGAACCGCTTCCTGCGCAAGTGCACTCAGCACCTCACTCTCCTGCTGTGCGTTCAGATACGCCAGAATTTCCGCCGGGTAGGTTGTGCCAGAGTTACGCAGGTCCTTCGGGGCCACATTTGATACGTTGGAGGTCACCTCATAATCTGACCCGTTCACAAATCGCGAACCCATCGTATTGTCCGGACGGACATAAAGAGTGTTCGTTGGAGCGCGAACCTCAACTGGCTCTGCTGCATGGTAGAGCGGTGAGAAGGAGCCTGAGTTGACATGGAACCGATTTTTTTGCGGTATCGTCTTCAGGCGCGGAGGCTCTCTCTTACTCGGATCCGGTATAACAAACACGTTTGTCCCATCCGCTGAGGGAGTGGTGTTTGGCTTGGGGGGTACCTCTCGTCCGGCATTTCCGTTGCGCCGGTCCAACCCCATACCCATCTGTGGCGGCGCGGTGCTGTTCACCCAACTTCTGCCATCGTATCGATCAAAGGCGCGCCCCCGCCAGTAACTCGGGCGATCACTGAAGACCGTCATCTTTATCGATGGATCGTCGTCAATCGGGCCAATACCTACCTGGAACTGCCTCAGGCTTTCGAAATTCAGGACCTGTTTTCCGCCGATTCGGCGTGCTGCCACATTTGCAGCCGCTGGTACGCGAAGCCTCTGAATAATGGTTGCCAGGGACAGATTCCGCCCGATCA
>JAZKEA010000622.1:7039-7715 GCA_040387315.1 Armatimonadota bacterium | reverse complement strand
CCCTCGCCTACCTGTGCCGCCGTCACGACGACATCGAGTGTGGCCTCTGTACGCTTTATCTTCAGCCATTCTCTGCCGCGCCGACCCGGTTTATAGACAGAGGACGGATCTTTTACCATCAGTCCTTCATTGCCGCGCAGACGGGCCGCCGCAAACTCCGCGTCCAGCAGGCTGACATCTGTGAACGTGTTGGATTCGGTCCTCCGAATGAACTGACCATCCACGGGAATTGCTTCAAGAAGACTCCGGCGGTTTTCGAACGAAGATTCCAGGAGAACAGAGCCATCCGCGTACAGGAGGTCATAGGCGACAAAAGCTACCGGGGCTTGAGCAAGCAAATCGGACGGAAGGGTTTTACGGCCAAGGCGTGGCTGGAGCCGCTGGAATGGCAGGATGTCCGTTGGTTCCATTACTCCCATGATTGCCGGAGCCACCGGAAGGATCTCGCCATCCAGGATGAAGCCGTCATGCGAAATATCCGGGAGAATTGCGGCAAGCGGCGCAAGCAGGTCCGGAAATGCTTCCGTGATCTCATCCAGTGTCCGCGAGAAAAAGGCCACACGCCTGTCACCGACCACCTGCCCGTGGAGGAGGCTGCTCGCCGCGTCCCCTGCCAACGGCATGACGTGCGCCTGCGCCCGTATACCGTCGTACTTATCCTCAACCACGAATCCCG
>JAZKEA010000622.1:0-7029 GCA_040387315.1 Armatimonadota bacterium | reverse complement strand
CGTTTCAGGCATCAGCCGTGCGACGTCGGACAGATCAGCTGCAGGCGTCGCGAGCATAAACTTGAGCGGATGCATCAAGCGCATCTTCGCACTTGCGAGCGTACCCTGACGCGCCATGAGCGCCGTCTCGCCAATATCGCCGGTGAGCATGTTGGCTCGCTGAACTTCAGCGACGGTGCTGCCGGAAAGGCGTGCTATGGCATCCTCAACCGCGCCTTCTTTCAAACCAATCCGTAAATCACCCTGCAGCAGTTTGACAAAGTATTTGGCCTCCAGGGGGGTCAGTAGTTTGATAGCCTCTGTTACAGCCACTATCTTCTGCCGAGACCCGCTCAAAGCGGCAAGATTCTCAAGAAAAGCCGCCACTGCGGCCATGGATAGACCAGGCACTTTATACTCTGCGCCCTGATTCTCCGCTTCACTCTCTCGTTCGGTGTACGCTTCGTAAACGACGTCCCCAATGTCGCCAAGTGCGACGAGCCGTGTTCTGATAACCGTATCGTCTGCACCCGACGCATTGATCACAGCAGCGATTAGTGCCGCGCCGCCAACATTGATGGTGCGTTGATCCCGGAGCGAGAAGACATAGCCGGAAAAATACCGCGCGGCCCGCATCAGATCAGAATCAGCAAGCGTTTCGAAGTAAGCGCCTAAAATCGCCGCCTTCTCCAGACGTTTTGTCGTCGCCCTGACCTGCTCCGCAGTTTGAGCAAATAGATGGAAGGAATCTGAATGGGGGGTTCTAATCTCATTCATTTCCGGGCAATCTCCACGTTCTGGCAGTTCGGGCAGAAAAAAATTATGCGCTCCTTGTCCTCGCCCTCTTCTGTCTGCCGCGTCACCTGGCGCTTCTGCCGAATCTTTTCACCACAGACAAGACAGGGCAGGTTCGTTCGCCGAAATACATAGTGGCGGCTCCCCCACTCCGGCGACGCATTTGGGTAAAGAAGCGAGCGGTCATCCGCCATGCGCCTATGGTCATCGTCGGTGACGGTTGTTCCGTGTCCGGCATAGGCTCGGGCCGCTACCAGAGGGATTATTTCACAGAGCGCCGCAACCATCTCTTCGCTCAGATCGGAGACAAGCGCGAACGGGTCCATACGGCAAAGGAAAAGCATCTCCGCTCGGAGATAGTTACCAATCCCGGCGGCGACGGTTTGGTCCAGAAGTACCGCACCGATGGCCCGTTCGCGGTTGATCGGCGACTGCAGGCGCTCTCGGAAACAGGTCTGATCGAACGGGCCGGTTCCCGGATAGGGGAGGATGTCCGGCCCGAGGAGACGCAAAGGTTCTATCTCTTCCAGCGGGTCACCCTGCCCCACCTCGAAAATTGGCGCACTCAGAAGAATTGCCGCAGAACCGTCCGCCACGACGATTCGGGCACGCTCACGCCGGTCTACTTCCGAAGGCGCCCCCTCGGGTCTGACGTCCCATCGCCCCCACATCATCAGATGTGAATAGAAGTAATACTGATTCTCCACCAAACCGATCAGGTTCTTACCCCGTGCGAATACCCGTTCGATTCTTTTTCCGGTAAGATGAACCTCATTCTCTGCTAGATACTTCTTCGCCGCCTTGGTTCTGGCGGAGATCACGTGGATTTGCTTGCCTGCCAGAATCCCATGGAGGGAATCAGCGTAGCGACGGACTTCCGGACCTTCCGGCATACGTAAACTCGCTTCTAAGGCTTTAAGCCAGCAGGAACTCCGTTGGGAAACTCTGCCTTGATGGCAGCCTGAATCTTCTGAATACGGTTTTCCGGATTGGGATGGGTAGAAAAGAACTCAGGCTGACGCCCCCCGCTGGCGCTTGCCCTGAGGACTTCCATCACCTGGATCATCGCGCGTGGATCGTAACCGGCCTCCGACATCAGACGGACGCCAAGTCGGTCCGCCTCCAGTTCATCCTCGCGCCCGTACTTCATGTTAACCAGCTGCCCGATTGCCGCAATAACGGCGGCGCTGCGCTGACTGCTCGGGTTGTTTGGGTCATACGTCGCCAGTACGGCCGCCCCGGTGAGTCCTTGAGTCAGCTGCTGTTTCGCGATATGCTCCGCTCCATGCTTCGCGACGACGTGCCCGGCCTCATGCGCAAGCACTCCGGCGAACTGCCCCTCTGTTTTAAGGCGATTGGCAAGTGCATCCGTCATGAAAATCTGACCACCCGGTAACGCAAAAGCATTGATCGTCTTTTCGTCATCGAGCAGTGTGAACTCATAAGGATACGGCGCTTTTGATGCCCCTGAGCCCTTAACGATACGTTCGCCGATGGCGGAGACCATTGCGCGTGCCTGGGCGTTCTGTGAGGGCCCGCCATGCTGCTGTACCATTTGTGGTGCGGCCTGCAGTCCTAAGGCGACTTCCTGCTGAACCGTTATTCCGGCAATTCGCTGCTTCTCTCCGGTCACGGTATTAACCTGTGAAGAACCGAAATAGCGAAAAAGCGCAACGGCAGCCATTACCAGCGCGATTAGCAGACCTGCCCCACCGCGACTTCGATTTCCCATGGATCTTTAGGATTCCTCTTCTGCACACCTCACCGTCAGAGCAATCTGGTAGTTAACGAGCGGAGGGATGCATTTGTTAATACCCGGCTGGCAGGCGCACGTAACGTCCTGGCCGGGGCAATGCGAGTGACTGGTGAAGGATTATTGCCGGGCGGAAACGAACTATTCGCTATTACTTTTTGACAGGGATTCGCCCACTTTGTCCACCGCCAACTGCTTCTCGAAGCTAAGGAACTCCCAGAATTCACTCGTTATGGACGCGCCTACCGAGGAGGCTGTCGTTCTTCCTGAGATGCTCCCTCCCGATACGATGCTGCTTCCCCTGCCGGACGTTCTGGAGCACAGTGATGCTGAGCCGTTCCGTTACTGCCTCAACACCAGTACCCTTCGCGGGCATAAGCTTTCACTCCCGGATCTCGTCGATATTGCCGCAGGGGCAGGTTATGAGGCGATTGAGCCCTGGGTAGATGAGATCGAGCGATTTGCCGCGGAAGGCGGCGATTTGCGGGACCTTGCCGCCCGAATTCGAGACCTGGGGCTGACCGTCGAAAGTGGAATCGGTTTCTTTGAGTGGATGGTGGATGATCCGGCGAGGCGTTCCCAGGGTATCGAAGCCGCCCGCCACAGCATGGGCCTGATGGCGCGCATCGGAGGCAAGCGCATTGCCGCGCCGCCCTGGGGCTCCCATGAAAAAGGGACAGCGCGCGTAGACCTTATGGCGGCATCCGAGAGGTACCGCGCACTTCTCGCTTTAGGAGACCAGCTGAACGTTATTCCTCAGGTGGAGTTCTGGGGCTTCTCGGAAAATCTATCGCGGCTGTGCGAGGCTGCGCTGCTGACAGTGGACAGCGGGCACCCCGATGCCTGTATTCTTGCCGATGTTTACCACCTGCAAAAAGGCGGATCACCCACGTCAGGCTTACGCGTTCTCGGCCCGGACGCGCTAAAGGTGTTCCATATCAATGATTTTCCCGCACTCCCGGCAGAGCAGTTGACGGATGCGGATCGGGTCTATCCTGGCGACGGCGTAGCGCCGCTGCGTCCCCTCCTGCGTGACCTCCGAGATATTGGTTTCACCGGCTTTTTATCGCTGGAGCTCTTCAACCCCACGTATTATCAGCAGGAACCACTCACGGTCGCGCGCACCGGCCTTGAAAAACTCCGCGAAGTGGTGCAGTCAGCCTTCGAGATCTAAATCTAAGGCGCGGAAGCTGGCTTCCAGTCCGGGTTCGTGAGACTGGTCAGAATATGATCTTCCCAGCGACCGTTTATGAAGAGATAGTCGCGGGCGTAGCCTTCAATAGAGAACTGGAGGCGGCGGAGCAGACCGCCGCTGCGCTCGTTCCGCGGCAGGTAGTTTGCATGGATTCGGTGCAGCCTGAGGGTATTAAAGATAAAGGGTATTGCCGCCTCTTCCAGGGCTTCCCGCATATAGCCCTGTCCCTGAGAAGTCTCGGCGGTCGCATAACCCAGAGTGCAGTACTGGGCGGCACCCCGCACCACATTTCCAAAAGTCGCCACGCCCCGCACCTGCGTCTCCGATGACGCTTTATCGAAGAGGAAGAAACGCACGCCGCGATCCTGCAAAACATCGTCGGGATCGCGGCTGATTTGTGTTCGCCAGTAGGCAGCCGTGTAGTAATAGGCGGAACGGGTTGGTTCCCAGGGCTGCAGAAAAGCGGCATTCTCGTTGACGTACCGAACAATAGTATCTAAGTCGTTCAGCGTCGCCACCCGCACGACAAGGCGCGGGGTGACGAAAGCGGGCATATCCTTTGTGGCGACAGGGAGAAGGGTACGGTTCGTCATTGTATGCGGCTCGGCTTTTTATCCGCCTGAGATTGGTTTCTCCGTAACCGTCGCGGAAGTATCTCCATTGACAATCGGCTTTGAGGCAGATCCGTCTGAAGCGGAGGGCGACTCCTCATCCGCGGAGACAATTGGTTTTGCCCCGCCGGATCCACCGAACGCCGAGTAGGCGTTCGCGAGCTTCCCCTCTTCCTCAAGTTTAGCAACGTTGACTTTGGCATCATCCCCTTTAGGATACGAAATCACGTTGGGGTCACCATCGGAGATGTAGAGAGGGTAGGGGCTGCCTGATTTCAATTTCTTGATCCAATAGTCCGCTCCGTTTAGTCCGTCGATGGGGGCTATACGCTCCAGCTTTCCAGGATTGTAATCCGTAGCTGCAGGAGAGGGGATCGGACGGTAGGCGGCAGCCATTACCATTTTGTGGTCGTAGGGTTTACCGTCAAACGTACCATGCATGAGATACTTCAAATTACCGTCATCATGCGGAAACTGGCCCATCGGGACCGCGAAGGCCGTGATCTTCGCTTCGGGAGCTACGGCAAGTATAGAATTGTTCGCATTCCCGATCTCTTCCTGGATCTGGGCCGCCGTCATCCGTCGCAGACTCTTATGCAGCGTCGTATGATTGCCGATCTCCATCCCCTGCTCCAGCAGATAGGCGATCTTCTGGTTACCCAATCCCACCTGACCGAAGGGTTCCATTGTCGCCTTTGATTTGGGAAGAATAAAGAAGGTCCCGCGCATCGCCCACTCGGGATGCTCTTTGTGGAACGCATCCATTATTCCCAACGCAGAATTCGGGTCGATCTTCATTGCGTTCTCTGTCTCGATCAGCTTGAACTGAGATCCACGCGCATCATCGAAGGTCAGCACTACGGGAGATTTGCCCGCAGGAATATCGATAGAATTGTTCGCGATATCGTTCAGGTTTACCGGAAGGAAGCCCGCGTCGTAAAGGGTCTGCAGATCCTTGCGGAACTGGACAGGAGTCCGCACCAGAGCGGGGTCACGACGATCCGGCTTGTCGCCTATCTCGTGATACATTATGACCGGGATGCGCCCTAATTCATTGGGACGCACGGCGGCGTAATCGATGTCAGGCGGCGTCGGCCCCTTCTTGACGGCAGCGGTTGGGACAGCTTTAGGCTGTTCTGTTTTGCCCAAATTTTTCAGCATGGCACAGCCGGAAAGACCGGCAATTGTACCAGTGAACAATGGGACTGCCGCGGCGATTGCGATAACACGACGGGAGTGGCGGAGGACGCGGGGGCGTGACACGATCAGCACCTCTTTACTGCTTACACGAGAATCGGGAGTGCCATTTGAGAGGGACACAATCCCGCATCCATTATACACTCCGCTTCCTTGTAACGCTTCCAATTCCGTCTGGATGAATCACGAACTTGGCACGAAAATTTGTAATCAGTCCCACCAAACTCCGTATCTTTAACGCCTGCGAGGCAAAATACCGCCTGGAATATATCGACAAAATCGGGAAGTTCTATCACCGCTCCCGCGCCGGATTTGCGTTCGGAAACTCCCTTCATCGGGCCCTGGATGCCTTCCATAACGCCGGGGGAGCAGAGGCCGTGCCCGCGGAAGAACTAACCGCTTCGCTTCAAGAACTCTGGGTAGCGAAAGGATATACCGGCGATGAACAGGAGGCGGAGTACCGAGCCGAGGGAGTACGGATTTTGCAGGAATACCATGCGGCCCAGCAGACCGCACTTGCGGATGCTGCCGAGCGCGAAGAGGCACCTCCGCTACCTAAGGTTCTCTTTACCGAGAAGACTCTTCGAATAGACCTATCACCGGATGTGGCGCTTTCCGGCAGAATAGACCGAGTGGATGAGCACCACGACGGCGCACTCGAGATCGTGGATTTCAAATCGGGACGGGAGACCGTCAGCGAGGAGGATGTCGCCGGGTCGCTCGCGCTTCAGATCTATCAGCTTCTACTGAAACGAAAGTATCCGGATCGACGGGTCTTCGCGACACTCGTCGCGCTGCGGACGGGGTCACAGGCATCGCATGAGCTTGTCGAGGCCGAACAGGAAGAGCTCGCTGCGGAATGCCTTGAGACCGGTGAGGTCATTCGAAACAAGGATTGGGAAAATACGCTGCCCATGGTGAATGAGCACTGCCCCTACTGCGATTTTCTTCCCCACTGCACACGCTTCTGGAAACAGCAGGCACGGAGCAGTCAGGGATAAAGATTCAGCGCCCACTTTCCGCCTTCGCTGCTGATGGGTAGTTTCGCGACATGGAAAACAAACTACCAACAGACGACTCGCACAAGCAGTTAATCCGCGCCGCCAAGGCGGGAGATCTGGCTGCCGTTCGGCGACTACTTGACGAGGACACTTCGCTAATCGCCGCAGCAGACGACTCCCCTTCACTGCGCATCCTGGAAGGGACACTTGGAGGTCGCCTCATTGCTCCTGGAGCGCGGCGCGGACCCCCATGCCAGAAACAATAATGACCACTGGGGCGATACCCCGCTCCATGGCGCGGCACACGGCAACCGGCGCGCTATCGCTGAACTCCTGATCGAGAAGGGCGCTGAAATCAACGCCCGAAACATTTCCGGGAATACGCCCTTAAAGGAGACCGAGGCACATAATGCAGCCTCCGTTGCTAAACTGCTCAAACTGCACGGAGGCACTCTGTAAACTCTCAGACGGCGTCTTCCCACTCTCCGGTAAATCGGT
>JAZKEA010000621.1:0-2849 GCA_040387315.1 Armatimonadota bacterium | reverse complement strand
ATAAAAGAACGCATCTGTGGACCGCTCAATATAAAGGCGAGAGTTCATCGAAACGGCGCCGCCAACGGGTTCGACCTCTGCTAGTGATGGATTGCAGATGTCGGTTCTGTTGAGACGCCGTTCCCGGAAAGGTTCGATTAACTGCTCATGAGGTTCCTTCTGTTCCCGAATCCGTTTATAGAAGTTCTGAGTTTTATCAGACGGTTCGATATTGAGTTTGCTGTGCAGCAGCAGACGCAGATCGCGATAGGTCTGTGTCACTGCCGCAATATCACCACCGCGTGCCAGAATTTGCATTAGGGAGCAATAGGCACTTTCACGCAGGGGCTCTGCTGAAATTACCTGTTTGAAATAGCCAATGGCATCCCGTTCCCGTCGCTGAGCAGCGGCGTGTTCTCCCAGTTTCTCTAGAGCGTTTAGATACGCCTGTTCGCGCGCGGCCCGTTCAGGGAATACCCACTCTTCGCTGCAGCTTTCCAGCAGTGGGCCGCCGTAAATATTTATTGCTTCTTCGAGATCTGTGACGCTACTGTTTTGACGACCAGATTTGTAGGCATTGCAGACATTATCAAACCGGAGAACGTCTACATCTGCTCCCGCAAGATCCAGGCTGAGCGTACGGGCATTAGGGGTATAAAGACGTTTCGCTTCGCTTCCCAGCGCCCGCCGTATGTCATAGACGCAGCGGCGAAGATTATAGAGAGCGCTGATTTCAGGGCTGTCAGGCCATAGAACGCCTGACAGCCAGTCACGCGGCACGGCTCGCCCTTCGCGAAGAGCAAGTAGAGCAATCAGCCACTCCCCTTTTTGTGTCCGAAGCGAAGGAATCGGCTGCCCGTTCTGCCGGAGGTCAAAGGGTCCTAGCAAGCGCAGTGAGAGAGTGACAGGCGAAGACAGCGCGACTTCGGACATTTAGGGAACAGTCTGCTTTCTCAAAAGGTTGTCTCGACGTTGTAATGCTTCTTTTACTGCTCGTCAATACTTTTCCTGCTCTCGCAGTTCTTTACGGCAAGTTCTCCCGGTTTTGACCACGCTCTTATGCATGTAAGTATCCCGAATGGCCACGGCCGCATGCACATTCACCCGGCATACTTACCACAATAATTATCGTAGGCTTATATTTTTCAGAATGCCGTGCCGCTGTTGTTCTTATTGCAGACTAGACGAGTTGAATTAAAGGCAAGAAACATAAAGAACCTCCTAAATTCTTATCCTTGCTTGTTTCTATGAAATCAAACGGATCTTCTTTGCAACTGCATCGCGTTCAGACAGTGGGAGCATAAATCGACTGAGTTTGCACTTGGTGCATCTCTGACCGAAGCTTCAAAGGCAGACAAAAATGTACTCTAACCGACAGTTAAACCTTTCTTGCGGAGGATCGGGCTCAATGTTACGCACCACCAATCGTCCATCAGTGCTTGTACTCGCAGCATTTATAACACTCAACGGATTTCCCCTATGCGGCTGCGGTGGCGGAGGAGGAAATGGAGGCGATGGAGACGACGACGCACTACCAACGCCGACACCAACCGTTTCCGCGACACCGACACCAACTTATCCCTATAAATTGAATGCCAGGGCATCCGGTACACGGGGGACAATACCGTTTAGTTCGAACTATCCGGATGACGCCGCTAGTTTCCAGACGAACAGCGACAGTTCATTCAGTTATACAGAACCAAGTACCCGTTATTATATTGGTTTGGAATTCGTTTACTACCACGGTTCGACAGTTACGATCTCTGTTCCAGCGACTTACGGTGATCGCCAATTCGCAGATTGGACGCGCGACGGTGCCGCCGCAGGAAACAGTACGGCACTCCAGCTAGATCCGAAGACAAACAGAGAAAATAACGTCGTCGCCCGGTATACGTCACGCCTGCCCGCCCCGGATGGAAGTTTTTATCCGAACTCATTTTCCACCAACGCTGAACCTATAATATGGGACCGATCTGGTCCTGTGAAAGTATCTTTCGTTACGCAGGATGGATTTACCGAAGATCGAAAAAGAATTGCTGTCGAGGGCTTTGAAGAATGGACGAAAGCAACCGGAGGTATTGTCCAATTTACCTTTCTTCCGGACAATAGCCCTGAAGCAGACGTGATTGTCGGCTTTACTGTTCCCACTGCTCCTAACCCCAATCCAAAAGTCTACCTTCCTGAGTATGAGTGGCGGTTTCCCCTGGGATCGTTTTATACAGAAGCTCAGACGCTGTGGCTGCAGCGTACCACTAGCCAGGGAAACGTGGGGGCAACAAAGCGTTTAATTCTGTTCTTTTATCAAAAGATTAGCGACAACACGATACTGAAGATCGATGCGATGCACGAGATGGGCCACGCTCTGGGAATCAGTGGACATAGTTCAGATGAAAAATCTCGCATGCACGTAACAAGACAAACCCAGCCTTACATTTTCACGGACCAAGAATCGGTCCGGAATTCGTTACTCTGGGAAGACGACATCAACATGATTGAGACCCTTTACCAACAGCAGGGTTACGATGTTCCCTCACGAACATTCCATCGAAGCCGGGTGCAAAAAAAGCCATCTTCCGGAGCCAAGGTTATCCCAGTCGTTATTGATTAGCTACGGCTGCCTCCTTTGACTGTTTCTCAGTCGAAATATCAGCAGGTTCCGCTTCCTCAGGGAGTCTGCAAAGCTCAGCGGCAGTGTCTGCCGACGCTTTTTCTGACAGGCGCTGCGCCTGTCAGAAAAACATCTGTGGACGCAGCAAGAAAGTACATCAACACCGTGAATTCTCTCTTCATTCCTCCCGACACAGCCGTGTTGTTGTCACGTCCTCGGCGGCAAACCTTGCCCCGGTTCGCGTACCTTCTTTGTTTTGTAC
>JAZKEA010000620.1:0-2980 GCA_040387315.1 Armatimonadota bacterium | reverse complement strand
CGAGCGGCGAACGGCGGCCCGGTGTGCTCTGCCTGCCCGGTCACGGCTCGGGGGTGGACAGCGATGTCGGCATTCTCGCGGACGGTCGCCAGGTAAAGGTGGGCGAATCCGACGAGTACCACGCCATGTTCTCACTGCAGAGCGTCCACGCGGGCTATCCCACCCTTGCCATCGAGCAGATCGGGTTTGGCGAGCGGCGTCAGGAGTCGTTCAAGGCAAAGGGACCGCATCATACGTCGTGCCATCCCGACAGCATGGCCGCGCTGATGCTCGGCGAGACCATGATCGGTTGGCGTGTCTGGGACGCCCTGCGGTCGCTGGATTTTCTGCAGACTTGTGACGAAGTCGATCCGTCCGCCCTGGTGACGATGGGCATCAGTGGGGGCGGGCTGACATCGCTCTTCTGCGGCGCACTCGATGACCGGGTGACTGCCTGTGTCGTGTCCGGCTACCTGAACACGTTCGAGGACTCTGTTCTCGCGGTCCATCATTGTGTCGATAATTACGCGCCGGGTCTTTTCGCGCTCTGTGAGATGGAGGACCTTGCCGCCCTCGTCGCGCCGCGCCCGCTCTACGCGGAGAACGGCGATGTGGATCATATCTTCCCCCTTGCCGGATTCCACAAAGCG
Organism: Armatimonadota bacterium; assembly: GCA_040387315.1. Taxonomy (GTDB): domain Bacteria; phylum Armatimonadota; class Armatimonadia; order Armatimonadales; family Armatimonadaceae; genus JACMJB01. The sequence goes on along the minus strand of JAZKEA010000620.1, from coordinate 2,351 downwards.
GTCTCCGCGACGGAACGGATCTACGCCGAGGGGGGTGTTCCTGAGAAGTTCCGGACCAACATCTTCTCCGGGGGGCACCGCTTCGACGGAACGGGTCTGTGGGAGTTCCTTCGAGAGCAGCTGGCCTGAAAGCGTAAGGACGGATGAAACCTTCCATGCTATACAACCGTTACGACGACGAAACGCTGTCCCGAGTCCTTTTGCCGAAGGACCAATACCATCCCTATCCCACAGGCGAAGACCGCGCGACCTGGGCCATGCTGCCCGGTGAACTTACGGCGAGCCGAATCGCGGAGGGCGAGCGGTATCTGAACTATGCGTGGCCCGTGCTTCCCGCGACCCTCTTGATGGAGTTCCGGCGTGAGGGAAATCGCCGACGCTATGAGACGGTCCACTTCGAGCGGCGGCACGCCCTCACCAGCCTCGTGGTCGCCGAGTGTCTCGAAGGGACCGGGCGGTTCCTCGACGATATTGTCAACGGTATCTGGCAGATCTGCGAGGAATCGTTCTGGGGAATCCCCGCCCACAATACGCAGACTCGGTTCGCGGACGCCGCTCTTCCCGACACGAGCGACCGGTATATCGATCTCTTCGCCTCCGAGACCGCCGCGCTTCTCGCGGGGACGCATTATCTGCTTCAAACCGCTCTCGACTCCGTCAGCGTCCTGATCGGGGAACGGATCGTCCGCGAGGTGCGCGAGCGCATCCTCGACCCGTACCTCGCCCGCGATGATTTCTGGTGGCTGGGCCTGGACCCCGCCGCCCCTGACCAGGTGGTGAACAACTGGAATCCCTGGTGTAACGGCAACTGCCTGTACGCCACGCTCCTGCTGGAACCCGACGACAGCCGACGCCGCGCCGTTGTCTCCAAGGTGATGCGCAGTCTGGAGCGCTTCTTCGATGCCTACCACGGGGATGGCGGCTGTGACGAAGGCCCGTCTTACTGGGGACGCGCGGGCGGCTCGCTCTTTGACTGTCTGGAACTGCTCCACGGGGCGACAAACGGGGCGATCGATGTGTACTCTAACCCGCTGGTCCAAAATATCGGGCGCTATCTGTACCAGGTCCATATCAGCGGGGATTATTTCGTCAACTTCGCGGACGGCGGCGCGCGCGTCTCGATTCCCGCGAATCTTGTCTATCGCTACGGAAAACGGATCGCGGACGAAAAGCTGATGGCGCTCGGCCTCAGCGCCTACCAGCTACAGAAGAAAGACCCGGATAGCGGCCCGGTGACGGACCCGCTGATGCGTGTCCTTCCCCTGCTCTTCGGACTGGCGGAGATGGAAACGGGGTCCGCTGCCCCGCCGCTGGTCCGCGACGCGTGGCTGGACGGCATCCAGGTGATGACGGCCCGCGAGCGGGAGGGCTCGGACCGCGGTTTTTACCTGTCGGCGAAGGGCGGACATAATGGCGAGAGCCATAACCATAACGATATCGGGCAATTCATTGTGTACCGTAACGGCCTGCCGGTCCTGATCGACGTCGGCGTCGAGACGTATTCGGCAAAAACGTTCAATGCCCATCGGTATGAGATATGGACGATGCAGTCCGCCTATCACAACCTGCCGACTATCGGTGGCATTCAGCAGCAGCCCGGCGAATCGTTCCATGCCCGTGATGTCGTCTATACCGCCGATGACGCTGCCGTGCAGCTATCCCTCGATATCGCCCCCGCCTATCCCGCCGAAGCCGGGGTCCCGTCGTGGCGGCGAACCCTGCGCCTGGACCGAGCCGTTCGGGAAGGAACCGGAAGCGTTACCGTCCATGATACGTTCGCGCTCGGGCAACCTGCCGATGTCACGCTCTCGCTGATGACTCCCTGTATGCCCGCGCTGAGTCAGCCGAACGTCCTGCGCCTGACAGACGTCGCCGGTGACGCCACCGATATCACGTATTCCGGGGCCACATTCACCGGAACCATCGAGCGGATCACTATCACCGACGAGCGGCTTCTCCGATCCTGGGGTCCCACCCTTTACCGGGTCCTGCTTCGGACCGAGGGGCCGGTGCAACACGGTGACTGGGCGCTCACGATAACCGCAGCGACGCGGGCCTGACACAAAGGAGTCTGAAACATGGCGGCAAAGCCACTTCTACGGAATTTTATCGGGCTGAATGTCCACACCGTGCAGTTCAAGCCGGAGCTCTATAAACCTGTCACGCGCGTTGTGCGGGACTATCACAATATAGACTGGGATCTCGGGACGGACACGGATTACCGCGCCCAGTTTCCGATGGCCCGGAACAAGGTCAACTGGCTGGAGCTTTATGGCGGCTGGAAGCGGCTGGGTTATGAGATCGATGTCTGCGCCCAGTTCGGGCAGATAAAGCCGGAAACCTGGAAGAAT
>JAZKEA010000619.1:0-11779 GCA_040387315.1 Armatimonadota bacterium | reverse complement strand
GCCCGCCTTGCCCTGCAGTCACATAATCCGCGGCAGTACCCCGCTTGGAACATGGACTGGAGCGATGCCCAGAAGCCCCCGCGCGGCTTTGTGGAAGGACCGGTCAGCATCCGTGTCGTGGAGTCGGGACCGGTCCGGGGTGCCATCGAGATTATTCGCGAAACCGACGGTTCCCGCTATATCCAGCAGGTCCGCCTGTCGGGAGGTGCGGCAGGACAGCAGGTCGAGGTCGAGAACAAGATCGACTGGCAGCCCAGTGTCACCGCCCTGAAGGCATCCGTCCCGCTGACCACCGGCAATGCGAAGGCGACGTACGATCTCCAGGTAGGAGCCATCGAGCGCACGAACAACGATCCGAAAAAGTACGAAGTCCCGCAGCACATGTGGTTTGACCTGACCAAGCCGGACAGCAGCTACGGCGTCGCGGTGCTTAACGACAGCAAATATGGCTCCGACAAGCCCGACGATGACACTATGCGCCTAACCCTTCTGTATACGCCGGGAACGCGCGGCGGCTATCAGGACCAGGGGACCCAGGATTTCGGACGCCATGACATCCGCTATGCCATCGCACCCCATGCGGGCGACTGGCGCCGAGGAGATGTTCCATGGCTCGCCAAGCGTTACAATCGCCCCCTGCTGGCATTCGCGGTTCCGGCCCACGCAGGCCGTCTGGGAAAGACGTTCTCGCTGATTTCGACCAGCAGCAAGCAGGTGGAGGTTTTAGCCGTCAAAAAGGCGGAGGACAGCGGCGAGATCATCGTCCGTCTCCGGGAGCTGCAGGGGAGAAATGCCGCCGGGGTGCAGATCAAGATGGCCGGGCCCATCGTTTCGGCCCGCGAGGTCGATGGTCAGGAACGTCCCCTGGGGTCCGCGACCGTAGTCGGTGGTGTCCTTCGGACGAACGTGCCCGCCTACGGCCTGAAGGCATTCGCAATCAAAGTAGCAAAGGCTCCGGCGGCAGCCCTGGCGGTTCAGACACGCTCGGTTCCCCTTGCCTACGATATCGATGCCGCTAGCAGAGATAAAAGTCTTACCGACGGCGCGTTCGACAAAGAGGGCCGGTCATTTGCCGCAGAACAGATTCCCGCTACTGTCCTGACGGGAGATATTCCCTTTAAAATGGGCTCTACCGCCAATGGGGCAAAGAACGCGCTGACAAGCAAAGGCCAAACGATCCCGATACCAGCGGGTTCCGCGCGTGTTTATCTCCTTGCTGCGTCTTCCGGGGGAGATGTTCCGGCGCAGTTCCGAATCGGCAATCGCTCCGTTTCCACGACGGTGCCGGACTGGGGCGGCTATATCGGTCAGTGGGACAACCGCCTCTGGCTGGGTAATGTGCCGGAACTGTCCTATGACTGGAATAACCCCTGGGGCGGTCTGGTCCCCGGTTACATCAAGCAAAGCGAAGTTGCCTGGTTCTCTTCCCATCGACATCACCCCAAAAATGGTAACGAGTTCTACCAGTATAGCTACCTTTTCAAGTATGGCTTTGATGTGCCAAAAGGCGCGACGAGCATCACCCTGCCAAAGGACCCCCGGATCAAAATCTTCGCGGTGACGGCTGCTAAAGCCGCCACTCCGACAGTTCCGGTGACACTCGCCGCTGCCGCTACCCCTTTGTACGATGCCCTGAACGACCGCAGTGGCGGTCGTTCCCCGCGCATCACAGCGCCGAAAGGTCCGTTGAACGATGTGACGAAGGTGACGCTGGAGCACCCGCTCTACTGGCGCAGCGGCGGATTGCATTACACGCTTGACGGCAGCCAGCCCACAGCCGCCTCCCCGGTCTACTCCACCCCGCTGGAGCTGAACCGGTCGGTGACACTGAAAGCGGCGGAAGTAGACAGTGCGGGCAGGGTCGGCCCTGTCACGGTTGCCACGCTGAATATTCAGGACACCACCGCACCGAAGCTCGAAGCGGCGGAATTCCTGAAGGGGCAGTCGCAGGTCACGCTTCGGTTTTCGGAGAGCCTTGACAAGGCGAGCGCCGGACAGGCAGCGAACTACCGGTTCGACACAACGGCTCAGGTGAAATCCGCTGCCGTTGCCGACGATGGACGCTCGGTGTATCTCACGCTGGATCGTCCGCTCCCAGGTGGCGCCAGCGGCGCGAAGCTGACCGTAAGCGGCGTCAAGGATTCCTCACCACAAGCGAATCCGACCGTGGCGCAGACCATCAATCTTGTGCCACTCGCGCCGGTCTTCACCAGTGAAACGTCCGAAGCCGGTACCCCAAAACGAGTTCAGGTCGCCGATCTTCCCGCCCAGGCTGGTGCTCCGTGGACCATCAACCTGTTCGTTAAGACGGATCAGCAGCCGGAGGATAGAACGCTGATAGCAGGGTTCGGACGCGCACGGGATGGGGCCGCGGGAACGGGTCGATACCTGACCAAGTTCGCGGACGGGATACGCTTCTGGAGTGCGAACCGCGATGTGATAACCGATGTACCGCTGGATATCGGAAAGTGGCAGATGCTGACCGCTACCTATGACGGAACCACACTGCGGGTCTACAAGAACGGCAGCAAAATCGGGGAGAAGGCCGTCGAACTCGATGACGACCGTGCCGAGGTCAACATTATGCCGCGGGACGCCTGGGACAACAAGCGCGTGCTGGCAGGTGATGTTCGCAATATGACGGTCTGGAAGCAGGCGCTGACTCAGGAAGCCGTTCAGCAGCTCTGGGAGCAAGGCAAGACCCTATGACGTTGCGGAATCCCCGCCCGGGGAGTCTGCTAGTTATTGCAGGGCTTATACTTTGTCTGTTCGGGCCCGACGGCATGCGCTGCCTGGCCCATCCCGGCAACATCGCTTCTGCGGTGGCGAAGGTGCAGTCCGACGGCGCTTTCGAGGTGCGGCTGCGCTTCGACCTTCTGGCGTACGCTCTGAACGAACTGCCGAACCACATCGGTGATTCGGAGATGAATGCCCTGCTTGACGGGCCCCCAGCAGAACTGGAAAGCCGTCTGTCTGAGGCTAAAGAGCGTTTCCGTCAGGGATTTACCGCGGGGAACGGCAGAGGGTCTCTAGATACGCTTACCTTTCCGAACGCGGCGGAAGTGCTTGGATCAATCAAGAACGTGCGGTCTCGACTGCCTGTAATGGCATCCGTGACAGTCTCCGGGCACCTTCCGCCGGGAACAGAAGCCAGCGCCTTCCGATTCGACGAGGGCCTGGGAGCCGTGGTTTTGACGACGGAGTTTCCCTACCAGGAACCGGTCTCAGAGCCGGTCGGCGCGGGAGCGTTCAGTGCGGAGCAGCGGATTCCGACAAAGGAAGCAGCCGCTAAGGCTGCGGCAGCCATCTCTGCCCAGAGTGGCTCCAGCATCAGCCCTTCGCCGTCCCCTGTAGCGTCGATGCCGATACCCGCTCCCCGTCCGCCGCGCAAATTGCCAGCAGTCTCAGCACCGGCAGACAAACGTTTAGCCCCAAGTCCCACGGCTACACCCCCCGCGCCTAATGCGCCGGTCAAAGCGGTCACACAGCTGCCTATTTCCTCCGGACTGCCGCCGCATGCAACCGTGGGTACGGTTGCCCGGTCACCGAGACCGTCCCCTACGGTATCCCCCGATGCCGTACCGGTGACCACAATGGCTCGGACGACGCCCAGTCAATTCTCACTGCCCGAGACGTCGCTGGAGCGGCCCCCACAGACGCAGGCAGCCCGGTCACTGAAAAACTTCTTTGGGTACGTGCGTATGGGATTCACGCATATCGTGCCGGAGGGGGTCGATCATATCCTGTTTATACTGGGGCTCTTTCTCCTCAGTATCCGTATAAAACCCCTTGTGCAGCAGATCACGGCATTTACCATTGCCCACTCGCTCACGCTGGCCTTATCGCTTCTTGGCGTCATCCACGTCCCGCCATCCGTTGTCGAACCGATTATTGCGGCATCCATCGCCTTTGTCGCGATCGAAAATCTTCTAACAACGGAGATAAAGCCCTGGAGGCTCGCTGTGGTGTTTGGGTTTGGTCTCATCCATGGGCTGGGTTTCGCCGAGGCGCTTCAAAGCCTTGGTCTGAATCAGAACAGCTTGATGGCTGCCCTGGTAGGGTTCAATGTGGGTGTGGAGATTGGTCAGCTGACCGTGGTCGCGGCGGCCTTGATTCTGCTGGGCAGGTTCCGCAATCACCGCAATTTCCGAAGCTTTGTCATTGTGCCGGGTTCTCTGGCAATTGCTGCCGCCGCTGTTTTCTGGACGGTCCAGCGGGTTCTGTAATACGGGTTTCCGTGCCGCCTCTAATCGCGGGGATGGTATGACGGCGTGCCGTCATACCATCCCCTTCGGTCAGGGGCTTAATCTACCAGTTCCGGAGATCGCGCCGGCAAGGCATCCGGGTCGTAGTTAAGGTTGGGCGCGAGCCACCGCTCCATCTCCTCAATAGTCTTGCCTTTACGAGCGGCATATTCCACGACCTGATCCTTGTCGATCTTATCGACCGAGAAGTACTGTGATTCCGGATGCGCGAAATACCAGCCGGAAACACTGGAAGCGGGGTACATCGCCAGGCTTTCGGTCAGCGAGATACCAACCGATTTTTGCACCTGGAGAAGATCGAAAAGAACGGGCTTTTCCGTGTGATCCGGGCAGGCCGGATAACCGGGGGCAGGGCGGATTCCCCGATACCGCTCCCGTATCAAGTCTTCCCGAGACAGATTCTCCTCCGCCCCGTAACCCCAGTCGCGTCGGGCGATCTCGTGAAGCCGCTCCGCGAATGCCTCCGCCAGTCGGTCCGCGAGAGCCGCCGCCATAATCGCGTTATAGTCGTCGTGCTCCGCCTTGAAACCGGCTACCAGTTCTTCCAGACCGTTCCCGACGGTGACGGCAAACCCGCCGATATAGTCCGGAATACCGGTTGCTTTTGGGGCAATGAAGTCAACCAGGGATTTGTTGAAGTTCCCCTCTGACTTTTCGGACTGCTGCCGCAGGAAGTGGAAGTGGGTCGCGACCGTAGTCCGACTCTCGTCCGCATAGACCTCGACATCCTCCCCGACCGCAGACGCAGGGAAGAAGCCGTAGACCCCGCGAGCAGTCAACAGTTTCTCATCGATGATGCGCTGGAGCAGTTCCTGGGCATCCCCGAAGAGACGCTTCGCCTCGGCTCCCACCAGCTTATCCTCGAAGATCGCCGGGTACTTACCATGCAGCTCCCAGGTGATAAAGAACGGTCCCCAGTCGATGTATCGTGCCAGATCCTCGAGCGGATAATCATCGAGAACTCGGACCCCGGTAAACGAAGGAACGGCGATATCGGCGGCGTCCCAGGCAATCGGCGTGTGGTTCTTCCGCGCATCTTCCAGACTCAGCATCCGCTTCTCTCGGCGCTTGCCTGCATGCGTCTCGCGAGCGGACTGCTGCTCCGCTTCGTTCTTCTCCAGATAGGCGGCGCGGCTGTCCGCGCTTGAGACAAGGTTGCTGACGACACCAACGGCGCGGGACGCATCCAGTACATGGACAACGCCCGCCGGGTACGACTGCGCGATCTTGACCGCGGTATGGACACGGCTTGTGGTTGCCCCGCCAATCAGGAGGGGAACCGTGAACTCCTGGCGGCGCATCTCCCGAGCGACATGGATCATTTCGTCGAGCGACGGCGTGATCAGGCCCGAAAGCCCGACGATATCAACGTTCTCACGCCGCGCGGTCTCCAGGATCTTATCCGTCGGTACCATGACACCCATGTCGATAACTTCGTAGTTGTTACAGCCGAGCACGACACCAACGATGTTCTTGCCGATATCGTGGACATCGCCCTTAACGGTCGCCAGCAGCACCTTTCCCTGAGCCTGGTAGTTTCCGGTCGCCGCCTTTTCCGCCTCCATAAACGGCAGCAGCACAGCAACGGACTTCTTCATGACACGTGCGGACTTGACCACCTGCGGCAGGAACATCTTGCCCGCGCCAAAGAGATCGCCGACCACGTTCATACCATCCATCAGCGGCCCCTCAATGATCGACAGGGGTCGGTCGTACTTCTCCAGAGCCTCACGAGTGTCGGCTTCGACGTAGTCGGCAATGCCCTTCAGCAGAGCGTGCTGAAGTCGTTCCTCAACCGTACCGCTGCGCCATGCCTCCTCGGCTTTTGCATCCTTTTTGCTGACCGTACCTTTGAGGGATTCCGCCATCACGAGCAGCCGCTCCGTGGCATCGGGACGCCGGTTAAGCAGAACGTCCTCAACCAAGTTAAGCAGTTCGGCGGGAATCTGCTCGTAGACAGCCAGCATTCCGGCATTAACAATGCCCATGTCCATACCTGCAGTAATCGCGTGGTACAGGAAGGCCGAGTGCATCGCCTCGCGGACGATGTTATTGCCACGGAACGAGAACGAGATGTTCGAGATTCCGCCAGACACTTTAGCGAGCGGCAGATTCGCCTTTATCCAGCGAGTCGCCTCAATGAAGTCAACCGCGTAGTTGTTGTGCTCCTCGATACCCGTCGCGACCGTCAGGACGTTGGGGTCGAAGATAATATCTTCCGGCGGAAAGCCCACCTGATCGACAAGCAGTCGGTAGGCCCGCTCACAGACTTCGATTTTGCGCTGGAAGGAGTCCGCCTGCCCCTGCTCGTCAAAAGCCATGACGACGACGGCGGCGCCATAACGCCGCACCAGACGCGCCTGGTGGAGAAACTTCTCCTCACCCTCTTTGAGCGAGATGGAGTTGACGACCCCTTTGCCGACACAGTGCTTCAGGCCAATGTCGATAACCTCCCATTTGGAGGAGTCGATCATCAGCGGGACACGGTTAATGGCAGGTTCACCCTGGATAAGGTTCAGGAAGTGCGCCATGCAAGCCGCACCGTCCAGCATCCCTTCGTCAAAGCAGATGTCGATGATCTGGGCGCCGTTATCGACCTGCTGCTGCGCCACGCGCAGGGCGTCTTCAAACTTGCCCTCTTTGATCAGCGCGGCGAACTTCGGCGATCCGGCGACGTTGGTACGCTCCCCGACATTGACAAAGTTTGTTTCCGGTCGGACATTAAACGGCTGACTCCCCGCAAGACGCAGGTAAGGCTCGACGACAGGCGGAACGCGGGGCGAAACATCCTTGACGGCCTCAGCGATTCGCCGGATATGCTCAGGCGTGGTTCCGCAGCAGCCGCCCGTGATATTCAGCCATCCCTGATCCGCCCACTCGCGCATCTGCGGCGTCATCGTTTGTGGCGTTTCGGGGAAACCTGTCTCGGAAAGCGGGTCCGGCAGACCGGCGTTCGGGTAGAGAATCAGCGGAACCGAAGCGAGGCGTGACAGCTCCTCGACAAACGGCCGCATCTCCTTGGGTCCCAGCGAACAGTTCAGGCCTATCGCGGTAAGAGGAGCATGCCGTGCCGTATTCCACATCGCCTCCAAGCTGGAGCCGGACAGATTGCCGCCCGCCTGATCCACGAAGAGAGATACCATCAGCGGCACCTTGCGCTCACCCTCGTCAAAGAGTGTCTGGATCGCGAAAAGCGCCGCTTTAAGATTGAGCGCGTCCATGACCGTTTCGCAAAGCAGGATATCCACGCCACCGTCAAGAAGCGCCTTCGCCTGCTCATAGTAGCCGTCGCGAAGTTCATCGAACGTGACGTTTCGGTCGGCGGGTCGCTCCGAGTCAACAATAACGGAGGCGGAGCGCGTCATGGGCCCAATGGAACCCGCAACCCAGCGCGGTTTCGACGGGTCGAGAGCGGTAAACTTATCCGCGGAACGCCGAGCGATCTTTGCCGCTTCGACATTCATCTCGCGGACGTACGCTTCAAGACCGTAGTCACTCTGAGAGATTGAGGTCGCGGTGAAGGTGTTCGTTTCCACAATGTCCGCGCCCGCGGTAAGGTAGGCATCATGGACCGCTTCGACCACATCCGGGCGTGTCAGATTCAGAAGGTCGGGGTTGTTGCGAACATCTGTCGGATGCGCGGCGAACCTTTCACCGCGGTAATCTTCCTCGGTCAGCTTCCGGCTCTGGAGCAAAACCCCCATAGAGCCGTCAATCACGAGAATACGCCGCTTCAGATGCTCTTCAAAATCGGATTTCTGCAAAGTCACGCTTTAACCTCCACCGTCTCTACGGTACATAGCCGACAGGAACGCCCGCTCGGCGGGACACCACTGTCCGCCTGCGGGCGTTTTTATAACTACTTAGCATACCACGAAAATAACCTACTCGGAATTCAAGCCAAGGGACGCGAGCCACTCCCGGTTTTTGACGGCTCTCTGATGGTCGTCTTCCGGGATGACCAGAGGACGCCCCCGCGTGTCAATAATAGTGCCGACTTCGCCGCCGCTGACGGTGTAATTCACCGGCTTTCCTTTACCGGCTCCCATGTCGAAGTTTTTGCCGGGGCGCACTTCCACGGAAGCGGTCTCTCCAAGGCCCAGCGGCAAAAGCTTGATCTGTCCAAAGGGCACGGTCACCGTCTCGCCGCCGTTTACGACGACGGTTACGCACTCGTCCCCGTCTTTCCCGGTGCCCAGTGGAGCGAGGCAGTCACCAAGGCGGATCAGGCAGTCACGCTCGAACACCTGGGTCGCCGCTTCCGGCAGCAGAGTCGAGAGAATACCGAGCTGCGGCATCATGAAGATGGAGTCCTTGGCAAGCGTCGTCTTTCCCTCAGGGGCGTAGGCGTCCATCATCATCAGAGCGGTCTGGGCGAATTCAGGAGCGTGCGCCAGAACTCCCCCCGACCCGACAATCATGTCCAGCGACAGCAGATTGACCAGGGTCTTACCCGCGCCTTTCTGCTCGAAGATATCGCCGATGTCGCGCTGCTGCTGGACGCCCACCATCTCTCGGGCGAGGGACTTGTGGTGGATAAACGCCAGCCGAAGCGCCTCGCGAGAGGCGGCCTGTTCAATCTGCAGGTCCCGCAGATCCTGGGGAATCGTCGTCGGGCGTATCATCTTATTACGGAGCTGGTTACGGATATAAGCATCGTCGGCCTCGAAGGGTAGCCATCGCTTGATGTTCGGCAGCCCCGCCTCGGTCAGGACATTGCAGATGGAGTAGCTCATTCCGAGGTTTGCCGAGACCGTCCTATTGTAGATCCCATTAAAGACGGAGAATACATCAGTCGTAGCTCCCCCGATATCCACGCCGAGGACGTTTATCTTCTGCTCCCGCGCGATGGTTTCCATGATTTTCCCCACCGCGTTCGGCGTTGACATAACACCCGCACTGGTCCAGGTGGTCAGCTTCGCGTAGCCGGGGGCCTGCTGCATCACGTGCTCAAGAAACAACTCGTGGATCGCCTCTCGCGCCGGATAAAGGTTTTCCGCAGCCATGGAGGGTCGCAGGTTGGGCACTATACGGACATCGACGACACCTTCCAGTGTATGCTGTACAGGCTCGCGCATCGTGGTCGCTCCGGCGAAGATCACGGGCAGCTTGAGCCCGATACCCAAGCGTGGCTTGGGGTCCGCGCTTCGAATCAGCTCTGCAATCTCCTGGACCTGCGGAATAACGTTGCCATCATCGGTCCCGCCGCTCATAAGGATCATATCGGGACGCAGCGCCCGAATCCGTTCTACCTTCTGGTAATCTTTGCGACCGTCATTGATGGCAACCACATCCATAATGATCGCACCCGCGCCAAGCGCCGCCCGCTCCGCCGACTCCGCCGACATCTCCTTGACCACCCCGGCGACCGTCATCTGAAGACCGCCCCCTGCCGAGGATGTCGAAAGATACAGATCAACGCCGGTTTTGTCATCGACAGCCGGGGTCATTATCTTGCCATCGCTCCCAAGAATCGTTTTACCGGACAGCTCCTCGACTTCCCGTACCGCATTGGTGACGCCAACGGTCACATCATCAAACGGCGCTTCTACGGTCGTCGGCGCTTCGCCTCGGACAACCAGGCGGTACTCACCGGAGGGCTGCTTTTCAATCAGGATGCATTTGGTGGTGGTGGACCCGCAGTCCGTGGCGAGAATAGAGCGTACCTCGGAGGGCAGCTTTCCATAGGTAACGGCAGCGATAATATCGGCGGCGGCTTCGTTCAAGCGGGGCTCCTAAGTGGTATATTGTTTCGTCGTGCGCCAGTTTGCAGTGCAGCTGCTCGGGGCAGTTATTCGGGAATCCTACGATTTTATGAGTAAGAATTCAGAGCATTATACTTCACGTCTTCTCCTATTTTTGGGAATCCTGTTTAGCGGATTTGTGATCAGCAACCGTTGGTATTTCCTTTTAAAGTTAGATTATCCGGCCTTAGCGACGAGCGTGGAAGACGATGTCTTCTACTATTTCCAGCCTGCCTGGAACTTTCGTGAGTATCATTATTTTACTTTTGATGGTATTCACGCGATGTATGGATTCCAGCCTCTCTGGATGTTGCCGCTGGTTGGCCTCTCATTCATCTGCCCCGACAAGGAGATATTCTTACGCGCCAGTTTAATGCTGGCAAGCTTTTGCTTCCTGGGAGCTGGTTACTACCTTTACCGTCTTCTGAGGCGGTATGGAAACCCCTATGAAGCAGCCTTTGCGACGCTTCTCTTCTGGCTGGCGAATCCGGGCGTCCATGAGATCGTGACCCGGGGTAAGGAAAATGCCCTGCAATGCCTGCTTCTTATGGCTGCTGTTTATCATGGTTCTCACACACTGAGGATAGGATTAAGTAAGAAAGCGGATCAGAGGCTATGGCTCCGTCAGATTGGGTTGGGACTGCTGTTTGGCTTGTTGATCCTCTGTCGGACCAATGCCCTGATCGTGCTGCTATTCTATGGAGCACTGGCTCTCGTTCTCGGACGTCGGCAACTGGGAGGAGCAGTAAGTGGCTTGGCCCGAACTGGGCTGGCCTGCGCTGCAGTGATCCTGCCCTGGGCGATCTATGCGCAGATGCAGTTCGGAACGGTGCTGCCGACGAGCGGCGTTGCAAAGCTGAACAACCTCCATGCCATGGCGCTGCTTCCACTCCTGCGTCCGCACGAACTGCTTCTGCTGGTGCGTGGCAGCCTGAACGGTTTTGCCATGGTCATGCCCTTCGTTTTGCTGCTCGGCGTTCTCTCCCTTGTCCTTTTGCGAAGGCAAAAGGTCCATAAGATCCAGGGTGGTAGAGGAATCTCCGCTCTTTTGCGCCGTCACGCGGGGGTGGTGCTGTTACTCCTTTACGGCGTTTCAAACGCTATCATCACCTACACAGTGCTGCATCCCTGGTATGAATACGGTCAGTGGTACCGAGCTCCGGAGCAGTGCGCCAATGCGGCTCTTTTTGGAATCATGATGGTTTGCCTGCTCAGGCGCATGCGCATCAGGCAATCTCTGCCTCAAATCTATCGATGGCAGCTGGTTGGCCTGACGCTGATCTATATTGGGACACTGGCTTTTGTAACCGGCTGGAAGAATATTGCCTATGTTCGCTCAACCGCCGACCGAAAGGGGTACCTGGTCGACGTTTATAAAGCCAGCGAATGGATCAAGGCAAACATTGCTCCGGGAAGTCGTATCGGCTCCTGGAACTGTGGTCTTTTGGGATATTTGCTGGATGGCTATCATGTGGTGAATCTGGATGGACTGGCTAACGACCTGGCCTACTTACGTGTCAGTACCAGTGGTAATCCGGCTTCTTTGCTCAATTATCTTAGTGAAGAAAAGATCAGCTATCTCTGCGATGCCGACCGCACCGACCATCCCGACCAGAAGTATTTCAAGCTGTATCCGATGGATACAGCTCAATTACTCTATCAAGGGCAAAGCCCCGTCTATTTCGACCGATATGATCGACGCCTGATCCTGATCAAAATAGACCATGGACCGGTACCAGTACCATCCGGGCCATAACCTCCCTTCCGTAT
>JAZKEA010000618.1:0-2092 GCA_040387315.1 Armatimonadota bacterium | reverse complement strand
CAGACCGACCCAGTAAACAAGAAGGCCGACGACGATCAATCGGAACGCGTTCCGTCCCCCGCGACTGAGGCGCGGCACGAGCGCCTGGTTTCGGACACGAAGCGGATGGGCGCGCGGCAGAACCAGAAGCCCGCTTTCAATCACCACAAGGACACAGGCCAGCGCCAGCCAGGTGGTGTGGCTGCCCATCCAATCAGGGCAGCCGGGGAACGGGTTCCCACCCCCGAGCTCCGTGAGCGCAACCGCCACCGACGCAAGGGATGCCATCCCCGCCAGTCCCACCAGATCCGTCAGCCGCCGTAATCGCGTCATCTTTTATCCTCCGTTTTCAACAGTGATATAACGCCGATTTCACACCATGGTTACGGCGTCAGGAAAGAAAAATGACCTGCTGTCCTAGGATCGAGGGCTCGTTTTGTCGTGTTTTCGGCCACCCCTACCCAGCCCTGGTAATCCTGGCAGTGGAGCCGGTGCATCCGTGCGCTGACGTGAGCATGGCCCTATAGATTACAGGCCATGGCCTGGCCCGAGCATCTTTTCCAGAGGATCTTTGACGGTGTCGAAGAACTTGTCGTGCTGGCGGATCTGATCCAGTACCCGCGCCCGCTCCTCCGGCGACAGCGCCATGATCTGCGCGGCCTGCTGCTCACCGTACTGCTTCCGTTCCTCTTTCGACATACCCGACCACTGCTCCTCGCTCGCCGCAGACCAGGAGGATACGCTGAGCCGACGCTTCGTGTTGGTGATGAGATAGACCGGTTTCAAACCGAGACCCGCAATATAGGCGGGAGCCGCCTCTTTGCTGATTCGCTTACCCAGTAACTCAATGCTGCCATCGGACGCGGGCTTGCCCACATCTCCAAACAGGCTCACCTGTGCAAACGCGAATGCGGCAACATCGTCCCCCTTCCAGATGCGCCCCTGTACCGGGGCGGGAAGATACAGCTTTCCCCAGATCGTTCCGGGGGGAAGCACTTTTACCAGTGCGGTGAGCCCCTTCTCAATCTTCTCGGCTGTCCAATCGACGCTGGGTACGGATGTTCCCGTTTCCGCAGCAAGCTTGTCTGCCAGAAGCGATGCCGGGACGCGTTCGTAGGAGACGGTTGAATCAGCAAGCACTGTGGCCCCTGACGTACGATAAGCCTCCCGCAGAGCATGCAGCAGCAGCACGCTTGCAGGCGATGCAATGCCAGGCCGCCCTGACCTCACAGGACGGACCGGGTCAGGTGTCGTGCCGTTCTGCTGAACTCCCCCTATTTGTGATCCCATAGCTGAGGGAATCAGAGCCGAAAAGGCGCAAAAACAGGCGCCGATACTAACGATAACGTTCCTCGGAAGGCGGAACCGGGAAAGGGGAAATTCTGTTTTCATAGGCGCTTTCGAATCCAGCATCGCTCGTTTCAAAAATGACACCCCGATGATAACCCATACACAAACGAAAAACACTCCCTATCTAAAATCCATGGTTGGCTATTCGTTGAAGGAAAGAAACGCGGGCCGATATCTCGGTAAAAGCTTGACGGCTGCCGCAGTTTCTTGTAAATTTCATCGGTCAGCCTTGCGCCTGTCTGATACCCTGCCTTTATGATGCATCTCGAAAACGAACTTCTTAAAATGCGCAGGCAGCTTCCTGGATATTGTTTCGCCGTCTGTGTCGCCGGACTTCTCGTCGCCTCCGGGCCGATGCCGAGGGCGCTTGCCCAGGGAACCGACCCCAAGGCTCCGCCACCTCCCATCCCTGCCCCTGCCAGCCCTACCCCAGCGGGCGAAATGCGCCTGGCCTCCGACTTTGCCGGCGTTCCCACCCCGACAAAGCGTGATGTAACCCAGGACGCGAACCTGATCTTCTACGGGGCCCAGGGTGACCTCGCCAAATTCGTTCGTCTTTATCAGCTGGGCGGCAGTGTCAATGCCAAACAGAAGGACGGAACCACGGCGCTGATGGCGGCGGCATCGAAAGGCCGTCTTGAGGTGGTCAAGTTCATTGTGCTGCGCGGCGGAACGGTGGAGATGGCGAACGACATCGGCGAAACGGCGCTCACAGTCGCCGCAGGAAATGGTCACCTGGCAGTCGTGCAATACCTGCTGGAAG
>JAZKEA010000617.1:0-5309 GCA_040387315.1 Armatimonadota bacterium | reverse complement strand
CCCGCACCTTGAGGAGCGTGTCCCAGTACGGCGCGACCGACTCCGGAAACAGCCGCCATACCGCATTCCCGAGCAGCTCCGCCCGCGGCAGTCCGATCTGCCGTTCCGCTTCGGCATTTACGTAGACATAGCGAAAGTCCCGGTCATAGATCGTGACCGATTCCCCGCTATATTCCAGCAGATGAACTAAATCTTCGTTGTCGGGTGGGGTCAGGGGGACTTCCGGGTCAGTCGGCACGAACTCAGGTTCTAAGGTGCCCTCGTTTGAAGGTACCGGGTTGTTTGCTCTCGTCAGGATGGTCTGCAGCTTGAGTAGTGGAGTCATACAGTTTTCGTTATTCGTGAATCTATGTGCCTGTTCCTCTTTCTGCAAGAAACATGCCTGCTCGCATGCTATAAACTATATTTAATTTCCGTGTTAGACCCGTTCCTGCCTGTAATACCCAAAAAGGTCATGCGCTAACGGCAGGAATTGGAAAGACGCGCCGCAAAATAAGGGGGGAATCTACGACACTGTATTTCAAGGACAAACCCATCATGCCGAACGCCGTTCAGGATTTTCTGGCTTCCGCGACGCAAAAAGCCGCGGACGACCTCATTGCCACTCTGGAGACGATACCGCCGGACAAGCGGACTTGGAAGCCCGCTGAAGGGGCGCGAAGCGCGATGGACCAGTTCGCCGAGTGCGCCATTCTGAATGGAAGCACCGCCGAGACCATCCTAAATCGGACGGGTCCCAGTGCGGAGTTTATGGGGGAGTACGCGACCATCAAGGACGGGCTTGTCCAGGATGAGGCCGCTGCCCGTGTTCTTCTCGAAAAGAACACCGCTCAGGTGATCGCGGCGATCCGTACCGTTCCCACCGAGGATCTTGACGCCACGGTTGTCATGCCGTGGGGGCCAATGGCGCTCCATTCCCTTTGCGCCTATCCCTTCTGGAACATGACGTACCATCAGGGGCAGATCGTCTACATCGCGTCGCTTCTGGGAGATTAAGCAGGCATCACCAGTCGTGGACCGAGCCGTCTGCGCGGCGGCAGGTGGGCAGATAAGCGCGTTTATACGGGTATTTCGCGGCCTTTTCCTCGTCGATATCGCAGCCCAGGCCGGGAAGCTCGCTGGGCCACAGGTAGCCGTCGCGGTACACGGGAGCCCCCGGCAGCACCTCGTTCACTATGTCGGGAAAGACGACCATCTCCTGCACACCGAAGTTAGGTATGGAGACATCGACATGGACATTCGCACTGTGGGCCATCGGAGCGATGTCGCCGGGACCATGCCAGGCGGTTTTAATCTGGAACGGCTCCGCAATTGCCGCGATCTTTCGTGCCTCCGTGATACCGCCGATGTGCGTGAGGTCGCAGCGGATGAAATCGATGAGCTGTTCCGTGAGAAGCGGGAGGCAGTCGTACTTGGAATGGAACAGCTCCCCCATCGCAAGCGGCGTCGTGGAGGCGCGGCGGACGACACGGAATGATTCCTTGTGCTCGGGGCGCAGAGGGTCCTCCAGAAAAAACAGGTGATGGTCCTCCAGCGCCCGCGCTAGCCGCGCCGCCTCGATGGGGGACAGCCGCTCATGGACATCGTGAAGCAGCTCGATCTCGTCTCCGAGCGTTTCCCGGAGATGGTCGAAGAGTTTCGGAACCACGCGAAGGTACTGCGCGGGTTCCCAGTTCTGCTCCTCGGACGGGAGGGCTTCGCCGGGACTGGTGGCGGTTCCCGTTCCCGACCCCCAGGTCGCGGTTGCCGCCTCCTTCGCGCCGCCGACACCGTACGTGCCAATCGCCTTCGGGACCGCGACCTGTGCGCGAACGACTTTGAAACCTGCCTCCATCTTTTCGCGGACCGAGTCCTCTACTGCGACCGCATCCTGTCCGCCTGCGTGGGTGTAGCAAAGAGCGGCGTCCCTCGTGCGGCCTCCCAGCAGAGAGTACAGCGGCAGGTTCGCCCGCTTGCCCTTGATATCCCAGAGCGCCATGTCAATACCCGCGAGCGCGGTCATCAGGACCGGTCCTCCGCGCCAGTAGGTCCCGCGGAAGAGATACTGCCAGGTGTCCTCGATGCGATCCGGGTCCCGACCAATCAAAAGCGGTGCGATATGGTCCTGAAGCGCGGACGCGACCGAGAGCTCCCGTCCGTTCAGCGTCGCGTCCCCAACCCCGTACAGTCCGTCTTCGTCGGTCATGACCTTGACAACCACATAGTTGCGTCCGGGGCAGGTCACGATCACGCGCACTTCCGTTATCTTCATAGCCTTTACTTTCGTGCCCGCCGTGGCATTTCCTGCTGCAGGACATGTCCATATGGAACGAAAGGCCGGTCTCTGTCATTTCCACCCGGCTCGACTGGCGAATTTCTTCAAACGTGTTTCGAGACTATCCGCCCATTTTGGTCGGCTCCCATCGATGAACGCATCCATCCGTCGTTCGACACGATCGCCCCAGGCAATCGGCGCGGAAGCGGTCTCCTGCGGAAGCGGCCTCCCGAGAAAATAAAGAGCGACGCTTCCCCCCGCGGCCAGCAGGATCACGGCGACGAAGATGACAGCGGTCACGTCCCGCTTAGGTTTCTGAGGCGGATTATTGGCATCCCCTGAGTCAGTCGATACTCGGTTTTTCTTCATATGAAGTACTTTACCATGCAAAGTTAAATTTTTAGGTTCCTTAGCTTGTCCCGTGAAAATTTTCGAGCGTCTTTGCTGTGGTGTCACAGATCACAGGTTAGAGATTACGGGTTACCGGCTATAGGGTAACCCGGTGAGGTATGAGTAACGCCGGGCTGCGGAGGCCGCAGCCGCGTACCGACCGCGAAAGAGGAACAACCGTGCCACTCGAATCATATTCTCAGGACATCGTCGATACGGTACGGGAACCGCTCCTCATCCTGGATGCCGCCCTGCGCGTCCAATCTGCTAACCGTGCGTTCTACCAGACCTTCCAGGTGTCGCCCGAGGAGACCGAGAACCACCTCATCTACGAACTCGGCAATGGCCAGTGGAACATTCCCGCTCTGCGAACCCTCCTTGAAGACATCATTCCGCAACGGTCGTTCTTCAGCGACTTTGAGCTGGAGCACACGTTTCCGGCTATCGGGCGCAGGGTCATGCTGCTCAATGCCCGCAAGCTGAAGGCGGGTAATCACGGCGAACTGCTGGTGCTCGCGATGGAGGATGTTACCGAGCGCCGCCGCGCGGAACGACTGCTTGCCGATATCGAGACCTACGCGCAAAACATCGTGGATACGGTGCGCGAACCGCTCCTGATGCTCGATCCCACTCTTCGCGTCCGCAGCGCCAATCGCGCGTTTTACCAGCTGTTCCAGGTATCCCCGGAAGAAACGGAGGGCTGCCTCATCTACGAACTGGGGAACGGGCAGTGGGACATCCCGGCTCTGCGGACACTGCTCGACGATATCATCCCGCAGCAGTCGGTTTTCAACGATTATGAGCTGGCGCACGACTTCCCGATAATCGGGTGGCGCGTAATGCTGCTCAACGCCCGTCAGCTGCGGGCGGGGAACCATGCCGAGATGGTAGTTCTGGCGATGGAGGATGTCACCGAACGGCGGCGTATCCATGATCTGGAACTGAGCTTCACCTCTGAGCTACAGGAAAACTACCGAAGGCTGCAGGAGCTGGAGAAGCTGCGCGACGACCTCAAGAACATGATTATCCATGATCTTCGCACCCCGCTGAGTTCGGTCCTGACGGGCATGCAGACACTCAAGCTGCTAGGAGAACTCGGCCCAGATCAGCGCGAAATGGTCGATATCGCGATAGGCGGCGGGGAACTGCTTCTGGGCATGATCAACGATCTGCTGGATGTGGAGAAGATGGAGTCCGGAGCCATGGAGCTTGATGCCAATGTGCTGAATGCCTCGGACCTGGTCGAAAGCGCTGCCGGTCAGGTGGCCTCGCTGTGCGGCAGCAAGAATCTGACGCTCTTGCGGCAGGCTGCCATGGGACTTCCGACGTTTCGCGGGGACGAAAACAAGCTGCGCCGCGTGCTGGTCAACCTGCTGGGAAACGCCCTCAAGTTTACCCCTCCCGGCGGCACACTGACGGTCGGAGCGCGCCTGGACGAAGCGGAATCGTCGCTCGTGTTCTCGGTCCGCGACACGGGCGAAGGTATACCGCCGGAGGCATTCGCGCACATCTTCGAGAAGTTCGGACAGGTGGCATCACGAAAGGGGGGCCGCACAATGAGCACGGGCCTCGGCCTGACATTTTGTAAGCTCGCGGTTGAGGCGCACGGCGGCCAGATCGGATTGGAGAGCGTGATGGGCGAGGGAAGCACTTTCTCTTTCACAATCCCGCTTGCGTAAGAGGGAACACCACCGTGCCAGTCGCGCCGCACTCGTGAAAATTATCACGATTCGCGTCTGCTTTCGGGTACACTCCATGGGATGACCAGAACTCCTGACGATCATCGGTCATCGACCGGATCACCGGTCTGTTTCGGGCGAATCCCGCTGCCAGGGTGGGGCCATAAGAAATGAAAAAATACTGAATCCACAAAATGATTTGACGCCTTTCGCCAGCGATGCCGAACAGTTCCATCTGCTGCTGGAAGCCGTCACCGACTACGCGATTTTATTCACGGATGCAGAGCGGCGCATCGTCACCTGGAATACGGGAGCCGAGCATATCCTCGGCTGGGCGGAGAACGACATTTTGGGCCAGGATGCCCGTGTCATCTTCACGTCGGAAGACCGCGATAACGGGGCCTTCGAGAATGAGTTCACCACAGCTGCCGCCGTGGGGCGTGCCGATGACGAGCGCTGGCACATCCGAAAAGACGGTTCCCTTTTCTGGGCGAGTGGGATTCTGACCGCGCTGAAGGACGAGTCGGACGGTCTGCGCGGGTACTGCAAGATCCTGCGAGACCTGACGGAGCGTAAGCGGTGGGAGGACGAGCTGCAGGCCGCCAATGACCGGCATCGCTACGTCGCGGACACGCTCCAGAAGTCGCTCCTGATGATGCCGCCTCCTGACGTTTTCCCCGGAATCATCGTCAAGCCCCTGTACCAGTCGGCTTCCGATGATGCCCTTGTCGGCGGGGACTTCTTTGACATCTTCGCGGTGGAGGAAAACCAGATCGCGCTTGTCGTGGGAGATGCCACGGGCAAGGGAATCGAGGCATCCACGTACACCGCCGAGGTCAAGTTCGCGCTGCGGGCGTTCCTGCGCGAGAACCCGCAGCCCGCCACCGCGCTGAAGCGGCTGAATGTGTTCCTGACGGAGAAAGAGCGCCTTGATCCTTTTCATCGAGCGGGCTCTTATGTCGCGCTGTCCCTCAGCCTGGTGAACA
>JAZKEA010000616.1:0-6910 GCA_040387315.1 Armatimonadota bacterium | reverse complement strand
TCACGGATACGGCGCTGGTGCCGGCCGTTTCGCGGTTCACCGGCTATGGCAGCCGTGTCCGATCCCTGAATGTTCGTCAGGCGCTGGCGGGACGCTGGCTGTTTTTCTCGCTGAGTGTCTTCAGCGTCGTTGGTCCCGCGCTCATCTATGCCCTGGGGGGGTGGCAGGCGATCCAGGGGAATCTTACCATTGGGACCATCATCGCCGCAGTCGCCTATTTGACCAATCTGTACCGTCCCCTGGCAAACCTGGCGAACGTCTATGTCGATGTCCAGGGAGCGATGGGTATTTTCGCCCGCATCTTTGAGTTTTTGGACCGGAAACCGGAAGTCGAAGACCGCCCTGATGCGACGGTTCTGACATCCGCGCGAGGGGGCATCGTTTTTGACAGCGCCGCCTTCGCCTATCCTCAGCCCGTCAGTACCAAAGCTGTGGTCGTAGACGCGCCTATCGAAACCCGTTTTGCCCTGCGCGACCTGAGCTTTGAGATCCAGCCGGGGGAGCGTGTTGCCCTGGTCGGCCCGAGCGGCGCGGGCAAAACGACGGTCACCTATCTTCTGCCGCGCTTCTTTGACCCGACAGAGGGGCGCATCCTGCTGGACGGGCATGACCTGCGGGACATCTCGCAGGACAGCCTACGCTCCCACTTCGGTATGGTGACCCAGGAAACGTTCCTGTTCCATGCCTCCGTGCGCGAGAATCTTCTTTACGCCCGCCCCGATGCCTCCGAAAAACAAGTAATCGAGGCGGCGAAATCCGCCAATATCCATGAGCTTATCGCAAGCCTGCCCGAGGGTTACGATACCGTGGTCGGCGAACGCGCTTTCCGGCTTTCAGGCGGCGAACGTCAGCGGCTTTCCATCGCGCGGGCGCTCCTGAAAGACCCGCGTATCCTGATCCTGGACGAGGCGACGAGCAGTCTGGATGCGACCTCCGAGTACCTGATTCAGCAGGCGCTGGAAACCCTGCTCCAGGGAAGAACATCGCTGATTGTGGCGCACCGCTTATCAACAATACAAAGCGCGGATCGAATCCTGGTCATGGAGCAAGGACGGCTGGCAGAGTCCGGAAATCACGAGGAGCTTCTCGCCCAAGACGGGCTCTACGCGACGCTATACCGCCGTCAGTTCAACAAAAACGAGGACACTATCCCGGACCTTGCTCAGTCGATTTCTCTCGCGGCCTTATAATCGGAGATGCGAATGGCAAGGGCTTCAGCCGGAAGGGGTAAATCCGTCTCCGGCAGGTTGATTCGGCCAAGTTTTCGGCTGCGCAGCGTCAGGTGACGGTAGTTAAAGATGCGTGTGGGAACAACATCAACGATATCGTCCCAGGAAACAAAAACGTCTTGCCGAAAGGGATGTACAGCCGGATATAAAACACGAAGATGTATTCCCAAGGACGAAAGCAACACTACGGGTTTATCAATATTCCGCAGCCATCTCCGTCGAAACATGAAGTGCAAAAGTAAGGCTGGAATACTCGTTAGAACCTGGAAGAACGCTTCAATTAAGGCGAATTCATATTGGATCGAGTCGAGTAGACCCTCAGCGTATATGATCTTCAAGAGAAACGAGAACGTGAACATGGCGATGCCTGCCAGTGTAAAATTTCTTATCTCTCGACGATGACGGACACGAGCAACAGCCTTATCCAAGTAGAAGGAAACAGAGTCTGTGACCTCCGACTTTACCTGTGCGGCACGACGCACAGCTTCCGCTTCTAGTTCCGCCCAGGTATCCTGCTCAGCCACGGACGAGGAGGAGGCTTCGGACACTAAAGGCTTCGCAGCGAGTGTGACCCGCTCAACGGCACTATGCGCAGCCTGATTCTGTTCCACGTCCTGCCACCAGCGAAGTTTTCGCCCCTCTGCCACGTGTTGGTATCTCCGCTGATTCAGACTGTATCCCGGGCCGTTTCATACACCGCGATTCGTGCCGCGAGCGCGTCTACGGTAAGGGGCAAATCGCGTTCCTCAATCACAAAACGACGGCGTTTGGAGGCGCGTATATGCAGGGCGCGTTTTTTACGAGATCCTTTCGGCGTTACCTCGGTGATCTCTTTCCACAACAGGGAAATGTCCGGCTGCATCGCCGTGTGGATATCGATTCCCTGAGGCGAAAGGCGTACAGTCGGCTTCTCATTCTCTTCCAGCCACTTACGACGTCGGCAAAAAATCGAGAAGACGCCCGCGAAACCGCAGATCGCCCCGAGTGGCGGGGGCGAATAGTGGTGATGGGAGTCCATGAAGAAGATGGACAGGGGAAGGAGGATTATCATCAGAATCACGCTGCCGAAGATCCAGGCCATCGTTCGCCCTTCGCGCCGATGCTTTACTAGAGCGGCGGATTTGTCCATAAAAAATGAAACGGACTCTGTTTGCTGAATCTTTGCCTGCTCGGCGCGGCGAACCGCCTCGGCCTCCAGATCTTCCCAGGTATCGTGGAATTCTTCCGTTAAAGTGACCGGTTCAGCGACAGGCGCAGTTACGGCAGACGGCAGCAGAGGAGCGGGCACCACTGTCACGCGCTCGGAAGCCCTGTGCGATACCTGGCTCTGCTCGTCCTGTTCCTGCCACCAACGGAGCTGCTGTCCTTCCGCCATTACTGATCGATCCCCTGTTTTCTGTTAATCAGACACCTGACCCACTCTTTTGGATGCGTCAACCACAGCCACGCAGCGCCATAATCAATACAATAAAAACCACCGCAAAAATCAGGCCCGGCATCGGTCCCTTCCGGTAGCCAAGCAATTCCAGACCGTCCGTTTCCGTCTGACGCGCGGCAACTACAGGCCCTGCCTCGGCGGCGTCTCCCAGCGACACATCCGGGTAAACGTCTTCGACGGTCTCTACCAAATAACGGCCTTTTTCCAGGTCCAGCGAGAAGTGACGGAACGTAATACCGGTCGCACCCGTATCGGCGGCGAGAATTCCCAGGATCAGGTGCTCGGTCCCGATATAGTTGCGGTGCAAACGGCGCGCCTCCATCCATGCCAGATCAATCGCCTTTTTCGCGGAGGGGTCCAGACGAAGATCGCTATTGTCCCGCCCCGGACCCGGCGTAAGTATGGATTCGAGATGGCTGACGAGATCATCGACCACAACCCCTGCTTCCTGGAGCAGAAGGTAGGCGTCCGTATGTGTCTCCGAAAGAAGGCCGATCAGCAGATGCTCGGGCTTAACGATGTTCTCGCTCCGGTCATTTGCCGCTCTTTGGGCGCGAATAATCGCCTTCTTCGTACCTTCCGTAAAATACTGCCACATAAATGGATCAGCCCTTTTCTATCGTTCCCGGCCACTGCGCCATTCCACCGCGCATTGTGGCGACATCGGCGAAATCATGCCGTGCCAGAAAATCGGCGGCGGCTTCGCTTCGCACCCCGTGCTCACAGATAACGATGGTCGGGCGATCCGGGTCCAGTTCCTGGTACCGACTCGCAAGCTGATCAATTGGAATGAGAACGACGCCGGGAATTCGGTGCGTCACCCATTCCCCCGGCGTCCGAACATCGAGAAGAAAGGTTTTGCCATCGTTCGCGAAGGTCTCGGCAACCTCTTCGGGGGTGACGACTTTATAACCGTGCGGGGTGGTTTCCATAAGTTAGTTTCGGTCAATAGCCACGGGCGACATAGGCTCCGAGCCAGCCGGTGTAGCTGATCCCGAGTGTCGTCATGATAGCGAGCCCCAGATAGACGGCCCATTCCCCCGCTTTCAGGGCATCTCGGCGAAGCACCCGCCAGAGTGCAAGCGCGATACTCATTCCCCCGGCAGCCAGGGCAACATTGCGATGCAGCACGATGCTGTCCGCGATCCACCTATCGACACCAAACCAGCCCTGTATCGCGGACAGGCCGGAGATTGTTGCGGGTATCGCGACGATGGCGGCGATAACCAGAGACCAGAAGCCTACTGCCCTCCAGGTCGGACTCTTTCGCCATATAGAGCCCAGGTCGAATACAACGGAGACGATCAACAGCGCAATCGGAAAATGGCTGGAGGCGCCATGAATATGCTGCCAGAGCTGGATCGGATCTGCTTCTTTGCCCAAGAAATCACCTCATGAAATATAGTATGGATAGGTTAGTATTCTCTATGACGGGAGAAGAAACCTGTTGTTCGTTTTCGGCGGATGGGGAAGTGTTTGACAGGTCTTACACCCCACCGTATAATTTTGTTGTGGCGTCAGCCACATACGGAGAGGTGAGCGGAATGGTATCGCAACCGCCTTGAAAGCGGTCTCACCTCGGAAGGGGTGTGCGGGTTCGAGTCCTGTCCTCTCCGCTTCAGAATACGAGGAGCCGTGACGGTTTATACCGTCGCGGCTCCTTTTGCGTTAAGCGGAAGTCCCGCCTCGCGCAAGAGGAATGAGATCCGGGATCGGTTCGCCGGTAACGGCATTTCTCAGGCCCGCCTGGGCGTACTGGATCACAAAAGCTTTGCGTGGACCCGCGGAAACGTTCGCCCCGCTCTTGTGCATCGTCAGGGACCAGAACACCGCCATTGATCCGGCCTTTACCGGAACAAGCACCCCTTGATCGGGATCGTCTGCATCGTGGCAGACCAGACCGATATCACTGTTCCGGTGCGGCAGCAGACCCTTTTTGTGAGACCCCGGCATAACGGAGATACAGCCGTTTTGCGGTGTGGCATCATTTAGAGCCAGCCACAGCGTCAGGTACGGCGATGGGGTAACAGGCGTGTACCCGTCATCCTGATGCCAGGGAAACTGCTTTTCTCCCTCGGGGGCCTTGAAGACCGACTGATTCCAGTACAGGTCCACATCCGGTCCCAGAATCTCCGTGGTTATGGAAACGAACTCCGGGCGGGAGACGAAGGAGCGAATCGCGGCGTCATTCTGAGCGAGATGACTGGTAAAGGTTATCTCATTGGCACGGCTGATACCCTGCGTCCCGCCCTGCTTCTCCAGCATCTCCTGGTGCTGCTTTTGATGCGCCTCGATACGCTCGGTAAGCGCTTCCATCTCCGCGGACGTGAAGACATTCTCCAGGAGGAAGTACCCATCCTCATTCAGAGCCGCTCGCTGTGATTCGGTGATTATCGGCATGTAGGCAAATCTTCAGGCAAAACGCTTCTCGAACTCGGCGACCGCTTCCAGCAGTTTCTGCACTTTCCCCTGAACGTCGCGATCATCTTCCATCGGGATCATTGCAGCGAGGCTCAGAAGCTCCGGCTTTGCCGCATCATACTGCGCGATGGCCTCCGCCTCAGTTGGGTACTTCGTCACCTGGTACAGCCAGCCGCCGTACAGGTTCGCTGTCAGGAAAAAACCGGGATTGTCGGCCTTCCCCTGCTCCAGCGTCAGGCGAATATCGGCATCTTCCGGGTCATCGGGGTCACCGTACTCTTCGTCCCGAAGGACATATCCCCCTTCCGGCCCGATGTCATTGATCGTGTCGCCATCCTCGTACGGATACCAGGAACCCATCTCTTCGTCATTCATCTTTGTCGTCTTCTCCACCTGCTCAGGGTAACTCGGTTCTCTGGCTCACCGGGTTTCTACGGGTCAAAGAGCGCCCAGAAAACGTCGGCAAAGTTCCTGCCGTCGTCTGTCACACTGCCTTCGCTGTTCCTCCACGAGATTGGCCCAAAGAGCCACAGGCAGAACAGCCCGGCGGCGGCAATGAGGGTGCCCGCGAGTGCGGCAGGGTGCTCAAACAGCCATTCAACAACCATCCAGCCCAAAGCGATGCCTGTCCCCCTTAACGGTTACAGGCATCGTACCGCTGCGCTCGCCTGCCTGTCAACGCAACGAAAACGCCAGGTAACTTGCGAAGAGGTTTCCGGCGTTCTCATTGCGGAGCAGGCTACTTTTTCAGGGGATCGTGGCCCCAATTTTTGAGAGAATAGGTCCAATTCGTATCCGCGAGTTCCTCTGCGGCTTTATCGGGCTTCTGCTTCAGATGACGATGGACGTACCCGACCACCTTCAGCATATGGTGGTAATCGTCCTCTGTCAGATCCGCCTTTTTGGTCTGGAGCAGCTTGACGATACGTACCCCGGACTGATGCCCGACGGACTCGCTGGCATCGTCGTTGCCGCTGTCTCCCTTCCAGCCGACACGCTTGGAATCCTCGGTTTTCAGGTACTTTTCCAGCTCGCTCGCCGTCATATTGACCGCCTCTTTGAAGTCCCGGTAAACCTGATCCGTGTCCAATTTTTCTGCTGTGGTTGACATTTCGAGTATCTCCTTCTGCTTACCGCTTCTTCAGTTCTTCGGGCTTGTGTGCGGCCTCGGCCCCGGTCTTGTCGCTCTTGACCAGATACTCCGGGTTGTCCTTACTCGCCTTTACCTCGTGGCTTTTGATCTTCATAGGACTGGTGAGTTTCTTCCCGACGGTCCCCGCCACTTCTCCCTGGCTGGAATCCCAGGTGACTTTGTCCCCTGACTTGAACGTCTTTTCTGTTTTTTCTGCCATAACCGTGGTTACCTGCGGCTTTCTAAGCGGCTGCTGTGTGATGAAGCGCCGCGTTCATGGGTTACCCCACTCTCGACAGCAAGAAAACCCAAATCGGCAGCACTCTTTTAGGGCACATGCAGGTAAAATAGTACGTATATTAAAGGGAGACATCAAGAGGGAGAGTTTATATGCGTAACGGCAACCCCGCGCTTTCGGAAGACACGTTTGAAAAATTCGCCCAGAATGGCGCTTTTGACCCACGACCCGGCACCCCGGCACAAGTCCGGGAGGTGATGACGGTCGAGGGAACGGTCAACAAGACCATGATCCTGCTGCTGCTCGCCGTTATCTCGGCGAGTATCACCTGGAGTATGGTACTCAAACCGGGTGGGATCAACATGGCGTTCCCGCTCATGATTGGTGGGTCGATTCTGGCGTTTATCGCTGCCATGGTCGCGATATTCAAGCCCAACACCTCGCCCTATGTC
>JAZKEA010000615.1:0-2181 GCA_040387315.1 Armatimonadota bacterium | reverse complement strand
GTGGCGTTGACACTACCCAGATCCTGGACCAGATCGCGCAGTATCTCCTGCTGCTGCCGGGACTGACTTACCTCACGCGGCTCTTGCACCAGATCGCGTACCAGCGAGTCCTCGGAGCGGGAAGCGATCAGCGGATCGGTCCTCTCCTGAAGATGGACAAACGTTCGGCGACCTGGTCCTCGATCCTCCTCGATGGGCACCACCGCCGTCACCTGATCGGAGCGCACATACTTTCCAAAACCTAAATGTACCAGCACATTTGACTGAACTCTCATACTCTTTTGCTCTCCTCTACTATTAATAACAATTAACAGCTTATAAAGTTCCACGGAAAAGCAATCGAATGTTTGCTGTTTTAGAAGGGCAGCAGACGCCGCCATCCCTGCCGCAGATGACTATTCACTACGCCAGCAGCGTTCAAACCGGAAGCCCCAAACACGCCGCCTCCGGGATGTGTGCTCGCTCCGCACAGGAAGAGATTTTCGATAGGGGTCGTGTAATGCGCCAGCTCTGGCAATGGCCGAAAGGCAAACATCTGGTCGAGACTCATCTCTACATGCATCACATTTCCCTGAATCAGACCGATCCGCCGCTCCAGTTCCAGGGGCGTCTGCACATACCGCTGCTCGATCTTGCCTTTCAGATTCGGGGCGTAATCGAAAAGCGTCTCCAGAACGGAATCGGCCAGTTCGTCCGCGCAGTCGTCCCAGTGACGTCCATCGCGGCGCTTGTAGGGAAAATACTGAGACCAGAGCGACAGAACATGCTTGCCGGGCGGCGCAAGCGTATCATCAATCGGGGAGAATGTCATCGCAAGGACTGGCGGGTGGCGCGACGGGTTTCCGCTAAAGTAGTCGGCGTAGGCATCACGGAGGAAGTCCTCGGACGGACATAAAAGCTGCATCCCGTGCAGCGTCCGACTCTGCTGACCATCGCCGTAATCCGGCAGTTCCGACGAGGTACAGCGGACCGTTGCCCCGAAGCCGTTACCGATGTTGATGTGCTTCACACGATGGAGCAGGTCGCCGGGAACATCTTCGGGTGAAAGGAGTTTGGTGAACGTGGTTGCAACATGGCAGGCCGCGACAACCGTGTCGGCCCGCACTATATCGTCGCCCGCAAGCACGACACCGACTGCTTTCCCATTCTCTACCAGAATGCGCTCGATAGGCTTGTCGGTCAGGATTCGTCCCCCTGCCGCCACCAGCGCTTTCGCCAGCGCCTGCGTCAGCATGCCTGACCCGCCTTTCGGATGGGCCGCTCCGGTCTCGTGGACCATTGCATGCCAGGTGGCGAACGGCCCGCTTCCGAGCTCATTCGGTGGCGGGCCGCTCTGGGCGGCAAGCCAGGAGAGCGCGGACCGCATTTCCGGCGATTCAAAGGTCTCGGCAAGGAGGCGTCCGTAGCCCGTCATTATTCGGCGAAGGTTTTCCTCCGTTCCTTTTACAGGCCCTTTTGCCATGACGAGGTGCCGTCCCAAATTCGCCATGGTGGGTGGAGCCAGAAAGGCACGGAAGGTGCCCCGCGCAATGGGCGTCCAGTCCGTAATAAACTTCCGGTAAGCCTGAGCATCCCGCGGCGAAATTTTCGCAATGCTCTCGCAGGTCTCTTCCAGACTGCGGTGAAAACAGATCGCGCGACCGGAGCGGTCCGGCAGCGGGTACGTAGCCCAGGGGTCCATCGCGCAGTATTCGAGACCGAATTTCTCCAGCTCCAGTTCTTTGACGATAGCCGTCTGGTGCACCATGATATGCACGCTGGATCCGACATCGATTTTGTATCCGGGGAAGATTTCCTCGGTACATACCGCGCCGCCGACGATCGGACGCCGCTCGAAGACGGTCACCGAATGTCCCGCCCGTTGAATATAGTTCGCACACACCAGACCGTTGTGGCCTGCCCCGATCACGATCACATCCGTCTCATTTGCCGTAGCCATATTCCGAGTGTACCCGGCGGCAGGAACTCCGCACGAGGCATCGACTCTCGGTCCTGGTGCCGTGCTATAATTGGTTCATGAGTTTGACGCTTGGCTCCCCCACTTTGACCCACCCTCCCGCACCGATGTGTGTTTTCGCCGGTTCCGCACACCCGGAACTTTCGCGCGATATTGCCCGACACCTTGATGTCGAGTTGGGCGACCTCAAAATCACCCGCTTTGCTGATTCCGAGATTTATGTT
>JAZKEA010000614.1:352-14462 GCA_040387315.1 Armatimonadota bacterium | reverse complement strand
GGAACCGGTATAGGGAATCCCCAGCACCTCAAGAAACCCCTGGACGGTACCATCCTCGCCGCCGGGCCCGTGCAAAGCGATAAAGACCACGTCTGGACGCTCATCTCTCGGGGTAACCGCCAGACGTGGCAGATCCTCCACATCAAGCGCGGACGCGACATATTTCTCCTTGTCAAGCGACTCTACGATTTGCTTGCCGGTCGCGAGCGATACTTCCCGCTCAGCGGACTTGCCGCCCATAAGGACCGCAATCTTCTTTTTATCCGCCACTATCTTCTCCTGTCTGAAGCGCTGCAAGCAAACCCTCGCCTGCTTTGCGGATATCCCCTGCTCCCATAGTGAGCACAAAGTCCCCCTGTTGGACATCGGCGGCGAGCCGCGCGGGAAGTTCGTTCTTGTCCGGCACGTAGGCTGCGGCGATGTCCGGTCGAAGCGCACGAATTCCGTTGACCAGTATCTCCGATGATACTCCAGGAATCGGCTGTTCGCGCGCCAGATAAATGTCGGTCACATAAACAACATCGGCAGCCATCAGCGCATCCGCAAAGGCATCCATATTATCTCGCGTACGCGACGGCAGGTGTGGCTGGAAAACAGCGACCAGCCGCCGGTCCGGATAGGCGGACCGGGCAGCGGCAAGGGTAGCGCGGATTTCGGTGGGATGGTGCGCATAGTCATCCACAATGAGAACCCCATGCGCCTCGCCTAGTCGCTCGAATCGACGTCCCGTACCGGTAAATGCTTCCAGACCCGCGATAATATGCTCGTGCGCGACGTTCAGGGCCAATCCAACACACGCAGCGGCAAGAGCATTGCGGATATTGTGCTCTCCGGGAACATTCAGGCGGATCGGACCAATAGGTTCTTCCTGCGGATACCAGGCGCGCCAGATGCGAAAGCTGGGCTGGCTCCCCTGCGTCACATCCACGGCCTTCACCGAAATACCGGGTTTGCTGCCGATACCGTAGAGCGTACTGATCGTCTCGATCGATTTGCTGCGGACTTTACGGGTCAGGGCATCGTCCCAGCAAAGAATGATGTCGCCTTTTTTCGTCTTGCGACGCCGTGCTGCGGTCTGCGCGAGGAAACGCTCGAACGAGGCGATTACGTGGGCCTCATCGCCGTGGTAGTCGAGATGGTCCGCCTCTACATTTAGCACAACGGCAATTTCAGGATGCAGGTAGAGAAAACCGTCGTAAGCCTCGCAGGACTCGGCAACCACAAATTTACTTTCGCCGTTGCGAGCATTACCGCCGATAGCGGGCAAATCACCCCCGATAAGGATCGTCGGGTCGAGACCAGCGGCAAGCAGGATGCTGGCAACCATTCCCGTCGTCGTCGTTTTGCCGTGCGTACCGGCGATAGCGATGCCACGACTGGCATTGACGATGCTGCCCAGCACCTCGGGACGGCGAAAAATAGGCAGCCCTTTTGCCTGCGCGGCCTGAACTTCGGGATTCGCGGCGGGAATCGCATCGCTGACGACCACGGCGACGGCATCTTCGATCTGGCGGGCGTCATGCTGTGTATACACCAGAATGCCATAAGCCTGCAGACGCTCCTTTACCGCAGGCGAAATTCCAGGGTCCGCGCCTGAAATCCTGCGACCGCGCTCGGCAAGAACCTGGGCAATACTGCTCATCCCTGCGCCACCGATCCCGACAAAGTAAAGCGGGCCGTCCGGCAAGGGACGCGGTTCAGCGGGAACCACATGATCTGAATGGTGCATTTAGCGCAGAACCCCTTCCCGCTCCAGGCTATCCACCAGAGACGCCGTATTTCGGCGGGGCGTCCTGACCGGAGGTTGGTCCAGCGCCTGGGAATTGTTCAGTCGACGGGAGCGGCGGGATTTAGGATCACGATGGTAGGGAAACTGCGAGATGTTCAGCAGCACCCCTATGGAAAACAGCGTCGCCGCCAGGGACGATCCACCATAGGAGATAAAGGGAAGCGGGACGCCGGTCATCGGTATCGACGCAGTCACGACCGCGATATTGACCAGCGACTGCACACACACAATACTGGTAAGGCCGACGGCAAACAGTGCGCCAAAGGGGTCTCGGGTTCGCTGGGCTACATGAAAGCCGCGTCCGGCAAGCACCACGAACAATAGAAGCACACCACCTGTGCCTATCAAACCAAACTCCTCGCCTATGATCGCGAAGATCATGTCGGTCCGCTGTGCGGGCAGTCCGCCACGCCGCTTTTCGCGCGATTCTCCGAAGCCGACTCCGGTAGCCCCCCCTGTACCCAGCGCAATTGTGGCGTGAATAATCTGATAACCGGTGTTCCGTGGGTCCGCCTGCGGATCGACAAAGGTTGTCAGCCGCTTCCACCGATAGCTGTCTGTTCCCTTCATCAGCACGAAACTCATTCCAAGCACCATCAAGACGGCCAGGATCGATGCCATCCAGCGCGCCCGTGCGCCGCTCGCGAAAAGCACGACCATCATCGTCAGCACCATGGTAATAGCGGTACCAAGATCCTCAGATGCCACCAGGCCGATGCTGACCAGCACGATTCCGGCAATAGGAAGCACGCCGCCCCAGAGGTTCTGGGCGAGCTTCGGGTGGGCAGCGAACACCTTTGAAAGGTAGAGGACCAGACAGAACTTAGCGAACTCCGAGGGCTGAATTTTAATAGGACCATACCCTATCCATCGCTGCGCTCCCTGTGCCTCGTGGCCGAGCTGCGGGATATGCACGGCCACCAGCATCAGAAAGGAGATGACAAGGGCAGGCATGGCCCACGACTGCCATTTCCAGTACGGGATTCTCTGGGCCAGGAAAAGACCACCCAGACCAATCACCGCCCAGCAGATCTGCTTTTTGACAAAGTGAGCTGCGTCATCGTAGAACTCGATGGCGAGCGGATAGGAGGCGTTGAAAACCATGACAACGCCAAACGACAGCAGAACGAGCGTGACGACAAAGAGAAGCCAGTCCATCGGGTACTGACGATCCACGTTACGCTGCGAAGCACGAGAACTGGAAGAATTTGACGGAGCAGCGACACTCATTAATTAGACCTTGCTCTCTTCCCGTGTCTTTTTTCCGGGAAGAGCCAACACCGCATCGCGGAACACCTGTCCGCGATGCTCAAAACCGGTAAACATATCGAACGAGGCGCAGCCGGGGATCAGCATAACGGTATCACCCTGCAGCGCGGCAGACGCAGCGCATTCCACGGCTTTCTCCAGCGTGGCGGCATAGGCTATGCCAGGACCACCTCCCGCTCGCCTCGTCTCCTGCTCCAGGGCATGACCTATCTCCTGCGCGGACGCACCAATCAGTACAACGCTCCGGGTCCGGTCGTGAAGCGCGGAGATCATCTGGGACAGGTCCCCCCCCTTGTGCTTACCACCCGCGATAGCGACGACGGGTCGCTCTCCCGCGGCCTCCAGAGAAGCCGCGACTGCCGCCGGGTTTGTACACATCGAGTTGTTTATGTAACGAACGCCGTCGATAGTCGAAACAGTCTCCAGTCGATGGGCGACACCAGGAAATTTTTGAACCGCACGACGAATCACCTCAGGACCAATACCAAAAGCAAGCGCCATCGACGAAGCCGCAAGCACATTGGCGGTGTTATGAATCCCCGGCAACGGTATCTCGCTGCGCGGCATAAGTGGCAAGGCTGTTTCCCCCTGTCGGATCGCCCAGAGCGTCTCACCTTCAAGAAAGGTTCCGTTGGCCACTCGATCCCGCACAGAGAACATCCACCGCTCCCCTGCTCCGATACCCTGGCTGTAGCGCACCACCTCAGCATCGTCGGCGTTGATAACCGCGGTATCCCCTGCCTCCTGCGCAGCGAAAAGACGGACTTTTGCCCGGGCGTACTCATCGAAGTCCTTGTGGCGGTCCAGATGGTCATTGGCAATATTCAGCCAGGCGGCGACACGCGGACGGAAGCGGGAGACCCACTCCAGCTGAAACGACGAAATCTCCGCGACGATTACCCCATTCTCCGGTGTCCCTGCCGCGGCCTCAATCAGCGGCAGGCGCACTCCCGCGTCCTCGGCAATGTTTCCGGCAACAGCGGTCGTGAGGCCGGACTCCCGGCAGATCGCCCCCATCAAAGCCGTGGTCGTTGTTTTTCCGTTGGTGCCTGTAATGGCAAGGATCGGAGCGCGAGCGATCCGGTAGGCGACCACGATCTCACCCAGGATCGGCACGCCCCGCTGCAGCGCCTGCACCAGCGGGACCGCTGTTCGCGGCACACCGGGGCTCGGAATCACCAGATCCGTGCGTTCCCAATCGACTGGGCTATCGTTCAGTGCGAGGGTGACACCATAGCCTAGACCCCGTGCCGCTGCCAACCGCTCCGGCGCGAGCGCTGTTTCCGGCTTACCGTCATAGATACAGACCGTCGCTCCAAGGTCGCGCAGCACGCGGGCCGTGGCAAGCCCGGTCGCCGCCAGACCGATGACAGCGACCTGCTTACCGTTAAACTCAGATGTCGCATTTACAGTCATGGTTATAGACCGGACGCCGAACGGACAATTAATGGAGAAAAGAAAGGCGCGAGAAGCAGACCTACCGCGGCGGCGATGAGCGCCGCAACCCAAAATCGGACAACGACCTGCGTCTCAGGAACCCCTAGCTCCTCAAAATGATGGTGAAGCGGCGCTCGCCGAAAGACCCGGTTTGCCTTGGCGTACTCGATTCCATGGCGTATACGGCGGTATTTGAAGACGTACCGCTGAATCATCATGGAAGCGATCTCGGCAATGTAAACCGCGCCGACAATGATCAGCAGAATCTCCTGCTTGGCAGCAAGCGCCGCCGCCGCCAGTCCCATACCTATCGCAAGCGATCCGGTATCCCCCATGAAGACCCTGGCAGGATGGGCGTTGAACCAGAGAAAACCGGCGCAGCCACCGGCAAGAGCGCCATAAAAAATTACCATCTCAGGGGGCAGGACCGCCAGAGAGAAAAGAAGCGATACCGCGAGCGCCAGCGTGGTTATCAGTGTCGTGCCCGACGAGAGGCCATCAAGCCCGTCCGTGAAGTTAACCGCATTTCCGAAACCACACAGGTACAGAGCGCCGAGGATATAGTAGATAAATCCGAGATCAAACGTGCGTCCGGCTATCGTAAGCCCGGTCGTGATGAGGTTTGTCTCCAGGTAAGAGACACGCCAGAGCGCCCCGACAAAGCCTACCGAAACGATAATTTGAAGCGCGAGTTTCACGCGCTCAGAGAGACCTGCCTTGTTGAGTTTTTTACGGGCCTTTCCCAGATCATCAGCCAGTCCGACCAGTCCGGCAAACAGAAACACCCCC
Source organism: Armatimonadota bacterium (assembly GCA_040387315.1). Taxonomy (GTDB): domain Bacteria; phylum Armatimonadota; class Armatimonadia; order Armatimonadales; family Armatimonadaceae; genus JACMJB01. Next base: position 9,178 of record JAZKEA010000614.1, on the reverse strand, counting down.
AGCACCGCAAATAGCCGCATTCGCGCCTGCGTCAGCAGCGCCCCTCCCATCGCTCCTGTGGCGACCACGACAACCAGAACGCTGACGACCACACCAGCGATGATGATCAAGCCGCCCATGGTGGGTGTCCCGTGTTTCAGTTGGTGGGTTTGGGGGGCATCTTCGCTGACAGGCTGCCGCGCTTTTCGGTCGGCGAGCCAGCCGATGATTGGATTACCCAACACAAGCACCAGCACAACAGATATCAGAAACGGCAGCGCGAGCAGAGCCATCGGCGAGAGAAAAGTCACGAAACGGCTCCTTTTGCCTGCAGAGCCGCCGTCAGCGCTTCCATCGCCAGAGAACGAGAACCCTTGACCAGAATGATATCCCCCCCATGAACTATGCCGGGAACAGCAGCGGCGGCGGCTTCCGTGGAGTCAAACTGCTGAATGCGTTCCGCGGGAAAACCTGCCTCCTGGGCGGCATCCGCGATGTGCGATGTCATCGGGCCAACAAGCAGCAGAAGATCTGGGGCTGTCCTCGCGGCAGCACGACCGACCATACGGTGCCCTTCCGGCGCGAAATCCCCAAGCTCTTTCATTTCGCCGAGCGCGGCAATCCGCCGACCGCTCGAGCCTACGGGAGCGCCCGCCAGTGTCTCCAGCGCGCCGATCATGGAGTCCGGGGCCGCGTTATACGCATCCGAGAGGATTGTGATTCCGTCCGCTGTCGTCAGCACCTCCAGACGCATCTTAGGCGGCGTCCAGCGCAGCAGGGTCCGGGCGATGCTGTCCAGCGGAATACCGAGATGTCCGCCGACGGCAATCGCGAACAGGGCATTCAGCACATTGAAGCGACCCGGCGACGGCAGGAACATCTTCGCGGTTCCCCAGGGTGTCTCCGCGGTAAAACGCCATCCCTTTTCGTGGTGACTCAACCCGGTCGCGCGAACGTCCGCCGCAGACTCAATCGCGCAGGATAAGGCGTTGGTGCCATGAAAGTGTGTCCGGAGCACGGTGGCGTAATCGTCATTCGCCGGATAGATAGCCAGTCCATTCGTGGGAAGCAGGTCAAAAAGCTCCCCTTTGGCCTGTGCGATGGCATCCCGCGACCCCAGCAGTTCAATATGGGTGACGCCGATCCCAGTAATAATCCCGATGTTAGGCGCACCGATCTCCGCCAGACGAAGTATCTGACCGGGGCCGCGCATTCCCATCTCCAGCACCAGCGCCGTGTGCGTGGGCTCTATCTGGAACAGGGTCTGCGGCACACCGATCTCGTTATTGAAATTGGCAGCGCTTTTCAGGACGGTAAAGTCCGTCTCCAGCACCTGCGCCACCATCTCTTTGGTTGTCGTTTTACCGACGCTGCCCGTGATTCCGATGACCGGCCCGGTAAAGGCGTCCCGTACATAACGGGCGACATCTCCCAGCGCATGAAGAGTGTCTACCACCTCGACATGAGGAAGCGCGGTTGTATGAAGCGCCTGCGCGACTGTGGGACTATGAGAATCCTCGACAAGAAAGGCGGCGGCGCCATTATCGGCAGCCGTCGTCAGATAATGATGCCCATCGAAATTCTCGCCGCGCAGGGCGACAAAAAGCGCGCCCGGCTGGAGAGTCCGTGTGTCGGTTGAAACGGAGGTAACTACCTCCTCGCCGCTTGCCCCGACCCTTTGCGGTCCATCAACAACCGCCCCGCCGGTAACTTCGGCAATGTCATCGAGCGTCAGTGATCGAATCATTGTTTTTGAATCTCTTCCGATGCCACTTCAACATCGTCGAAATGAATTGTCTCGTCCCCGAGTATCTGATAGTTTTCGTGCCCTTTGCCCGCGATGACAATCGTGTCGCCCGGTTTCGCCTCGCGCACCGCAAGCGCGATGGCGGCTCGCCGATCCGACTCCCGAAGCACTTTCGCCCCGCCAGCGCCGTTCATCCCCGTCAGGATCTCATCAATGATCGACTCGGGTTCTTCATGGCGCGGGTTGTCAGAGGTAACGATGGCTATATCGGCAAGCTCTTTGGCAAGCCGTCCCATCTTGGGGCGCTTGGTCCGGTCACGATTCCCACCGCAGCCGAAGACCGCAATCAGACGGCCCGTCGTCAGGGGACGCGCGGAGCGAAGAACGTTCTCCAGTCCATCGGGCGTGTGGGCATAATCCACAAGCACGGCGAAGTCCTGTCCGGCCCGAACCGGCTGAAACCGACCGGGAACAGGTGGGCAATGCGCAAGACCCTCAGCGATTATTTCGGGAGCAAATCCCCGCGCGACCCCATAGCCGATCGCGGCGAGGGCATTTGCCACGTTGAAACCGCCCCCAAAAGGAAGCCTTACCTTAATGTTGCCTGAAGGCGTCTCTGCCGTGAAACGAAGACCGTCAATGAACATTTTTGTCTGCTTCGGATCGCAGTATATATCCGGCCTTGCCCTCTTCAGAAGTGTGGTGCCGTAGGTTAAGAAAGACACATCATCATTGATGTCGTCACTTCCAAAGTAATGGAGGCCCGCATCGTCATCCCAGTTCAGCACAGCGGTGAACTTCTTGCCCGCCGCCTGTGCTGCTGCCGCGTACTGAGTGAACAGCAGCCCTTTGGCATCCCGGTAGGATTCCATGGTGCCGTGAAAGTCGAGGTGGTCCTGGGTCAGGTTCGTAAAGATGCCAACATCGAAAAGGCAGCCCTCGGTGCGGCCCAGAACCAGGGCGTGAGAAGCGACTTCCATTGCCGCCGACTTCGCGCCCGCTTCGAGCATCTGCGCGAAAAGCCTCTGGAGATCAGGGGCTTCCGGAGTCGTGCGGTCGCCCGGCAGCGACTTCCCCGCGACCGTTGCGCCTAGGGTTCCAATGGTGCCGGTGATGTCCCCCGCCGCCCGCGCAATGCTGTCGATCATCAGGGTCGTGGTGGTCTTGCCGTTCGTGCCGGTGACACCAGCCAGAAACAGCTTGCCTGTGGGATTATCCCAGAAGCGGCAGGCGAGCGGCGCAAGCGCCTTGCGGCAGTCAGGCACTACCAGAACGGGGACGGATAACTCTCCGAGACCGGCGGCATGGTCCTCCTGAATGACAACAGCGGCAGCGCCCGCGGCGATCACCTTCGGCAGAAAATTGTGCCCATCGAACTTTTCACCGACTACCGCGACAAAAAGGCTGCCGGGCCCCACCTGACGAGAATCGTACTCGACACCGGCAACCGATGTCGTCTTTTCCTGTCCGATAAGGGTTGCGTCTGTCACCGCTCCCGCCAAAAGCGAAAGCGGGACGGCACGTTTTGTCGTTCCGTCCTGCATCGATACTGCCTTTTCTGTTCCCGCGACTTTTGCGAAGATAGTCGCTATTTGTGTACCACACGGAGCAGGTCGCGTAAAGCAAGCGAGGGGCCTGAACTCTCGCTTTTTGTGGCTGCGTTGTTCGTTTACGCCTCGGCCACGTCCATGGTTTCCTCACGCCGCTTTCGTCGTCTGATCTCGGCAGGAGTCTCAGGTTTGTCATGGGGAACACGATGGGACAGCAGGGCTTTCTGCGCTATCTCCTTGAACACCGGCCCGGCCACGACGCCGCCGTAATGCCCCCCTTGCGGAGCGGTGATCGCCACAAGAATGACAAACTTCGGAGCGTTCATCGGGGCCATGCCAATGAAAGAGGCGACAAATTTACCGCCATAGCGTCCGTTCTCGGCGATCTGCGCCGTCCCCGTTTTACCGCCTGCCGTGTAGCCATCAAGCTGTGACAGATTTCCGGTGCCGCTGTCGATAACGGACTGGAGCATTCGGCGCACTTCGAGAGCCGTTTGCGGAGAAACCACGCGCCGTCCCTGGTCTACAGGATTGACTGTCATGGATTCTGTATCCGCATTGCGGGTACCCCGAACGATGCGAGGCTGGAGATAGACACCGTCGTTGGCTATAGCGGCATAGGCAGCGGCGATCTGGAGCGGCGTCACCGAAATGCCCTGCCCAAAGGCGACGTTTGCAAGCTGAATATCAGACCAATTTTCTGCCGACGTCAGCATCCCTCGGCTCTCACCAGGCAGACCCGAACCGGTCTTGTCGCCGAAACCGAACAGTCTCTCATAGTGATGCAGCGTTTCACTGCCGAGTTTGAATCCCATCTGAGCCGTGGCGATATTACATGAGTTTTTGATCACATCGTCCAGCGACTCATTACCATGCTTGGAGCCGTGGGCGCAGCCGATGGAGCGCCGACCGATCTTCATACGACCTGGGCAATAGAAGTTCGTCGTCGTCGATACCTTCTGCTCTTCCAATGCGGCGGCGGCGGTAATGACCTTCAGGGTCGAGCCCGGCTCATACGGAGCTGTGACCGCCCGATTCATCCGTGCGGCTAAATCCGTTCCGGAGCGATCATTGACGTTGTAGGTCGGATAGTTCGCCAGGGCGAGAATGTCGCCTGTTTTGGGGTCCATCACTATGGCGGTTCCCCCTTCCGCCTTGCTCTTCGTACACGCGGCGGCAAGAGACTGCTGCACGGAGTGCTGCAGGTCCGCATCGATGGTCAGGACGGTGTCCTGCCCCTGCAGCGCAGGCTGCCGGGATCGCTCTGTTCCTGGTATCTCGCGTCCGCGTGTATCAAACTCCGCCCACAAAGTGCCGACTTCGCCTTTAAGGGCGGTGTTGAGCTTTAGCTCGAGACCATCCAGCCCGTTTCCTTCTCGTCCGGTGAAGCCCAGTACATGGGAAGCAAGGTTGCCATCCACCGCTTTGCGCCGAAAGGTTCCGGGCGTGCCGACCCCGATCAGGGTCATGGCCTTGACCCGTTCGCCGGTTTCAACGGAGACCTGACGGGCAATTGTGATCGTTCGGTAGCGACGCGGTTTGCCTTTTGCCCCGGAGCCCACGAGTTTCGGCGGCTTTTTGGCAAATTCGCCGCGGACATCTACACCCGGCAGGCACATTTCCAGTCCCACGAGCGCCGCTTCCTGCCGTGCCGCAGCGGTATCTCCGATCTGCGCATTGGTGCTTGCATGCCACATGTTGGGATCGAGAATGATGTCGTAAGCCGGTTCATTGCTTACCAGGAGTGTGCCGTTTCGGTCGAAGATAACGCCACGCTGCGCGGGCAGGGGAAGCGCTTTTTCCCGAATCGCGCGCGCCTGCTCCTGAAACTCCTGATTGCGAATTATCTGGAGATAGAAGCAGCGAATCGCCAGTGCCGCATAAAGGAGCACCACGAGAATGGCGACACGGAGCACACGCTCACTCGGCGCCGCCACTTTGGCGCGGCTCTGGCGGGACGCGGCGGGCGAACGATATGCGTTTCGTGGGGGGCGGGCGGTTACTGCCATCAGGAATCGTATTCTCCAAACAACTCAGAAATAGAGCCGGTCGCTTATTCTTGGACGGGCGTTTCCGGCGGCGTCGCCGAAGAATTCTCGCCGGGAACGATGGTAAGGGTCTGCGGCGTCCCCGGCACCATATTCAGCTCAGCGGCACGCTGCGCGACCGTTTGCGGCAGAGACAGACGGCTTATCTCCGCCTGAAGCGTGTCGCGCTGCAAGTCCGCCGTCCTATTCATCGCCCGGAGCCGTGAAAGCTCGAAGCCCTCGGCGGTCACCGTTGCGTAAGCCGACAGATAAAGGCAAAGAATGGTCACCGTGAAGGTTGCCACAAGTACCGCACCGGGAACGCGCGTGTTCTCATGTATCGCCTTGGCGCGACGCAGCACCGGGGGGCCCGTGTGCGCCATCGCACGTCGGGGCCCTGGAGGATTGGCGGGAGACGGTGGTCGGTCCGGCGTCGGTGCGACGCGAGTCCGAGGAAGAGCTTTATTTTCCCGTATTCGCTGTTCGGCTACCATTAAATGCTTTCCCTTACTTCTTTTCCGCGACTCGTAGTTTTGCGCTTCGAGACCGTGGATTCCGTCGTACCTCATCATCGGTCGGCACCAGCGGCTTCCGAGTTACCAGTGTCAGGATCGGTGCGGCAACCGGCTCCAGGTCCGGCATATCGCTCCCAATTCTCTTGCCTGACAGTTCCGCAAACACATTCTTAACGATTCGGTCTTCCAGCGAATGGTACGCAATCACTACCAGCCGACCGCCGGAGTCCAATGCCGCCGCCGCCTCACGCAGGGCGGTTTCCAGCACTTCCAGCTCCCGGTTAACGGCTATGCGCACCGCCTGAAACGTCTTCGTCGCCGGATGAATCTCGCCCGGACGGGTACGGTAGGGCATCGCCCCGCGCACCGCATCCGCAAGATCCTCCGTCGTCGCCAGTGGCTTGATCTGCCGACGCCGCACGATCTCGCTGGCGATCCGTCGGCTTCGCGATTCCTCACCATAGGTGAACAGGATGCGGGCGATTTCCGCCTCCGGCAGCCGGTTCAGCAGTTCTGCCGCCGTCTCCTCGTCGCCCCCCGAATTCATCCGCATATCAAGCGGCCCCTGCCCCCGGAAAGAGAAGCCCCGATTCGGAGTGTCCAGCTGATAAGAGGAAACGCCAAGGTCCATAAGCACGCCATCTACGGCGGCAATATCCAGTCCCTCAAGCGCGTCACGGATTCCCGCAAAGTTTGTCTGGACCAGATGCGTCTCGACAGTCTCCGGAACAGCCTTCAACGCCTGTCCCGCAGCCTGGAGCGCGTCCCCATCCTGATCAAGCCCTATAAGCACACCGCCAGGCGCGATCCGCTGCGCGATCTGAACGGCATGACCGCCGCCCCCAAGGGTAGCATCCACCATGCGCCGCGCCGGCGCGACATTCAGCGCCTCCAGAACCTCGGCAAGCAGAACCGGTACATGATACGTACTCATCGTTGTTAGTCACCGGCGCCCATCCGCTTACAGGCTACAGTTTGCCAAGCCCTACCTCGACCGCCGATTCCATGATATCTTCGTCCGTCAGGCTTGCATTAAACGCATCCCAACCGGCACGTGACCACACCTCGATCCGCTTCCCCGCCCCTACGATAGCAACTTCCTCGTCTATCGCGGCAAAATCCCTCAGGTTACTGGGGATGGCGACGCGTCCCTGGTTGTCTACCTGCGTTTCGACGGCCTCCGCGGAGAACCATCGCTGCAGGCGGATCGTGTGACGATCCAGCGCGGGCTGGCTCATCATCTGATCTTCCATCTCCTGAAAGTCTTTATCCCGGTACACGAAAAGACACTTATCAAGGCCTTTGGTGATAATAAAGGTGTTCCCAAGTTCGTTACGGAAGCGCAAAGGAATGATCACTCGCCCCTTGTCATCGACCGAATGATAATGTGCACCCCGAAACAAACACTAGCCCTCCACTGGGTCACCACTTGCCACCACTGCGGTGATTGTAGAATACGGTTGGGGCGCTGTCAACGGTTTAACGGTTAATTTCCCGCTTTTTTTCCGGTTAGATACGAAATGTGCCGTTATGGGGGGTATCCGACCGCTATATGTTGTGTTTCCGTTCGCTTCTGTTTGCTTCCCCGACGCGTTGACAGGGGATACCGCTTTGCTTATACTTCCTTTATAGCTAAGTCAATCGAAGAACGAATTCCCCCTAATTCCTCCCTTTGTCACCAAAAGACCTGGAAAGTGCCGCCATGCGCAGCCTTCCAAAAGTCAAGTGGAGGCCGGTGGAGGGTCAGAAAGGCCTGTAGACTTTGGAACTGAATCGCGAGGCGCCCTATATTCTCGGCGTAGATCTAGGCGGCACCAATGTGCGAGCCGCGGTGCTGGATAAAGAGGGCAAACAGCTGGGAGCGGGCCGCTCGCCATCGCTCGCCACAGAAGGCGTGGAGAACACGGTTTCTCAGATAGTTCATGCGGTCAAAACCGCGATCCGCTCGGCGGGGGTGGATGACAAGGAGATCGCGGGCGTCGGCATCGGCGTTCCCGGTCACATCGACGAAAAGAACGGGGTTGTTTTATGGGCGCCTAACTTCTACGAGAAAGGGCAGCCCTACCGGAATATCGCACTCGGCAAGCCCATCGAGGCCCAGATCAACCTGCCTGTTTATATGGGCAATGACGCAAACGTCGCCGCTCTTGGCGAATTCCGCTTTGGGGCCGGTCGCCAGATCAGAACCATGGTTATGGTGACCCTGGGTACCGGTATTGGCGGCGGTATCATCCTCGACGGCAAGCTGTGGACCGGAGCGACCGGTGGCGCGGGCGAGATCGGACATATTATCATCGCCGCGGGAGAACGAGGCGGGGCTGCGGCCTTCGGCAGTCTGGAAAGCATGGGGCAGATCGCCGCCATCGTTGAGCGGGCCGCCCGTAAGATCAGCGCCGGTAAAAAGACCATTCTGGCGGATAAGGTAGATTACGACTGGCACCTGCTGACCCCGAAGGACATCGCCGATTCCGCCGCCGAGGGCGACGCTGTTTCTATCGAGGTCTTTGAGGAGACAGGCTACTACGTCGGACTCGGAATCGCCTCCATGGTCAACCTGCTCAACCCACAGATGGTCGTCGTCGGTGGCGGCGTCGCCCAGGCAGGCGACCTGATCCTCGATCCCATCCGTCGCTCGGCCCGCGCGAACGCCATCAAAACCATGATCGACGTCTGCCCCATCGTCCCCGCCGAACTTGGCGACGATGCCGGTATTTATGGCGGCGCATCCCTCGTATTGGATGCTTTAGAGGCCGCCTGAGCCTGGCTGAAACGTCTGGTATACACAGCCAAAACAGGCGGCGATTCTAAATCGAATCGCCGCCTGTTTTGCCCATTCTCTTCGCGGGCAATAGGTGCTATCATGAGCTATGGGCTGGTACAGCGAGGTTGCTCGGCATTTTAACACATTAAATCACGCTATCCAGCGAAGAGCAGAATGGGATAGTGCCGTCGGTCAAGCAATCTCATGGGCCATTGATTTCGTTTGTCTGATTGCTGGCTTTGTTTCA
>JAZKEA010000614.1:0-342 GCA_040387315.1 Armatimonadota bacterium | reverse complement strand
TTGGTCCTATATGGCCCTAAGGTGGCTATTGCAGTCATCATTGTCACTATGATTTTCTGGCTTTGGTGGGCCTCAGGTTATGTGGGAATAAACACACATCCACTCACTTGCTTAGTCATCATGATCATGCTGATTGTAAATTTTAGCCTTCTGTTTACGCTTGTCGGCATTTTGATGCGTCACCAAAAGTAACCCGCAGAAGCACAACTATGGTGTAGAAGGTTTCTCAGAGAGCTGCTGGGACGATGCCGCAGATGGCAGCACGGAGACCCTTGAGTCTCTGGTGGGGTTAGACGAGTATCTCGAAGAGGACAAGACGCTATATGTTGTGACCACGGATGC
>JAZKEA010000613.1:12191-12407 GCA_040387315.1 Armatimonadota bacterium | reverse complement strand
TATGATGGCAATCCTGAGAGTCATGATAGCAGCAATGCGGAGCGCCGGTCAGGATTGACCGGCGGCTTTTCGCGCCTTTTCGATGATGGCAATTCGATGCCGGACCTCTTCGGGCTGAATCCGGAGTGGTTCTCCATTCCGCAGAGCCGCGTACAGGTTATAGTAGAACCTTTCGGCAAGGCCGCCCACAGGCGCAGCGCCGGGAACGCCGCCCCC
>JAZKEA010000613.1:1471-12163 GCA_040387315.1 Armatimonadota bacterium | reverse complement strand
ATGGTATTACCGTTCCCCTTCAGCCCCCCAGATGTACCCATGACGAGCCAGGAATCCTGCGGGTAGGCGCAGGTCGCGAAAAACTCGATATCAATCGTCGGTGCCTTCGGGAACTTGGGCGCGCGCAGTGTCAGCCGAACGTGATCTTCGGCATCCCCACTGCTGAGGGTATTTCTGAGATCCGCGACGACGTCGATGTCCGCCGAATCCGTGACTCCCTGATCGGCGAGAAAGACGAGAGCCTGATCAATCGGATGTGGGCCGTTGTTGTTAAGCTGCCCACCCCCGAAGCTTTTGAGCGTCTGCCAGTCCCAGCGTCGGCTGAAACCATGATAGGCCATTCGGATATGAATGATCTGGCCCAATTTGCCGTTATTCAGGACGTCACGAACCTTTTGGAAAGGTTCTTCAAAGCGCCGATTCTGAAAGGGGGAAAGAACAACAGGACGTCCTGCCTTCGCGGACGCGGCATCGCGGGCCGCCAGCATGGCATCGACATCCGCTACGGTCAATCCGAAGGGCTTTTCGCAGACCACATGTTTGCCGGCCTGGAGAGCCGAGACCGCGTGCGGGGCGTGGAACCGGTTTGTCGACGCCACCACCACCAGTTCAACGTTATCATCGGCGATCAGGTCATCGATGCCAGAGTAGGATGGACAGCCAAATTCTTCGGCAGTCGCGACCGCACGCGCAGTATCGGGATCGGCAACGGCGGCAACGGCAAAATTCTCGGATAGTTTCCGGAAAGCGTTCAGGTGGATACCATAACCACTTCGACCAAGCCCAACCACACCCACGCGCACAGGTTTCTTATCAGTCGTATTCAAATCAGTCATACCAAATGTTTCACCGGAAATGTGTCCGTCTCCTTTACCGCTTTTCGACTTTCGCCATTTCTACCGGAGAAATCGGCGAACCACGACACTGCTCCGAATCCAGATACTTGAGTGACTGACGCTGCCGCCACGCGACCCACCGACCGTTTCAGCGGTTCGACCATCACCGATGTAAATGGCGCAATGCCCCGGATAAACGAGCGTATCCCCCCATCGCAGTTCATCGCGAACCCGCTTTCCCTGAGAGGCGTGCCGCATACCCGCTGAGGTGCGTGGAATCGACACGCCACCGACCTGATGCATCCGCATGACGAATCCGGAACAGTCAGCGCCGGATCGGCTCTGCCCGCCCCAGACATAGGGCACGCCTTGCCAGGCTTCGATAGCTCCCGCGACACGATTCCCTCGCTCGGTTTGGGGGCGCAGTGTCCCGGACCCAAGCCGAGCGCGGACGTAGCCATTGTAGCCGTCGCTGACATCAGGACGGCCCGGCCGGATACGGCGGATTCCCGCAGACGTCGTGGCAACCCAAACGCTTTTGTCGTCGGCAGCAATCGCCAGAACGGCTCCCATCTCGCCCTGTACATTCCAGGGCAAAAATGCATCCCTGGCTCCCGTGCGCGTATCCGCTCGGAAGACAATTCCTCGCTGCTCCCACCAGAGGCCGCTGGGGCCGAGCACCACCCGGTCCGTGCTTGAAGGCATGCCCGGTGAGAGGGCATAGGGAAGCTCAAGCGGGTGCGCGCTATCGGCGCGTACGGTAAGGAGTCGAAGTCCTTCGCGCTCCGCGGTCGCCAGTGCGTCAGGCGCGACCGCGAGTCGTGCCGTACGTTCAGGAGTCGCATCCGTCGCGAACGTGCCAACGAGTTTCCAATCGCCCTCACCCTGGCAGCGCCACGCACGAAGAACGTAACGACGCCACCGTGGGGAGTTACCCGGCACCTTACTGTAGGCGACCGGGATGGTTTCTACTCCAGACTCATTCGGAGGAGCAGGAGTCGCTTCCGGGAGGGGGGCAGGCACCACGGACACGACCAGTGCGGAGGCGCGCGAATCGCTCCCCGCAGCCGCATACAATCGCGCAGTTCCGCCTTCACCTGGGATGGCACCCTCGGGAAGCAGATTTCGGTCCGATGTTCCGTCTGTCAATGCTCCCGTTCGGGGGTCCAGAACACGCAGGGTTGCGCTATCTCCGATAAGCAGGACACGTCCCCGCAACAGAACAACCTCTCGCACCCACCCCGTCAACTTCGGCGGGGCAGCAGGGGCCACAGGAATCGACGGAGGAACAAAGGCAGGCGGATCCACGGGAACAGCATCTCCCGCGGTCTGCTGACCTGGGTCAGCATCCGCCGTCGCTGCCGTCGCTGCTGGTGCTGTGTCCGTCGCCGAATCCGGCATTAACGGCGGAGGCGGAGGAGTTGTCAGAGTCGCGGTGACATCATAGCGTGTGACCACATGTGTTGCATCCGTATATGCGTACACCGCACGCCCGCCTTCTGTCGACCACCAAACTCGTCCCCCACCTGCTGCCAGCGACAGAACCGGGCTCTCCGGAATCGGGAGACGAACGACGGAGCCACCCCGGTTCGCCCCAATATCCGGCGTGCAGAAAACCAGACCGCCATCCGGCAGGCCGATGTAAAGTCGTGAGCCGGAACGAAGTAAAGCGGTCGCGCGCGTCGCCAGGGGCTTCACGGAGCGGGATAGACGCGGCTTCAGAAGCTGAACTTTTGCCGCCGAAGGAGGTGACAGAATCAGCGCTTCCTGGTCCGATGGAACATCCCGGACATCCGTTTGTTGAGTCAGCGACGTCTGGGAAAGTTGTGCCGCTTCGGCGGCTGTGTCCGCACTCGCGTTGTCGACAATTAGCGGTGCGCCCTCGACTCCGACCTCCTGATCGCCCCGTGGATTGCGAACAGCGACATGCACCTCATGGATACCATCGCCCGCTTTTCGCGTGTCCCACTCAACGATCGCGGGAAGCTTTGTCCTTGCTGCCAGTAGGTGACCGTCGATCCGCACGACCACCGCCCATCCGCCGGAACCGATGGGAGCAAACTCATGAGGAAGGCCGTCCCGACGCGCCACGATTCGGAAACGAACAATACCCGAAACGGTCTGGCGTCTGACTAATTTCGGCTCGAACGCGGGCCGCACCCGAGCGGCGCGTTGTGCCTGAGCCGCAGAAGCGGCAAGGCAAAGCAACACCAGCGAATGAAAAACGAAGACAGGAAAGTGGATGACGGCAGACGCACGGCGTCGTGAAGCGAAGGCGGGCAAGCAAATCCTCATACTTAGGAAAGTACCACGGCTTTTCGGATTCTTGCATTATTGGACGACGAAAATATATTCAGTTATTCCGGCTTGTCGGACCGCGGTAGCGGACACGCCAAATCATGTGTCCGGCCTCATCGGAAACCAGCAGAGAGCCGTCTGTCCACTGGGCGAGTCCGACAGGGCGACCGTAGACGAGGTGCTTGCGGGGATCTGAGAGCCAGCCGGTAACAAAATCCTCATATCCGCCCACCGGTCGCCCCTTCTCAAAAGGTACGCGGACGACCCGAAACCCGCTTGATATCCGTCGATTGGTCGACCCCCGCATCGCCACAAAGGCATCGCCCTGATAGGACGCGGGAAAATTGCTTCCCGTATAGAAGAGCATCCCAAGCGGCACCGAATGGGCCGTAAAAAGGACGTCGGGAACGGCAACCTTACCTTTTGGGGCTCCTTGGGGGGCGCGCGGGTCAAGGTGACGTCCAATGTAGTACCAGGGCCATCCGAAAAAGTCACCCTGACGGACTTTCGTCAGGAAATCGGGCACGAGGTCATCCCCCATGAAATCGCGCTCGACACAGGTCGTCCACATCTCGTTCGTACCGGGACGAAACCCGATGCCGACCGGGTTTCGAAGTCCCGTAGCGAATGTCTGGCGTCCGGAGCCATCCGCCCGGTAGCGGGTAATAGTCGCTCGGGGCGGTGACTCCACAGCCTTGTTGCTCGCCGACCCGACTGTCAGGTAAAAATGTTCGCCGTCCGGATCGAAGACAATATTGCGGGTCCAGTGCTGCTTCCGTCCCATGGCGGGGATTCCGGAGATGATCATCTGGGGAGAACCAGTCGCTTTCGTCTGACCGGTACGGTATGGGAAGCGGACAACCGAGTCGGTGTTCCCGACATAAAGCCAGCCTTTGTGAAATGCCAAACCGTGTGGCAGTCGCAGGCCCGCCGCGAATAAGAACCGGGACTCGGCCCTCCCATCGCGGTTTGCGTCACGTAAAACTCTGATGCGGCCCTGATAGGACTCGGTGACAAAAACATCGCCGTTTGGTGCGACAGCCATCCAGCGCGGACTCTGAAAACCTCGAGCAAATGGTTCCGCCACAAAGCCGGTCGGAACTTTAAGAGGAGCGTCCCCGCGACCGCGAAGGTACTGCGGGCCAGCATCCACCGAAGAACTACGATAAGGCTGCGGCAGCCGCCGAGGATCGGTCTGGGTCCGTGACGTCGAAGCAAGTGTGGAATCCGCTCGTCCTCCACGCTTCGTTTGCACGACGCCGACGATCGCGAACATAAGAAATATAGCGTAGAGTGCGAGCAGCCTCATAGTTAATTATAGAAACAGCGATAGTGACACACAAAGTTTTGGGCAAAAATAAATAGAAAAAATAGGAAATTCCCGCCAGAGACAGGAATTTCCTGTCAAAAGTCGTATAATGTGTGTGTGTAATCTCCTTTTCTCCACAAATAGCAAGGAGAGCTGGCCTCACCTTGTTGTGGGAGCGGTGCATCGAAATGATGCACCGCTTTTTCTTTTTTCAGCGCATCTATCGTAAACCCGTTGCGCCTGCGGGAATGCAAGGTAATTCCGCTAAGTCAGGCGAGGGTTTTCCCGGCGTCTGCCATGGGTTAACCAAAAAAAGCGTCCCGCGAGTGCAAGCAGTTTTGCATCCACGAAACGCTTTTTGATTAGAACAAACAGAGCGAGGCTACTGCGCTTCGCTCCGCGTTTTGATCGCGGACAGGGTCGCATTCAGGTTATTCTGCATCGTCTTATGGATGATGGCTTTGATGATTCCGCCAACCAGCGGTATCTCCAGCGAGTAATCCAGGACAGAATCAAAGCGCGTCGTTCCCGGATCCACTTCGGTAAAGCGCCAGACCCCCTCGAACTGATCATAATCTCCGGAAACCTGCTTGAAGGTGCAGGTGCCTTCCGCAAGATCCCAGATATCTTCTTCGACCCAATGTACCTTTGCGCCAAATTTGGGAACTATGCCTACCCAGTCCGTAACCAGACGAAGGCCATCATCGGACTTCTCCAAAACGGAAAGCGATTTGACATCCGCCATGTACTCGGGGAACTTCTCGTTATCCCGAGCGACCGCAAGAACTTTGTCACGGGGAGCATTTATAATGATACTGGATTCGACTCGGGGCATTAATTGAACTCGATTTTCCGGGGGATAAAGGGGATGGGTCAGGCGTTAACGACGCCGCCGAACTTCCGCACTCGGCTCTGGTAGTCGATCAGGGCATCGATAAGGTGCTTTGTTCGGAAGTCGGGCCAGAGGGTCTGTGTCACGTATATCTCCGAATACGCAATCTGCCAGAGAAGGTAGTTGCTGATACGCATCTCCCCTGCTGTCCGAATGAGAAGGTCCGGGTCCGGCATGTCGGAGGTATAGAGACCCTGTGCGAAGCGTTCCGGCGTCACATCTTCAGGGCCGATCTCACCACGCTGCGCCTGGGCGACCAGACTACGGGCGGCATCGACAAGCTCCATGCGCCCGCCATAGTTGACACACAGGTTGAGTGTCAGGCGGGTATTTCCGGCAGTGATTTCCTCGTCGCGACGCATTTCCCGCTGAAGCGAGGCCGGAAGCTCATGAATACGTCCGGTGAAACGGATGCGAACGTTGTTGGCATGAAGTTCGTTCAGCTCGTTCCGGACAGCGGCCTCGATCAGGCGCATGAGACCATCAATCTCCAGCTTGGGACGACGCCAATTTTCCGAGGAGAAAGCATACAAAGTCAGGTACTTGACGCCGAGGTCCGGCGCATCATGAACGATCTGGTGGAGAGCCTTATATCCCTGGCTATGGCCCCAGAGACGCGGCATGTTTCGCTCCTGAGCCCAGCGCCCATTGCCATCCATAATAATAGCAACATGTTCGGGAACACGTTCCAGATCCAGCTTACCGGGGATGACATCTCCCCCCGATAATCGAAGACTTTTAGGGGAACTTGCGGTATCGCTCATGCCTCGAGATTTCCTGCGCCCTCGTTCGGCGAGTAAAAAAGGTCTTCCGTCACGGTACGCCGAAGTGCGCGCCGCTTTGCCGGGTCCGTGTAAACATCCGCCATACTTTCCAGTTCGGAGAGAAACTGGTTCAGTGGCTTGTGCTCCGTGTCTTCCGCGGCTAAAGCTGCAAATAGGACCAGCTCATACATAATCTCCGCCTGCTGCTGTTTCGGCAGGTTGGAGACAAGCTCCGCAAGCCCTTCGGGTGATTTACTTGGTCTGACGAAGGGCTTTGTCGCCTCGTCCAGCGTTGCATTGGCCATGTTCCGTTTCGCCTTCCTTTGCTCCGTCTTTTACTATACACCACAAACGGTCTGCTACACGCAGACCGTTTGCGAAAACGGACTCAATTCTCAGACTTCAAGCAGTTCCGACTCTTTTGCCTTCTGAAGGCCCTCCAGCTCGGCCATATACTTATCCAGCAGT
Source organism: Armatimonadota bacterium (assembly GCA_040387315.1). Classification (GTDB taxonomy): domain Bacteria; phylum Armatimonadota; class Armatimonadia; order Armatimonadales; family Armatimonadaceae; genus JACMJB01. The sequence goes on along the minus strand of JAZKEA010000613.1, from coordinate 5,596 downwards.
TTCTGAACATCCTTTTCCGCGCGCTTGGCCTCATCATCGGTCACGGCCTCATCGCGCTTGAATTGGTCGTTGGCGTCGCGGCGGATATTACGGAGCGCGACACGGGCGCTTTCCGTCTTCTGATGGAGCTGTTTGACAAACTCCTTGCGCCGCTCTTCTGTGAGCTGCGGGATATTGATACGAATCGCCTGACCATCGTTGTTGGGTGTGAGACCAAGATCGCTCTTGATAATCGCCTTCTCGATCAGGCCCATAGTTCCCTTGTCATAGGGAGTGATGATCAGCTGCCGGGCCTCCGGTACGGCAACGGTACCGAGCTGGTTAATAGGCATCTGCTGACCATAATAGTCGACTTTGACAGAGTCCAATATCGCCGGGTTGGCTCGGCCTGTTCGCAGGGTTGCGAAGTCTGCGCGGGCGGACTCGATCGACTTTTTGAATCGCCCTTCCATGTCCTGCATCACATCGGAAACGCTCATATATTAACCTCAAATCAAGAAATGCAGTATAAAAGTCAGAGCCCTGTTCGGTCCCAAGGACCGCCGGAGCCTGACACTCACTCGCCTACTGTTGCTTTGTCCGTCCCACAAGAGTACCTATGGGCTCCCCCAGCACGGCGCGTTTAATGTTCCCCGGCTCATTAATATCGAAAACGATAATAGGAAGATCGTTCTCCATACACACAGCGAACGCGGTAAGGTCCATAACGCGCAGCTTTTTGCTGATCGCTTCCTCGAAGCCTACCTGCGCGTAGGGAACCGCATCGGCGAACTTCTTGGGGTCCTTATCATATACCGCATCCGTGCCGTTTTTAGCCATCAGCACGACATCCGCGCCGATCTCCAGGGCGCGCAGGCTGGCCGCCGTATCCGTCGTAAAGTACGGATTGCCGGTGCCCGCTGCCAGAATAACGACACGTCCCTTTTCAATGTGACGTATCGCACGTCGGCGAATGAACGGCTCCGCAACCTGGGTGATGGCAATTGCCGTCTGTACGCGGGTTGGGACATCCAGCTTTTCCAGGGCATCCTGAAGCGCAAGGGCATTGATCACGGTCGCCAGCATCCCGGCATAGTCTGCAGTCGCCCGCTCCATACCTTTGCCGGAGGCGGCAGCCTGCCCACGCAGGATATTGCCACCGCCGACGACAACAGCGATGCCGACGCCTTCCTGGTAGACACCGGATATCTCCTTGGCGATTCCGCCAACGGCCTCGGTGTCGATACCATATCCCTGCTGTCCGGCGAATGCCTCACCGGACAGCTTCAGGAGAACGCGACTAAAACGCTGTCGCGCTCCGGGCTCCGCACCTGTAATCGGTGATGCGTCGCTCACGCAGACGCGCCATCGGCTGCGGGCCGCGCAACGGACTCACCGACCTCGAAGCGAGCGAAGCGGACGATGCTTGCTCCCTTGGTGTCGGCCACAATCTGAGATACGGTCTTCTTGTCCTCACGAACGTAAGGCTGATTCAGAAGCACGATCTCGCTGAAGAACTTCTTCACGCGCCCCTCGATGGCGGCGTTCTTCGCGGCATCGGGCTTACCCTGAAGACGCGGGTCGTCGTTGGTCTGCTCCGTGATGATCGCGCGCTCTTTCGCGACGACATCGGCATCCACGTCCGACTCGCTCAGGAAGCGCGGCTTCGCGAACGAGATGTGCATGGCAACATCCTTGCCGAGGGAACCCGACGCATCACCGGCTGTCTCGACGAGAACGCCCACACGTCCGCCGTCCAGGCCGGAGCCTGTTGTGCTGTGGATGTACGCGGTCACCTGACCACCCTCTGTGGCGTGGTAGCGAACGAAGCGCCCCAGCTGGATCTTTTCGCCGATACGGTTGATCGCCGCATTGATCGCGCCGCGAACCGTCTTGTCCTCAAGCTCCGCATCCTCATGGGCCTCAGCAAGCAGGGCCTCCACGGATTCCGCATGCGAATCCGCAGCCTTGGCCGCGAGGGCGCGGGCGAGGGCCTTGAAGTCCTCGTTGCGCGCAACAAAGTCGGTCTCGGAGTTCAGTTCGACGAGAACGCCGGTCTTACCATCAGGAGCGACATAGCCCATCACAAGGCCTTCACCCGCGACGCGCTCGCCCCGGTCCTTCGTACCCTTCTTGCGCAGCAGATCGATGGCCGCTTCCAGGTCACCATCTGTCTCGGTGAGTGCCTTCTTGCACTCCATCATCCCCAGCCCCGTTCGCTCACGAAGCTGTGCAACCATAGCAGCTGTAACTGCAGCCATGAAATCTTCTCCTTGAATCTGTAAAGTCGTTTTGTTCAGTCAGCAAATAGGGGCAGGCGGCGCTCTCGCTCCGCCCACCCCCTATTATAACAATCTCGAGTAAATCTTCTACCCGATTAGTCAGAAGGATGCGCGTTGGAAGAACCAGCTCCGGTACTGATGCCGCTGCCCACCGACACTTCGTGTGGGGCGCGTCCGGTCTCTTCCGCGATGATCTCCGTAGCTTCGTTCACGCCGACATTCGCGTCACCGGTACCCTGGGATGCGGTCGGGTCCTGCGGCTCACCGGTCAGGGCTTCCGCGAGGTCTACAATCGCTTCCGGCTGAGCCTTCGGTCGGCCTTCCTGGTCATAGTCGAAGCCGATGCCACGGGCATCTTCTTCCATCTGTCGGCGACGCGCTTCCGCGGTAGTCGCAACCGGCACTACCTGGTCGTCGGAAAGGACAGGAACTTCCTCGCCTTCCGCCGTCAGACCCTGCTCGTCCCACTCAGGCTGCTTAATCTCGATGATCGCATCGGCGATCTTGTTCGAGATAAGCTTGATGGCGCGAATCGCGTCGTCGTTGCCGGGGATGATGTAGTCGACTTCGTCGGGGTCGCAGTTCGTATCGACAATCGCGACGATCGGGATACCGAGGGAGCGTGCTTCCTTGACCGCAATGTGCTCCTTCTTCGTGTCCACGATAAAGAGAGCGGCGGGCAGGCGAGGCATATCCTTGATACCGCCGAGGAACCGTTCCAGACGATCCTTCTCCTCGGTCAGAATGGCAGCTTCCTTCTTCGTCAGTTTCAGGAACGTACCGTCGCGCTCCATCATCTCCAGGTCACGGAGGCGCGCGATGCGGCTCTGAATCGTGCGGAAGTTGGTCAGCATACCACCGAGCCAGCGCGAGTTCACGAAATACTGGCGTGAGCGCTGCGCGGCCTCTGCCACGGCGTCACTTGCCTGCTTCTTGGTCCCGACAAACAGAACCGTTCCGCCACCCGTGACGATGTCCTGGATGAACTTCTGAGCATCATCGAAAAGCTTCAGGCTCTGGTGCAGGTCGATGATGTAAATACCGTTACGGGACCCATAGATGTACCGCTTCATCTTGGGGTTCCAGCGGCGGGTCTGGTGACCGAAGTGGACGCCTGCTTCAAGCAGGTCCTTCATGGCGATTGTTGCCAAAATCGTAAACCTTTCTCGGTTTCTGGGCCGCGCCGGTTATCTCCGGCGTTTTGTTGAAACGGCCCCCTCCCCTGCCATTCCCGCCTAAGCGAGAACCGAGCACACACGCGGAATTTGGAGCGCGTGGCGGCAGAGTGCGTACTTAAATCAGAAACGCAAAACCTTATCTTTATATCATGATGGGCGACGCATTTCAAACGCCTTTGCAGGCTTGCCTGGAAAAGGAATCTGCAAAATTTAGTCCGCCGCTATAAAATATACCGCGACATATCCTCGTCATTGGCAACATCGTCCAGCCGTTCGCGGACGAAGGCGGCATCGATTGTCACGGTTTTATCGGACGTATCGGGGGCGCTGAACGAGATTTCATCGAGCAGGCGCTCCATCACGGTCTGAAGACGGCGCGCGCCGATGTTCTCGGTCCGTGTGTTAACATCAACCGCGATACGGGCGAGTTCTCGCACAGCGTCGTCGGTGAAGGTGACGGACATCCCCTCAGTCGCAAGTAGTGCCGCGTACTGTTTAGTCAATGCGCTGCGGGGTTCCGTCAGGATTCGTCGAAAATCATCCTCGTTCAGGCTTTCCAGCTCAACCCGAATCGGAAGGCGTCCCTGCAGTTCCGGGATCAGGTCGGATGGCTTGGAGACGTGAAACGCCCCTGCGGCGATAAAAAGCACATGATTGGTGCGCACCGGACCATATTTCGTCTGAAC
>JAZKEA010000613.1:0-1461 GCA_040387315.1 Armatimonadota bacterium | reverse complement strand
CGCATTTCCGCCACCGCTGCCGCCACGCCCCGCCACTTTATCGATCTCATCAAGGAAGATGATTCCGCCCTCTTCCGCACGACGCACCGCCTCTCGGTTCACCGCGTCCCGGTCAATCAGCGACTGAGCAGCCTCTGCGGTGAAAATCCGGCGTGCCTCGCTGATGGTCGTCTTTCGCTTTTTGCGTTTCTTCGGCAGGAATTGGCTGAACATCTCGGAAAGGTCCTGGCCCATTCCATCGCCGCCTCCCGGACCACCCAGAGGCAGGATTCCGATAGGCGTTCCGCCACCCGCGTTTTCCTCGACTTCAATCTCGATCTCGTCGTCATCCCGCGCACCGGAGGCAATCTGCTCTTTGAGACGCTGCCGGATACGCTCTTCCTGTTCACTCTTCCGGCGCTCATACTCCTCGTTCTTCTCGGGCTTCTTTTCCTCAGGAGCGCTTGCGGCACCTGGCAGGACACCCGGTGCCGCCACAGTGCCGGGGGTCTGGCCCGGCGGGACCTGAAACAGGCGGCTCATCTGCTGCTGCATCTCGGCCCACTGATCCTGCGCGGATTTGGCCGCATCAGCGGCGGCCTGGACGGGTTTCGAGCGGCGCGGCTGAAGAAAGTCGACGACACGATCCACGGCGATATCAGCAGCACGCTCCTGCACCGCTTCGGTCATCTCCGCCTCAACAAGACGAACACTGATCTGGACCAGATCACGAACCATAGAATCGACATCACGGCCCACGTAGCCGACTTCGGTGAACTTCGTCGCCTCGATCTTGAGGAACGGCGCTCGGGCGAGTTTCGCAAGACGCCGCGCGATCTCCGTCTTACCGACACCTGTGGGGCCAATCATCAGGATATTCTTTGGAATAACCTCCTCGCGCATCTCTTCGGGGAGCCGGGCGCGACGGTATCGGTTCCGGAGCGCGATAGCCACCGCGCGTTTAGCGTTTGCCTGACCAACGATGTATCGATCCAGTTCGACGACGATTTCGCGTGGGGTCAGGTTCTCGATGGTTTCGGCGCTGTTCGCCAGTAAAGGGCTGGTTTCGGTAGCGGACACGGTAATTTCCTTAGCGGGGTCGCGGATCAAAACGAAAGAGCGAGGGGCTAAACGCCGTCGGTGCCATTGGGTACGGGGGGCGGGTCGGACGTTACAGCGGTGTGCCTTTCGCCCAAGCTGTCAACGGCGATCCGGTCATTGGTGTAGATACAAATCTCGCCCGCGATCTGCAGGGAGCTCTCCGCGATTTCGCGGGCAGACATTTCCGTGTGACGAAAAAGTGCCGTCGCCGCCGCCTGCGCGAAGCTGCCGCCGCTCCCAATGGCGATGACGCCGCTATCGGGTTCGATAACATTCCCATCGCCGGAAAGAAGCAGCAGGTTATCCGGGTCGGCAACAATCATCATCGCCTCCAGGCGGCGCAGCACCCGATCCGTTCGCCATTCCTTGGCAAACTCAACA
>JAZKEA010000612.1:2218-3286 GCA_040387315.1 Armatimonadota bacterium | reverse complement strand
AGGGTGCAGGTTCGAGTCCTGTCAGGCCAATTGGTGTTTGTCAATTTTTTGTCAGTGTCGTTCAGCGATATTTACCAAGGTTACCAGTCGTCTCCCTCGGGATCTGCCTCCTGGTTCCGGTTGTCCAGTTATCCAATTGTCCAGTTGTTCCGGCATGGGAACTGTGCCAGTGTAATACTGCTTCGCAAGCGGAGACTTTTTCGAACGTTGAAGGTGTTCAATATCACACCCGCCGATGGAGGCGAACCACGTCCGTGTTTTCCGGTCGGCTTGTCGATCTCCTAGTGCTGAGCCAGCCTTTGTGCTCTGCAGATGCCGAAACCGTAACCAGACTCCCCTCTCCCAGCGAGGTACGAGCGGTACTAGGGAGAGGGGCGGGGGTAAGGGCACTCCGTAAGCAAGTTTATTTGATGAGCGGTGCGACCAGTGGCGTCCAGATCGCGTATCCCGCCGGGCTCATGTGGAGGCGATCCGCGACAAATAATTCCGTTCGCGGAAGACCGTCGCCCCCGAGCATCGGGCGATAAACATCCACAAACGTCAATCCCGTGCTGCGACCGCAATAGTCGCTCACCAGGCGGTTCGCCTTCTCCTGTGCCTCCCGCATCTTCCAGCGCGACGGACTCGGCTTGATGCCGATGAACACGATGGGAACATCGGGCAGCGACTTTCGCACCAGCGAGACAAAACCGGCGAAGTCCGCGACAACAGCCTCGGGGGACCGCCCGCCCGCGATGTCGTTGTCGCCCGCGAAGATCACGATTTTACGCGGATTGTAGGGAACGACGATTCGGCTGACATAGCGCGTCGTGTCCGCGAGCACCGATCCGCCGAAGCCGCGGTTCAGCGTCACGACACCGGGAAAATCCTCCGCCAGCGTTTTCCAGCGGACGATGCTGGAGCTGCCCACAAAGAGGACCGCGCCCTGCGGGGGCAGCATCTGTCGATCCAATGCCTCGAAACGGGCAATGGCGGACTCCCACCGGACTGCCTGCGGGAGCGGGGGAGCGGCGGGTGTCGGCTTCTTTGGCGCGGGCGTCTGTGCCCGGCCAGGAGCAGTGGGAGCGG
>JAZKEA010000612.1:0-2208 GCA_040387315.1 Armatimonadota bacterium | reverse complement strand
CGACGCCGGCGGCGGCAAGCAGCACGGCAAGTGTCGTAAGGGAACAGAGCGTCCCAGGTCGTAAATTCTTCATAGATACCGGAATTAAATCTCTAAATCGTCTACAGAGGCCGGGTCGGCTTCCAGCATTTCCAGGGCCGCTTGGGCGTCTTCGGTCCGTACCAGAAGACGTGCGCCGCCCGCGGCAAGCATCAGATGAGGGCTGGTCGCCGCGAGGTCCTGCGCGTCGATCATCGCGGGAATGCCCTGAGCCTGCAAAAAGCTCAGGGCAATATCCGCTTCGAAGCGATGCGCGAAGGTCTTGATACAAACCAGGTCGCTTGCCATATTACCGGCGACGAACTCCCGCGCCCGGTGTAATTCGGGCAGGTCCGCCGGTTCCCCGAGGAGCCGCCCCGGGACGAACGCCCATGTCATAAGCGGCAAAGGCGGCGTCTACCTGAGCTATCCTCGCCTCCTGCGCCGGAATAATCTCTTCCACAAGATTTGCTACCTGCGCGGGACCAAGGCGCAGAAGGGGATTACGCGGGTCCACCGAAAGTTTCATCACCTCGCCGCCCCCGAAGTACGCGGTGAGAAGCCACGTATTCTCGACATCGATCATCGGATTTCGCATTGCGCGAGGCATTCCGCTGAGGCCGGACGTGCGTGATCCTCCGGAGGAGACCACTCGAGTGCCTGTAAGGGACATCGCCTGGGAGTATCGCGACCGGTTCGCGCTTAGTTCCTCTCCGAGAGACGGACAGTACATGGCGCTCACCGTAAATCCCCGGTCGTTTGCTGTCTTTGCGGCCTGCCGGTAGTCGATAGGGCCCTGGAAGGCGGTCTCGTTGCCGACCATCACAATCTGCCGCGTCACGTTGTCGTCGTTTGTCCAGTTCATTCGCTCAACGGCATTCTTGATGAACATACCGACGAACTCGGCCCCGCCTGCGATCTTCAGCCGCTCTATATACTCTTTGATGGCCTTCGGATCGTCGGTAAGTGGGTTTATCTCCAGGGGGTCTGCTCCGGTACCATAGCGGATGATACCCACACGAATCGCGGTATCGGGAGTCTTCGCCTGCATCTCGTCAACCAGGTAGGCAATTGCCTCCTGCGCCCGCGTCAGGGACTGTGCCATGCTTCCGGAGCAGTCGATGCAGAAGACGACTTCGGATCGCATCTTGGATTCCGCCGGAGTGCTGGCGGCTCCGTCGACATTTTGCGGGGAGGACGCACTGGCGGGCGGTTCTGCCGCGGGCGGGAGTGTGTCCGGCGTATCGGCTGTGGCGACTGCTGCGCTCATCAGAAAGACCAGAGCGGCGCTGCTGAGGGAACGAACGACCGTATTCATTGTGAGTGACTTCCTTCCGACAACCAGAGATAGCTGATTATACCCAGACCCTTTGTAAAAACGATTGAATAGGGCAAACAATATTTTTTAGCGGCTGTGTTCGTATCTTCGCCGCTCTGTGGCTGACGTATATGCCTTTCCCGTAAGTAGAGCGGGGATGAAACATCCCCGTCCAAAACCGACGCGAGTAATCGTAAAGGGGTAATGGTTCCTCGTCAGTTGTTATGGTAGATTTGCTTCATGGTTCAGCAAGTTCATGTAGTTCTTTGTTCTGGCTGTCAAAGCGACAACGTGATCCGTTTCGGCACGAACTCGTCGGGCAAGCAGCGGTACCGTTGCCGCGTGTGCAAACGTGCTTTTGTGGAACGACCACAAAAAGCCCGCGAAGCGGATCGCACTAACGACCCCGCATTCGTCGCGCAGGTTCTGGCAACATACCAAGAGCGTGCCTCGATGCGCGGTGTGGCCCGCCTGTTCAAGATCAGCCGTAACACGCTCGCTGCCCTGCTCAAAAAAAGTCAAAACACTGCCTGACCTATCGGAGACGGTTCTGCCTGCGCAAAAGGGCGACATCGTGGAGATGGACGAACTCTGGTCGTTCGTGCGCCGAAAGGATCAAAAGCGCTGGATCTGGCTTGCTTTGTGCCGCAGAACTCGCCAAATCATCGCCTTTGCCATTGGTGACCGAAGCGAGGCGACCTGTCGTATTTTGTGGAGCCGCCTGCCCAAGGGCTACCGCGCAAAACGAACCTACACTGACTTTTGGCACGCTTACGAGGCAGTTGTTCCTGACTGGCATCACTGGCCCGTCGGCAAAGACGAGGGTCAGACAAATCATATTGAGCGGTTCAACAACACGCTGAGACAGCGAC
>JAZKEA010000611.1:0-2976 GCA_040387315.1 Armatimonadota bacterium | reverse complement strand
TACATGGGTGTCCTCCTATAATCTAAAGTCTAAACAGTCGTCGTATCTGAAGCCCAAAGGCTGGGAACCGCTGAGCGCGTAAGTCTCTGGTTTCCTGCTGACTTCAGCAGGAGCCGAGAACAAGCCGCTCAACACGGCGCGCGATCCGATGCCGCATGTCGTCCACTCGCCCGTCGTAGTGGTAAACCGTCTGGTCGTCACAGAGCCAGATCCCCAGCATGGTACGCAGCAAATAATGGGCGAGCTCGTGAATCAATATCCGGGCCTGCATTCGCGGCTTGAGAAAGGTATTGAGCTCGATCACCCATCGGTCGTGCGCTTCGATAAAGGTGAGGCACCCGTGCATCGCCCTATGGTCATCGAATCCGGCGACACCAATGACAAGCCGCTCCGCGACATCACGCCAGGTCTTCGGGTCCTCACGGTCTTTTCCAATGGTCAGCAACTTGAGGCGATGGGCTACGCGCTGCGCCGCTAGGCGCATATGGCGCCTATTCAGAATCGGTGTCGGATAACTGGGTGTGATTCTCGTCGTCGTCAGCACGCCGTCCAAGCTCTCCTTTGCCACGAGTCCGTTGTCTCAGCTCGCGGGCTACATCTAATATATTCTGCTTAAAACTCTGTTGAACTGCCCGCGGTAGATTATCGAAAGCGTCGAATACTTCGGCCTGGTCCGGATCATAAATATAACGAATAGGCTTCTCGCGGGTTCGCTCTCGTTCCGCGTACCCTGCCGTCGCCAAAGCGTCTTTTACAGATTCATCAAGAGCCTGGGCAAGGAGCGTGACTTTCTCCCGGTCCACTTCGGGCTCTGCATCCGTGCCCGCTGTTCTTTCAATAAGCGACACATAGCTCTGCGTGACGCCAGCAGCGTCCGCGAGCTCCTGCTGAGACATTCGTGGGCGCGTGCTCGCGCGCTTACGCTTGAGCCACTGCCCGAAAGTTTCACTCAATTCCCAAAGCCCCAAACTAATTTGTTGATTTGGTAGATACCGCCGCTCGTGATCCCCGCACTGCCCAATAATCGCTACCGACATATATTATAAACCCCACTTTTAATCCTTAAAGATGACAAGCGACCGTTTCCAAAAGTTGCACTGTTGACTTTTAGAAGTGACAGACTTATAATCCGCGTATGGGGGTATTGGGGACGTGACTGAAGCACCGATTGATAATGCAGCCGCACCACGTGAGTCGCAGGCGGGGCAGGTAAACCGGGAATGGTCGGATCTACTTCGCTGGCGACGTGATTTGAGATTGAGCCAGGACGCAGTCGCGCAAAAGATCGGCGTTACCCAGGCAGCCGTTTCCGGATGGGAACGGTGTCTATACCCGCCAGATATTGCGCTGATCCCGCTGCTGGCGACAGCTCTTGGACGCACTCGGGATGAAGTGCTGCTAAGTATGGCAGATGTTTTTTGCCAAAAATAAGAAATTAAATTTGTACAAAAATACAAGTGTTACTTGTATAATACTTCTAACCCGCCGCACTGATGCGGCATCAACTGGAGCCAGAAATGGCAAAAGCCCCAGCGCTGATAACGCCGGGGCTTCTGACTTCTAACCGCGGGCCGCCGCCAAAGCACCCGCCTGACTACGAGAAAGGTTCTCGCTGCTCGCAATGAATAATACCTTCCCCCTCGACCGTCCGTCAACGAATGACAACATGTGTCCGGAAGCCGCCCGCCTCCAGGCGCGTGTCGCCGAGCTGGAAAAGACCTGCCGCGCCTGCGACCTGGCCTTCTGGTTCCTCCTGAACTCCCGGTTCGAGAACCGCTTCGAAGCCAAGCGCGCCCTCGAAGCCTTGCAGCCCGCGCAGCGCCTCCTGCGCCCCTTCGACCCGATGATCTCCTACTCGCTGACGCACGGCATGTCCCCCCTGCAGGACCCTGCCATCGACGCCCTGGTCGGTATCGCCACGATGGAACCGGTTGATGGTGAGACTGGGGCGATCCGGGCGCACCGGATGCAGCAGATCGCGCTCGATGCTCTAGCCCGGCACACGGGCCTGGAACTAGCGGGCGCTCTCGGAGAAAAAGCCCAGGCACAGCACGAGTGGCTGGACGAGCTGGACCGTTTGGATCAACTGGAAATGGAGACCCTCTATGGTAACGACTGATTTCCCCAAGGCCATCACCGGCAGCAAGCGCGGTGCCGTTGTCGCCACTTCCACACACTTCCAGGCGGCGCGTCACGCCCTCGTCCTTACCAAGTGCGAGCGCTGCTCCTTTCGCGGCCTGGTAGACGCTTTCGAGCCGGTCAAAGACAACACGGTCCGGTTCCGCCTGTGTCCCTGCTGCTACGACGACTACGAGCGCTCACAGCTTTCCGCCTCGAACTTCCTCCTGCAGATCCAGGCACGCGACCTGCAGCGCCTGGAGGTCCTGGAGCGAGCGCCTGTCCTGCGCCGGGGCTGGTTCTCGATCTGGCTGTTTACGTTGGTTCTTGCGCTTGCCCCCGCTGCCTTTGTCTGGTTCCTGTCTGTCCCTGGAACGCAGCGGACCGGCTTTCTGGCTATGGCGGTGCTTGCGGGCCTGGTACTGATCTTCGGCATGGTGCAGGTGATGACGACAAAGGAGTCAGCCACAACGGAGTTGTGGGCAGGGGAGGACGGTCTCGATGCGTAGCTCCTCTACCAGAACGCACCAGTGCTATGCCTACCGCTGTGTGCGCATGGTTCCCTCCCACCTACTCATGTGCCCGGAGCACTGGGCCTACGTACCCAAAGCCATTCAGGCGGTGGTCTATGAGACCTACCGGAACGGCAATACCAAGCTCTACCACGAGACGATCCGCGAGGCGCGAAACGCCGTCGCCGTCGCCCTTCTGCCCTTTGGCGTCGAGAGCCGTGTGGTTTCTACTCATCCCGCCTTCTATCCTGGCAGGGTCGGCGTCGTCAAGGGCATCCGGGCGGGTGCGAACCGCGAGGAGTTCCCCTGCGGCTTTGATGTCACCGTCGAGCTGCTTGATGTCTCC
>JAZKEA010000610.1:0-5196 GCA_040387315.1 Armatimonadota bacterium | reverse complement strand
TCTCGAAGATCTGGCCAAGGAGAAGCGCAAAGAGGCCGAGGACCGCGAGACCGACCGCCGCGCCGCGATTGAGGCCGCGCACCGCCGCTCTCTCGACCTTGCCCTCCAGATCAAGGAGCTTCAGCCCCAGTACGAAGAGGCGATGCAGATGGAGCGCGAGGCGCGCACGCTGGAGACCGAGATCCGCGGCGAAGAGGTGCGGCTGGACCGCGAGCGCCACCATCTTCAGTGCGAGGTCGAGATGCTGGAGGGCGAAACCAAGGAGCTGATCCGCTTCGACACCGAAGTCACCCGTGTCGAGAAGCAGATCGCGGATTTCGGCGATGTCGAATCGCGCCGCCTCCACGCCGAGGAGCAGCGAGCCGGGGCCGACGAGCGCGTTGTTGCCCTGAAGTCCGAGTTTGGAGCCCTGAAGGCGCAGATCGAAGCCCTGCAGAAGCGGCGCGATGCCCTCGCGGAATCGAACTCATCGCTCTGCGACTACTGCGGTCAGCCCCTGCCCCCCGCCAAGCGTGCCGCCGCCATCACTGAGACTGAAGCCGAGCAGGCGAAGCTTATCGCAAAGCAGGAGAAGGTCACCGCATCGGGCCGCGATGCCAAGCGCCTGTCCGACCAGTTCCGCTCGGAGGCCGAGAAGGCCCAGGGCGAACTTCGTACCATCGCGCGTCTGGAGGCACAGCGGGCTCAGGCCGCGCAGGAACAGCTTCGTCTCACCGAGCGTACCAAAACCCTGCCGGACCTGAAGCGTCGTCTGGACAGATTCACCCGTCAGCTTACCGAGCGCGATTTCGCCCATGCCCAGCAGGAGCGGCTGGTGAAAGTCTCCGCCCGCCTGGAGAAGCTGGAGCGCGTCGCACAGCAGCTCAGCGACGCCCGCACCGAGCAGGACACCCTCCGCGATTCCGAGAAGAACCTTCTCCTGCTCCAGCAGGCGACGGAAGTCCTCGAAACCGAGCCGACACGGGTAACGGAGCTAACAGCGCAGATCGCCAAGCGCGAGGGGCAGATCGAGAAGGCGCAGAAACAGATCGGCGACATCCGTATCCGAACCGCCTCTCTGCACACCCTTCGCCGCGATCAGGCCGACGCAGCCGCCCAGCTCGCCCAGGCCCAGACAAATTCCCAGACCGTTCAGCGCGAGATCGGGCACTATACCGGCAAGCTGGAGAACTGTGTCAAGCTCAAAGACGAGCACACCCGCTGGACCGAGGCGCGTCTTGCCGCCGCCAAAGAGAAGGACCTCTACAAGGAGCTTATCGGCGCGTTCGGCAAGAAAGGCGTCCAGGCCCTGATCATCGAGAACGCCCTGCCCGAGATCGAGGAGCAGGCCAACGATCTGCTGGCAAAGATGACCGATGGCGCGATGCAGGTTCGCCTGGTCACCCAGCGGGAAGCGAAGAGCAAGTCCGCCTCCGGTCCCATCGAAACGCTCGACATCGTTATCAGCGACGATATGGGCACGCGCCCCTACGAAATGTACAGCGGCGGCGAGGCATTCCGTATCAACTTCGCTTTGCGCGTCGCCTTATCCAAGCTGCTCGCCCGTCGCGCCGGCGCACCGCTCCAGACCCTGATATTAGACGAAGGCTTTGGAACCCAGGACCCCCGCGGTCGCGAGGCAATCGTCGATGCCATCCAGACTATCTCGGAAGACTTCGCCCTGATTCTGGTCATCACGCACATTGAGGAGCTAAAAGAAAGTTTCCAGACTCGCATCGAAGTCGTTAAAGGCCCGAATGGCTCGACGTTCACGGTTTCATAGAAAATGGCGGATAATACAAAGGCAAGGAGCAAACTATGAGCATTACGATTGAACTATCTCACGAGGTAGAAGAAGCTCTACGTGCTGATGCGGAGGCGCAAGGGATTGATATATCCCAGGCTGCCGTTCTTCAGATTGAAAATTCGTACTCTCGACTGGAACCGGAGGCGATAGTTGCCATTCAGGAAGCGCTGGCGCAGCCTGAAGAGCATGACATCTCCCACGAAGACTTTGTTGCTAAACGGGCAGAGTGGCGACGTGATAGAGACGCTGCGAAGGCTTCAGTCAAGCAGAAGGCAGCATGAGAGATAACGGGGATGAAAAGGACGAAGTTGAAATCGTTTACGCTATCCGGTACGCTCCGCGTGCGGTTCAAGATATAGAGAAGGAGCATGAACGGCTTGCGTTGCTTGCCGGTGATTCGCTTGCTGATGACTGGGAAATAGGCTTATCTCGCGCAGTAGGTACTCTTGCGCGATTGCCTACAATTCATGCAGTCATTGCCGAACAAAAGCTTTTTGGCAAAGGACGCATTCACGAGCTTCTTTACCAGCGCAGCAGTACTTCGGCAAAGTACAGGGTTCTGTTTATCGTTCGCAAGAATGAACTGGATGCGCCGTTTGTTCGACTTCTTCATATCCGACATGGAGCGAGGCGCCCTATTACACAAGTGGAAGCAGCAGAAATAAAGGCTGAGGATTTTTAACCGTATGCTGCCTGCAAAATGGATTGGACTGCGTTGAAAATTATCATCGTCGGAGCCGGGTTAGCGGGACTTGTTTGTGGGCGGACACTGCTTCGTGCGGAGCACGAGGTTGTTCTTCTGGAGGCGTCGGATGGTGTTGGCGGGCGGGTTCGCTCCGATATTGTAGACGGCTTTACTCTTGATCGGGGTTTTCAGGTCTTGTTTACCGCCTATCCGGCGGCGAAGCGTCAGCTGGACTACCAGCGTCTGGACCTGCGAGCCTTTGAGCCGGGCGCGGTTATCGCGCAGGCGGCGCGGCGTGCGATCCTTTCCGACCCTCTGCGTGATCCGAGAGCCTTTCTCCCCGCCGTTTTAACCGACATCGTCTCCCTAGCAGATAAACTGCGTACTGCCCTGCTCTCCCAGGAGATGCTGGCGACATCCGTTGATGCCATCATGGAAAGCCCAGATGAGACGGCCGAGGCTTTTCTGCGGCGCCGGGGCTTTTCCGAGCGGTACCTGGACAACTTTATCCGTCCCTTCTTTGGCGGCGTTTTCTTAGACAACAGCCTGCAGACCAGCGCAAAAGCGTTTCAGTTCGACTGGAAGATGCTCTCGGAAGGCGACACCGTCGTTCCCGCCCGTGGCATCGGGCAGATATCGGAACAGCTTGCCGAGGAATTGGCTGCCGCACACAGCATTCGTTTGCAGTGCCGTGTTACAGAAATAGTGAAAAGCGACGGGCGCGTGACAGGGGTTCGCCTTCACGGCGGGGAAACGGTGGATGGGGACGCCGTGGTGGTGGCGACGGCAGCGCCGGAGGCAGCACGATTAACGGGTCAGCCCATGCCGGAAGGCCAAGTCGGAACGGTCTGCCTGTACTTCGCGGGCATGAAGCCCATGTTCCCAGGGCGCAAAATTGTACTGCATGCCAACCAGAATACCTTCGTAAACAACGTCGCACCTCTAACCAATGTCGCGCCGACGCTCGCCCCGGAGGGTCAGCATCTGCTGTCGGCGTCCGTTCTCGGAGTTCCGCCCGGGGAGGAAGCGGCCCTTTATTCCCGCGCCTTTGCCGACATAAAGCGGATGTTCGCAGGAGATAGGGCGGCGCTCGCCGCTCTGGCAGCCTATCGCCCCCTCGCCGCTTACCGCATTCCCTACGGTCAGTTCGCGCAGCCGCCAGGGGTTTACCAGACGCTCCCGAAGAACCAAACGGACCTGCCGGGACTTTATCTTGCCGGGGAGTTTACCGCCGCCAGCAGCTTGAATGCCGCGATGCGGAGCGGGGAAAAGTGCGCGGCGGCGATTATTGGTGCCGGTTAGAGGGTGATTTACCGTTTTGCTGAGCGAGCAACAGCGGCGACCGCTTCGTCAAAACGCTTGTGAGTGGAGTAGCGGTGGAGTCCCAGCAGGTGGGAGGAGGTCTCCGCGGCCCCGTTGTCTTCGGTGAGCCCGAGTCGATAGCCCGCAGTGGCGGCGGCAAGGGCAACGCGGCGGTCCCATTTCCCGGAGGGGTAGGTAACAAACTGCGGGGCAACGCCCAGTTCCCGCGCCATGATCTGCCGGGAAAGGGTCATCTCCTGCGCCAGTACGCTATTGCTCAGAGTGCGCAGGTCAGGCGGATGGGTGTGGGTCTGGCTGACGATCTGCGCGCCGCCTCGGGCAAGAGTTCTCAGCTCATTCCAGTCACAGTGCGCTTTTCCCGTTGTCACACCGACGTACTTGGTGTGGGCGGAGACGACAAAGGGCCAGCCACGCTTTGCCAGACGCGGATAGGCGTAATCGAAGATGCCCTGCGTGTTATCGTCGAAGCAGAGCACGACCGCTCCTGGCGGGGGAACCGGTGACCCTGTAGCCAGATAGCGGTACAGCGCGCTGAGTGAGATTGGTCGCGCCCCGGCACGAGCCAGCCGTGCCAGTTGGATATCGAATTCGCGCACCGTTGTATCGAACCAGACAAGCTTGCGGTCGGGCACGACGTCATGCCATACCAGGACAGTCACAGGATGGCGGCGGGCGTTCGCACGAGCGGCGGCGGAGACAGCAGGCAAGGATACTGGGGGCATAAGCAGGTTTGTAGTTTTACTGACCGCCGTCCGCATCGTACGCGGTCACAAGGTCCACGGTCCATTTTTGATTTGGGGCAGGAGTCGGCAGGTTTGTATCGATGATAAAGGGTGTAGATACCCCGGCGGGCCAGTTAACGGTCGCACGCAGCGTTCGATCCTTCAGGCGGCGTCCGTCCGGATAGTAAATCTGGACCAGAAAACCGACACGCCCGACGACTGCCTTATCCGTCGAGATGTTTTTGGCGCGTCCCACCAAGATGCCATCGTTTCCCCAGGCCCCTTCGACAAGCCGGATGATCTTCAGATCCGCTTCGGCAAGTCCGGGCGCGTAGCGGTCGTTCGTGAAAGACGGTGACCATTGTCCCGCGTCGTCCTTGATCTCTACCTTTCCCGTGATGTTGTTGCGGCGCGTTTCGAACCTGCCTATCGGTTCCTCGTCCCATTGGTGGAACAGTTTCCACAAACCAAAACTCAGGCCGACACCTACCAGAACCACAAGAATCCGAACAAAGACGCGGATATTCACGTGGTTACAGCCGCCTTTGGAGCGTCGGTTTCCGAAACGGTAAAAGGTAGCGCAGTGACTGTCGCCCACTGCCCGGCGATGGTGACGCGATTTCCCGGTTCCAGAAACTCATGACGGAGATAACCGAGTGCTATAGGCACACCGAGGGTCG
>JAZKEA010000609.1:0-9503 GCA_040387315.1 Armatimonadota bacterium | reverse complement strand
CGCTGCCAGCGCGACCCGAGCGGGAACCATGACATTGTTGATGCTGCTCGGTTCCGCCTTCTCCTGACCTAGAAGGATCTTGAGCAGTGTCGTTTTGCCGCCGCCGTTCCTCCCGATCAGTCCCATCTTCTGCCCTGCGGCGAGGGTGAAGGAAACTTCGGAGAACAGCAGGTCCGCCGCGAAACTTTTGGCGACATTGGATACGGTCAGGATACTCATGAAAAATTAAAAACTCCGGAATATTATCGCCTGACACGGGCCGGTTAGCAAATCGACGGATCCTCGCAGAGGATTGACCTGATAATTACCTGCAAAGTTACCTTGTAAGTCACCCTTTTTGGTGTATACTGAACGCAACGATGCCGTTAAAGAAAAACGCGGAACTGAAAACCGAAGCCCTGCTTGTCCCGCGCCTGCGGGGGCAGAAGCGGCGGCAGCTTGCGGACAGCCTGCGGACCATGCTCTCGGGGATGGCTGCCAGTGACCGCTTTCCGTCTGTCGCGGAGCTGGAAAAGCACTATCAAGTTTCGACCTCGACGGTCGAGGCGGCAATGGACGAACTGCAGGCCGAGGGGCTGATTGTTCGTCGCCGAGGTTCCGGGACCTTTGTAGCAAGCGCTCCCTCCGCACGCAGGCGGACCGGTCATATAGTCATTACCAGTATCGGGTCCGGCGGGGTGGTCAATATCTTCTCGGCGATGGCCTGGGCGCTGGAGGCCGAGATGCGCCGGGCGGGGTTCGACCCCATTCTGCTCTTCGATAACGATGCGCAGACCCGGCTCAATGAGGCGCAGAAGCGATGGGAGTCCGGCACCGCCGACGGCTATGTGCATCTCGGCTCGCTCGATGCGTCCGTTCGCGTTCCCTCTGTTCCCGGCGTGATTGTCGGCGAGGCCCCCGAAGGTGCGCCGGTTCATCAGGTCGTGGTGGATAATTTCGGTGGCGGGCAGCGGGCGGGGGAGTACCTCTGGGATCTCGGACATCGGCAGATCGCGTTTGTCACCATCGAGTCGATGATCTCCGCGGGGCCGCGTCTGGACGGACTGCGCCACGCCGTTCAGATCAGGGGCGGGGAGGAATCCTCCGTGGAACTGGCCGCGATTCCCTGGGGACGAGAGCTTACGTTTGGCGAGCGTCTCGAACTCGTGCTGGAAACGCTTCTGGATCGCGGCGCGAAAACACCGACCGCTCTCTTTTTCGCGAATGACCAGGTCGCCTTTCCGGCTCTGCAGATACTTCTCTCCTGGGGAGTGCGTGTTCCGCAGGACATTTCCGTTGTCAGCTTCGATGACACGCCCGGCCTCGCAAGCCATACGCGCCCCGCGCTCACCAGCCTGCGAATGCCGACGCTTGGTCTGGGTGCGCTTGCCGTTCAGGCCCTGAATGACACCATTCGTGAACCGAGTATTCCCTTTCGTCGTCTGCGGCTTCCCGCCGAGTTAATCATTCGAGAATCATCGGGACCGCCGCGTTCCCTGCCCGCGGGAGGTGTTCTCCCGCAAACCTTTTCCACTGGAGGAAAACCATGACCGCCTCTCGTCGCCGTACGGGCTCCGACGCCTTTACTCTAATTGAACTGCTCGTTGTTATCGCGATTATCGCGATACTTGCTTCTATATTGTTCCCTGTCTTTGCCCAGGCGCGTGACAAAGCGCGTCAGGCGACCTGTCAGAGCAATCTCAAACAGCTTGGCGTCGGGCTGAGCCTGTACGCTCAGGATTACGATGAGACGTTTCCCATGGCGCAAAACCTGGGCTCGCCGATCAACTCCTGGGACCAGCAGGCGATCTCGTATCTCGGGGTGCGGGTCGTGAACAATAACCCCGACACCATGATTCTGCGCTGCCCGAACGATGATATCGTTCGGACGTACAGCAACTGCCTACCCGCGCCGACCGCTCAGATTCGCACCTATACGATGCCGGCAATCACCAACTCGGACATTTTTATTGGCGGAATGTATACGAAGCCTTGCCCGACCTGCTATACGACGGCCTACTTCGAGGGCCGCGCCCTCGCCGACATCCCTGCGCCCTCGGAGACCCTGATGCTGGTTGAAGCCGCATCGAGCCAGAATGTCTTCGCAAACAACACCGGTTCTTATGTGAACAGTCCCGATGCGCAGACCGTTCAGCGGAACTGCCCCGGTCAGCCTCTGCGGATAAAGCCGATTCACCAGGAGGGATGGGATTACCTGTTCGCGGATGGTCATGTCAAATGGATGAAGCCCGAAATGACGATCAACGGGCCGGGTAAGACAGGGGGAACGATGACCGCCCCAAGAGGCATGTGGACGCGCAACCCCGAAGACTAATATGATGATACGCAGAAGAGAACTGATTCAGTCGGCGCTGGCGGCGGCGATCCAACCCTCAGCCGCACTGGCCCTTGCCGCCGCCCCGCGGAAACTCGCGTCGCCGCCGAAAGCCTCGGTGGCGGCGGCGATCGCTACGGGACTGACCCGGTATAACCGGAACCTCAAAGGCGGGGCGCACACGAACCGGGGGGAGAGCGGCGGCGCACCCGTGGTTCTCGCCCTTGCCGCGCACACCGGAGACACCAGCGCCGATGCTCGCCTCCTTGCTCAGATGCGCTACACCCTGACGGGCGGGAACGATATCAGCGCGAACGGCGGGTATCCAGCCCAGCACGAACGAAATGTCACCGCGATGTTCGCCCTCGCGAAATTAACGCCGCGTATCTGGCGGCAGCTATCGCCGGACGAAGTCGCCCGTGTCGATCTCCTGATGACGGCGGCCCTGGTCGCGTCCGCGTTTACCACCAGCGACACAAATCCGTATGTTCTGGCAAAAACACAGCAGTACGCGCTTGACGGCGACTCCAACCTGAACCGGGGCTGGAACCCGAACTTCCGAGAGGGGATGCTCGGAATGCTGGTTGTCGCGCCGGTCTATTTCGGCGGGACGGCGCGGGTCCAGTCGATCCTCGATACCTTCGACCACGCCGCCTTTGTGCGCAGCCTTCAGAAGCACGGGCTCACCAATCTGCACGAGACCTTTACCTGGAAAACGGTTCACCCTGTTTCTCCCGCGCCGGACGGCCCGACGATCCAGCGGGCGATCCGTGGCTACCGCTATCTGGGAACGCCGGTCACCAAACCGATGGAACTGTACCGCCTGCTGACGGTCGATACGTACGGCAAGACCGTGTTCTGCGGCCTGAACGACGGCAAGGGAATCTTCTTGCCTGATGGCACGGCAGCCGGAATGCTCGTGTCCGGTTGCGGGACGCTGCCCAACCGGGGGAGACCGGGAATGCTGAAGGAGCTGGACAGCAACGACGCAAAGGGACGGCGCAGCTCTACGCTCTACGCCTACGACGGTTTCCGCGTGAACCTTGTCAACCAGCTTGTCCTGGTGGCGGGCGGACTCTGGAAACCGGGCAGAGAGGCGCAGGAGTGCCTCGGGCTCCTCAGGGTCGGCATACCCGACTTCTGGTACCGGGTCGAGCACGGCTACCGCAACTACGCCAAAGGGCATATCCAGGGCAACCTGGACGGCAGCGGCTTTGCCTTCACGCGCCCCCTCTGGGAAACCGTCCTGAAGCCCTGGCACGGCGTTTAGGCTTCGGCCAGGGAGAGCAGCAGGCCCCCTGGCCCCCCGCAGGCAGGGGAACGAAGAGTTGGGAACCAGAACGGTCCGTGGCTGTCGTAGAGGCGTAGGGCAAACATCCCGCTTTCCCCCCAAATCTACGGCGCAGGGGACCCGCTTCGAATCCGCCCTGAGGCTCTGCGTCAGCCAGGGACGGCTGCTGTACCGAGCGCGGGGGAGGTGGTGAAACGAGACGAGATCAATGAATGACTGAACTTTCCCAGATCGTCGAGGTCACTCAGTCCGCGCACAGGGGCGCTCAGCCTGCGCTTCTGGCAACGGTGGTTCGGGTCACGGGGTCGTCGTATCGTCGCCCCGGAGCACGGATGCTGCTGACGCGCGACGGCTGGCAGGCAGGCTGTATCAGCGGCGGCTGCCTGGAAAGCGACATCATCCGCAAGGCGTGGTGGCGTACCGAAAGCGGTCAGGCCGTTGTCGTGACGTACGATTCGACGGTGGATGACGAAAACGCCTCCTTCGACGATCCGCTCTCCTGGGGGCTCGGGCTGGGCTGCAATGGGATTGTAGAGGTACTTCTCGAACGGCTCGCTCCGGAAGACCCTGCCTGCCCGGTCGCGTTTATTGCCGACTGCCTCGCCCGTCGGCGGCGCGGCATCATCGCGACCGTAATCGCCTCAGAAGAGGCAGGTCTCGTCGGGCAGCGCGTTCTCTGGCACGAAGGACAGCCGACTTTCGCCGCCTGCACTGTCACAGATTTGGCGCTGGCAGGGCAGATCGGAGACAAGGTTCAGACGGCGTTTCCGGCGTCGCAGCCTTCTCAGAACGTCCGAATCGGAACAACGGATGTGTTTCTGGAGACTATTATCCCGCCGACCCCGCTGATTATCTGCGGTGCAAACCACGATGCCGCGCCGCTCGCGCGGCTGGCAACGTCGGTCGGGTGGCAGGTGACTATCGTTGATCCATGGGTCGGTTCACCGCCGCGACCGGAGCGTTTTCCCGGCGCGGAAGTGGTATTGTGCTGTGCCCCCGCTGACCTTAGTGCGCGCCTGCCCATTGAAGAGGGTTCTTTCGCGGTCGTTATGAGCCACAATGTCGCCCACGATGCCGCGTTTCTCGCCGCCCTGCTTCCGACTCCCGTTTCCTACATCGGACTGCTCGGCCCACGGCGGCGCACGGAACGGCTCCTAGCCACCCTCCGCGAGACCGGCAGCACTGCCCCGCACGACGATGATCGGCTGCACGCTCCCGTCGGTCTCGATATCGGCGCGGAGGACCCTGACACGATTGCTCTCTCCATCCTTGCCGAGATGCTGGCGGTGAAGTCCGGTCGTGAGGCCGGGTTCCTGCGCGAAAGCCCGCATCCGATCCACACTTCGTCGTCGCGAGAATTTGCAAGTGCCCGCTGACGGTTCGGGGCTGGGAGCCATCCTTCTCGCGGCAGGCTCCTCGACGCGGCTGGGACAGCCCAAACAGCTTCTGCGCTGGCAGGGAAAGACGCTTCTGCGAAATGCCGTAGACGTGACGCTGTCCACTGGAGCATCTCCCGTCGTAGTCGTTCTCGGAAGCCGCGCCGAGGAGATGATGCCCGAGATAAACGGACTCTCGGTGCAAACTGTGGTCAATCCGGACTGGGATAAGGGGATGGGCTCGTCCCTACAGGCGGGACTGCTCCGGCTGGAGGAAATCACGGTTCCCGAATCCGTACTGGTTCTGCTCTCTGACCAGCCTCTGGTTACCGCCTCGCACCTCCATGCGATCATCGAGGCCAGCAGGGTCGAGCAGCGGCTGGCCGTCGCCTCGGAGTACGCGGAGGGTGTCCTCGGCCCTCCCTGCCTTTTCACCCGCCCACTGTTTGCCAAACTGAAGGCGCTCTCCGGCACGCAGGGGGCGCGGGCTCTTCTGGGTACACTTCCCCCGGACCAGCTTTCCCGTGTTTCGTTTCCGGATGGACTTCTGGATATCGACACCATGGCGGACTGGGAGCGGTTACAGAAAAGAGCATTATGAGCAGAGAAAAAGTTATCGTTACTGGGGGAAGCGGCAAAGCGGGACGGGCATGTATTGCCGATCTGCTGGCGCACGGCTACAGCGTCGTTAATGTCGATCAGGCGGCTCCCCAAAAGTCGCAGTGCCCGTTTGTAAAGGCGGACCTGAACGATTTCGGGCAGACACTCGATGTTCTGTCCGGTGTCGATGGAAAGGTGGACCACGATATCTTCGGTGTCGTCCATCTTGCCGCGATTCCCGCGCCGGGCATGCTGACGAACGCGGCGACGTTTCAAAACAACATCCTCAGCACCTACCATATCTTCGAGGCGGCAAAGCGGCTCGGAATCAACAATGTGGTCTGGGCATCCAGCGAAACTGTCTTAGGACTGCCGTTTGACACGCCTCCCCCGTACGTTCCTATGGACGAGGACGCGCCCGCCAGCCCGGAATCCGCTTACTCCCTTTCCAAATACCTGGGTGAGGCGATGGCGGAGCAGTTCTGCCGCTGGAACCCCCTAATGAAGATCATCGGACTGCGATTCTCGAATGTCATGGAGCCTCAGGATTACGCCGCGTTCCCCGATTTCGACTCGGATGCGCGGCGGCGCAAGTGGAACCTTTGGGGCTACATCGATGCCCGCGATGCCGCTCAGGCCGTTCGACGCTCGCTGGAGGCGACGGTCACGGGGGCGGATGTCTTTGTGATCGCAAATGCCGATACGACCATGTCACGACCGAATGCCGAGCTTCTGGCGGAGGTCTTCCCCGATGTCCCCATAAAACGCGAGGTCGGCCCGAACGAGACCCTGCTCTCCATCGAGAAGGCGCGTCGTATCCTCGGGTACGAACCGGAGCATAACTGGCGAAGCGCGCTGGCGGGCACCGAATCGGATAAATAGTTCTTTCGGCAGTTTCTCTCCTTTCCTCCTTCTCGTAATGATTCCGTAATGGTAGCTCGGTAAACTGAGAAAATTACCCGAGAATATACCGTACCGGTCACCGGTCCGCTCACTTTCCGGGATTCCACGGTGGAAATCTCGGCGGGCTATTACGAGAAGGATGTCATGAAACACGCGCCTCCGCTCCTATCGGTTATGTCTGCCCTGATAGGGCTGCATTGTGCATTACCCGCTTTACCGGCATCCGCGCAGAAGAAGACCGCAAAGCCGCCCGCCGCGCCCGTCCGAAAACCTGTGCCAGCCCCGGCAAAGCCTGCTGCTAAGGCAAAGCCTGTCGCTCCCATGGCGAAACAATCTCCGGGCAGCATCGATGCAAGGAGCGAGGCGATCCGGCTGGTTCCTCCGACCGCGCACAATCTGATGGTCTACGACCTGCAGTTCACCCCGGACGGCAAATATGCGATCACGCGGGCGACCGACCGCGCACTGGGTATATGGGAAATTGCAACCGGACGCCTGGTGCGCCGCCTGCCATCCGAGACGCAAATTGAGATGATGGCCCTCGCGCCCGATGGACAATCTATTGTCGTGAGCGACCGACTGGGAATGTGGACGGTCTGGGATCTCCGGAGAGCCGTCGCAGCTCGGATCTTCGACCCATTCCCCGCCGAGGAGCGCAAGCCCAACGAGATCAAAAAGGTCGAGATGCACCCACAGGGACGGTTCGCTGCCGTTCTCTATAACCACGGCCTTGGCAACAACTCCCTGTTCCTGATCGACCCCACCGGGGGCAAGCGGGCGCTCGCGAATATGCCCGAGTTTTTGAACGTCGATTTCTTCGCCTTTACGCCCGATGGGAATTCGCTTTATGTGGAGGAGGCGTACGCCGGTAAGATTCTGGTGGACCTGGCGACCGGAAAGGCGACAAAAGCCGCTGATCGACCGACCGTTTACACCGTGCCCGCGCCCCGCTATAAGTACGAGGGCAAGCTGTGGGAATCCGGGCCGGTCAAGATCATCGATCCGGCGAGCGGCCAGGTTGCAGGTGTCATCGAGCCGCTGCGGGCCGCAATCGCCCCCGTGATCGGGTTTCTGCCCGATCCGCGTTTCGCCCTGTACCGACAGGAAGACGATGTGATCGCGTGGGACATGGTCGAAAATGTGCCGGTCAATCGGATCAAGGGCCTGAACGAGTACGGACGCTCTCAGGTTCGTCTCAGCGACGACGGTACACGGGCCATTTTCACGTCCCCTGACAACATCGGCGACGGACCCACACCGACCCGGTGCCTCGTGCGCGATGTGTCCACCGGCGACGTGCTGCTGGAAGTGTCCGAAACCATGCGCCTGACGACTGCCGTGCTCAGCAGCGATAACCGGCTTCTGGCTATCGGATACCTGACGAGAAAGGGAGACGCGCCGGGAAGTTTTCAGGGGCATCTGCAGATCTGGGATATGGCGGAAAAGAAGAAACTCGCCAGTCTCGACACCGAGCTGGCAAGCTCCTTTCTCTTTCTGCCCGGCAACGAGCGGATCGTGGTCGGCGGGCGGAATCTGAATATCGCGGTCTATGACTGGGCGAGCGGCGACCAGCTTATGAAGCGCGCTATGGGAGGCGATGGGGCGGTCTCGGTCGATAACCTGATGCTCTCGCCTACGGGCAAAGACCGTGTCCTGTTCACCTCGTGGAACGGGACACTGGTCGAGTTCGACCTGAAAACGCGCGGCGTGGTGCGGAACTTCTACGAGGGGGGCGACTATGCCGGGTCCCAGATTGCGCTCTCGCCTGACCGGACCCGGCTGGCCTACGGCAGCAGCGACGGCAATATTCTGCTCTATGATCTGCGAACTGAAAAAGCGCCCGTACCTCTGAGCGGACACAGCGACGGCATCCGCGCCCTCCGCTTTACGCCGGACAACAAGCGACTGGTCAGCTCCGCCGATGACGGCACGACGCGTATCTGGGACAGCGCCACGCACACCGAAGTCTCCTCCTATGTCTTTGTCCGCGATAAAAGCGCGAAGGCGACGGACCTGCCGGGCTGGCTCGCCTTCAATCGCGGCGGAAACTTCGAGGGATCGGAGATGGCGTCCCGCTCGGTCCACTTCGCCAAAGGACTGCAGACCTATGCGGTCGAGCAGTTCTACGACCAGTTCTACCGGCGCGGTCTGACCCGGACCTCATTCACGGACGCCCCGCCACAAGCCGTCGCCAGCCTGGACGATGCCCTCAAAACGGGAACCCCGCCCACGGTCCGCATCGTCTCTCCCACCGCAAGCGCGGCAAACAGCCCTACGGTGGAGATCACCGTTGAGGCGACCGAACAGGCGGGCGGCGGCGTCAAGGCCATCCGCCTGTATCATAACGACCGCCTTGTCGGGGGACCCGCCGCCCTGCGCGGGATCGCTGTCGAGGCGGTCTCGGGCCAGACGACCACGAAAAAGTTCACCGTTCCTCTTGCCGCCGGAGAAAACAGCTTCCGGGCTGTCGCCTATTCCAAGACGGATCTGGAAAGCAAGCCGTCAAGCGTCGTTCTCTCTTACCAGCCCGCGCAGATCCGAAAACCGACGCTTTACGTTCTTTCCGTAGGCATCAACAAGTACACCGATGCCACCATGAACCTTTCCTATGCCCGCCCGGATGCCGAGGCTATCGCCGATTTCTTCAGCAAAACGCCCGGTGAGTCGGCCCTGTTCAGCAGGATTCAGGTCTCACGGCTCACCGACGAGCAGGCGACCGGCGCGGCGATTCTCGGCGGCATCGCCACGGTAGGAAAGGAATCCACGCCGGACGATGTTGTGCTCGTTTACCTCGCGGGTCATGGGGAAACCGCCGGTGGCGTGTGGCACTTCCTCCCCGCCGAGATGCGACAGATGGCGCTTCCCGAACGCGTGACACAGCTTGGCATTCCCTGGCCCAAGGTCGAGGACGCCATCGGAAAGATCAACGCCCGGAAGATCGTCCTCGTGGTCGATGCCTGCAAATCCGGCGCGGCTCTCGGAGCGAAGACCCGTGGAACCGATGACAGCCAGCAGACGC
>JAZKEA010000608.1:0-3901 GCA_040387315.1 Armatimonadota bacterium | reverse complement strand
GACCTGCTCGTCCGCAGCGATTGTCTTGTAATACAGGGGTGAGCAACCATGGGATTTGTTCAGGGAATGCGATGTCGCGAATGCGGCACGGAATATGAAAAGCAGCCGTCGCACGTTTGCGAGCTGTGTTTCGGGCCGCTCGAAGTGGCCTATGACTGGGATGCGATCAAGCGTCGTGTGACCCGCGAGTCTATCGCTAAGGGTCCGTTCTCGATGTGGCGCTACGCGGATCTGCTGCCACTCGACGGTGATCCGACGGTCGGTAAGCAGGTTGGCTTCACGCCTCTCGTGAAAGCGGAACGCCTGGGAGCACGGCTTGGCCTGACCAACCTTTATATCAAGAACGACGCGGTCAACCACCCCACTCTCTCGTTCAAGGACCGGGTTGTGGCCGTCGCTCTCTCAAAGGCCCGCGAGTTCGGCTATACAACGGTTGCGTGCGCCTCGACCGGCAACCTCGCCAACTCGGTAGCGGCCCATGCCGCCGAGGGCGGTCTGGAGTGCTACGTCTTTATCCCCTCCGACCTGGAGCAGAACAAGGTTCTGGGCAACCTTATCTACGGCGCCAACGTGATCAAGATCAACGGCACCTATGACGAGGTTAACCGCCTCTGCGCCGAGGTCGGCGACAAGTACGGCTGGGCATTCGCGAACATCAACCTGCGCCCCTTCTACGGCGACGGTTCCAAATCGTATGGCTTTGAGATCGCCGAGCAGCTTGGCTGGAAGACGCCGGACCATTTGATCGTCCCCTGCGCGGGCGGGTCGCTGATCACCAAGATCCCGAAAGCCTGGTATGAACTGGAGAAACTGGGCCTGCTGGACGCTCCGGTGACCACAAAAGTCTATGCCGCGCAGGCGACCGGCTGTAACCCGATCACCACGATGGTCAAAAACGGGACGGAAGTGCTTGTTCCACAGCGCCCCAACACCATCGCCAAGAGCATTGCTATCGGCAACCCTGCGGACGGGTACTATGCCGCCGATATCTGCCGGAAGACCGGTGGCGGCGCGGAAGATGTCCTTGACGAGGATGTGATTGCCGGAATCCGTCTGCTGGCGGAGACGGAAGGCATCTGGACGGAAACCGCGGGCGGTGTGACGGTCAGTGTCACCAAGCGGCTTGCCGAGCAGGGCCGTTTTGAGCGGGACGATGTCGTGGTAATTGCGATCACGGGCAATGGGCTCAAGACTCCTGAGGCTGTGAAGGACGAACTCATCGCGAACGCCGGGATTGCCCCGTCGCTCTCTGCCTTCGACCTCGTCTTCGACGAGAAGTACCGCCTGCCACAGGCCGAACTAAACGCCGCCCGTCTGGCGGCAAAAGAGCGGGAGCTCGTGACAGCGTAACCTACGCTTCTCGCCCCACCTTTGTTCTTTTTACCCCTGCCGAACAGCACTCGGCAGGGGTATTTTGTTTTACAGTAAAGCAGCGGTAATCGGCTTCTGGAACCGGGCAAGTCGGGGTGACATTTATGAGAATCGGCATCGTGCTTGTTTTTGCGAAGCAGGCTGTGGTAGAGTGGTGCCACTTTCAACCTTTTCTCGTAGGTAAGGAAATCAGGAGATACAGCGCCATGTCTTTACGGAATCCTGTTTTTGTTGGCGGATTACTCGCAGCCTCCGTCGTCGCAATCGCCTCAATCGCTTCGATCGCAGCGGCGCAGCCAGGCGTTACCACCCCACTCTTCCCGCGAAACCCCAACCCCAGCACCTTGATGACGTCGAGCGTTACGACTGGCGGCATTTTGGAGGGGTCGGCACTCGCGCTGAGCGGTCGAATGACTCCGACGTTGGGCATGACCGTGACCGCCAACGGTGCGACTGTCGACTTCAGTCGACCCGTCCATGTGCGCATAACGGTCGAGGAAGCGGGGGCAAAAATAACCTCCACTAGCTACATCACTGTGCCCGCAGCGGAGAAGGCCAAGACCCGCTTACAGAGCAGTTCGGGCAATATGGTGTTCACGGTCTTCAATGATAGTGAAGGCAAAGACCTGCTGATGAAGGTCCGCGCTAGCGACGTCACCTACTCCTGGATTTCACGGCCCACTGCCAAAACGCCCACCGTGACACCGCCGAAGTAGCCTGTTTCTGCTTCGGCTTGCGCATAATACGCGGCTATGGTCCTTTAGTCCCGGTAGTGAGACGGTTTTACATGCACTTATCTCGAGGCGACAAGATTGGGTGTGGCTTCTTAAGTGTTCTTGTCGGCGGGCCTGTTATTCTGATAGCCGGTGCGATTTTCCTGGATAAAGTACTTCCGTCGAATGTCCGAAGAGCTTTGCCTACATCCGCCACTGATATCCACGAGTACGACGACACCAACTACTTCTTGGGTGAAATGTCCCAATGCCTGAAGGCAAAGATGCCGGAATCGGAAATGCCGGGGTTTGCGGCGAGAATGGGCCTGACCGCGCGTTACAGTACGACAACATACGGAAAGCTCCGTTTTCACTGGCATGGTGCGGAAGGAGCCTCCTGGTGGGATCCCCCTGACACGCTGGACGGTGGGTACCTCACGTACAAAGGAACCTCGAACTACTCCATTGCCAAGTATGAAAACGGATATGTCTACTTTACGGCAACGGATTGGTAGCATTCAGGCGCAGTGTGAGAAGTAGAATCGCCGCGGGAACATATACGATTCTTGGTTCTCAGGATAATTTTATGCAGTTTTGGCTTTCTATTTTACTGATGGCGCTTGCGATTTTGCCGCAGGATAGCGCACGGGCCGATGACTGGGTCTATCTTGATAATGGGTCGGTGCGGATCGGGGTTAAAAAATCTTCCGGCGCCTGTATCGGGTACCTTTCACCGGGCGGCTCTACGAAGAACCTGCTGAACCACTATGACCAGGGCCGCTTTGTCCAGCAGTCGTATTACGGCGCTGCGGACGGCTCTCTGTGGGTCAAGAAGCCCTGGCGTTTTAACCCGGTGCAGGGAGGAAACTACCAGGGGACACCATCGGAACTCAAGGAGTTTCGATCGACAAAATCCACCCTGTACGCAAAAATCACACCGCGAAACTGGGCAGGCGGCGCTCTGGTTCCGGAGGTGACAATGGAGGAGTGGATCGAACTGGTGGGTCCCGTCGCCAAGGTGCGGTACCGAATGACGTACTCGGGTACGGTTCGGCATGCCGCGCGTCACCAGGAAATTCCAGCGATTTTCACGGACGCGAATCTCTCGACATTGGTGACGTACGAAGCGGCAGTACCCTGGACAAACGATGCCGTCGTACGAAAAATACCGGGCTGGCCCAATCAACCGCAGAAACTGACCGAGAGCTGGGCTGCTTACGTGGATGCACGAGATTTTGGCGTTGGGGCGTACGTGCCTATCGCCACTGAGGCAACGTGCTACCGCTACAAAGGAGGGTCCGGTTCGGACTGTTCCTATATTGCGCCCCTGACAACGTTTGCGCTGACCCCAAACCTGGTGTTTGAGTACGAACTCTATCTGACAGCAGGAACCAGCCGCGAGATTCGCAGCCGGTTCTACGAAATTCACCGGCGGAACGAACGGAAACCCGCTAAACCGTCGCCGTGAGCCGGGTCATCGCAGCGCCAGAGTAACAATAGTAACAGTTATCGGGGTTAAAATACACCTGTAATGTCTGAGGGCATTTTATTCTCGGTTCCTACTCTTACCGCAGCGCTTCCTGAGACGATAGCGCCACCCCTTGGCACGGCATCAAATCATTCCGCACTGTATCGGATCGCAGAGGACGAGTGGCGGCAGACGGAGTTTCTTAGTCTTGACTGGCAGGGCACCATTGAGCGTGAACTGAGCCTCGTGCGTTCGGTTCGCACCCATGCCACAGAGCCCCTGTCATTCCCGCGGATGCATCTGCGGAGTATCACCGGTCTCCGGGGGATCAATCTGGCGCAGATGGCCG
>JAZKEA010000607.1:1456-6835 GCA_040387315.1 Armatimonadota bacterium | reverse complement strand
GATATATTATGAGTCTATTGTGAGAATTCGGATATATATTCTTTTTCATGAGTCCTCCTTGACCTCGGTTTTACCAAGAAGCATGTGCCTAGAAGCGTAACATCTCGGGCACAGGTGAGGCGGCAACGGATCTATGCAAGCCCCTCGTCGGCATGAAGTGGATTCTGATCGGAGCGCTGGGCCTCATGCTCGTGTCGAAAATGCTTCAGGTGACGGAATATCCGACTTCTAAGATCAAGATCTAATCCGTCTGTACTACCACTGCCACGGCCATCACGGCCATAGCCATGGTACTACGGACTGTCACGTCCACGGTGCCCTGAGGGAGTTTGCAAGGCGTTCCACGTCGCGGATATTGGCAGAACTGGCAGAACTGTATCAAGAGCACGAAATCAAGGGCGCGGTTTGGGTCCGATAATGTAACGTTCCGTACCCAAACCACAAGGGAATGACAGAGCCATCACAAAGGCAAAAACGAGGACAAAAGCCTGGTCAACTACCCTTGGCGCTTCTTGAAAAACAAAGGGAATAGGGCGACGGAAATGGTACTGCCGTTAATGAGCCATTTTTATTATACACGCCCTTCTTGAACAAAAAATTATACAGAGTAAGCACCAGGTGAGACGTCGCTTTGACGAAGGGATCCCCCTGTTTTTAGGTCGTTTTAGGTGCGATTGTTACCGCAAAAAACGACCAGAGTTTACTTACGATAATTACCATTTCCGCGAGTAAAGTAGACTCTGATTTTGTTTTCAAGATGCGATCGAAAAGGACTTGGAGCTTTCTTGGTTGCCCATAGAACAGGGGCGGCAAAACGTGGCGAAAAGAGAGCGGTTACCAGACACCTCATTTTTATTATACGAGCCCGTTATAAGCGAAAGATTATACGCATGAATGGCCGAGTCGGTTGGTGCATTGACGAAGGGATTCCCCTCTTTTCCAGATGTTTCGGGCGGAACTGGCAACACACGAAACAACCAATGTTTGGTTGCGATAATGTGTCTTTCCGCAACCAAACCTCACGATGATCAGGACCTGAGACTGCGGCACACGAGGCGAGCAAGCTTATACCTGATAATGTGTCTTTGCGGGAATAAACGGACATAAACCCGCCTCTCGTTCTGCTCCCAAAATCTGGCGGGAAGAAAGCTTTAATCTTCCTTGAGGCCCCCTGAAAAAGAGGCTGTCTAACGCCCTGAAAACAAGGTGCCAGCCGGAACTGTTGCTACTCCTCTTTTTTATTATACGAGCCCGTTTTGAGCAAAAGATTATACGCAGATTATACGTAGAATTAACCGGCGGAAGCGTCGGGGACAGAGTTAATCTCACTAGCGGATTGGCTCACCGGCTCACCGGTTGATTCGGTCTAGCGATACGACAGCTGATCTATCCTGACGGTCAGATGGCTCAACCCAGCGCATCCCCAGGTGGCGAAAAACATCTTCCTCGGCAGGCACCGGTATCCTCCGCTCCCCTTTCCACAGATGCCCGACGCGGAACCTGTAGCCGACACGGAGCGCCTGCGTCATAACAGCCGTGGTGAACTCCTTACTCCCTGTGCGGATCAGGAACACGGCTCCCCAGTTCTCGGGCGAGGCAAGGAAGATGTCCAGCTTGGCGCCTGACTCTTTCACAATGCCGCGCCAGTACCTGCCCTCCGCCTTCGGTGGGAAGGGAATCACCTCGGATGTTCCGGACTTGATCCACTCAACGGGGCAGTCGGGCTTCATCGCCCACTCCGTGAACAGCCGGTTGACCCGCACAGTCCGCTCCGCAAACAGGTCAGAGCCGTCCGGTTGTTGCTCCCACCGGGGGATCAGGACAAGCTCCACATCCTTGACGCCTTCTTGCTTGCCGCGTCTGAGCGAACCAGCTACTGCCCCACGAACGATAAACGGCTTGACCTGCTTGGCAAGACGCGCAGCAACCGCCATGCCTTCCGAGTAGTTCATGGTAGATAGTATCTACATGGTAGGTAGATAATAGATAATTCCTTGGCTCTGAGTGTGCAATTTTTGGACGTGACACCACGAGCAAAAATGAGCAATAAAGAGCAAGCCTCACGAGGGAAAACAGCACTTTTCTCTCATAAATAGAATACCCTTTCGTACGTGAAAAACAGAGTCAAAATACACCACCACATGCACCACATGCACCAATACCAGGCTGTTAACAGCCCTCCTGTCTCTGCTGTCCCTCCTGTAGGTGACAGGAGTTGAGGACGGACTACCCCGGGCATGAGCGGCAGTACCGGAAGCGCAAAGCAGCCGGCTACGTGGGATGGGAAACCGCCGAGGGTTTGGAGGAAAACCTGGCAGCCTTTGCCGCGGCTCTCTCCTCCCCGTCTGTTCCTATAGAGGGACGACTTCTCGAGATGGGCTGCGGCGCCGGTGACATCACTCTGTGGCTCGCCGAGAAGGGGTATGAGGTCTACGGCGTTGACATTGCCCCAACAGCGATTGCCTGGGCCGAGGAGAAAGCACGGGAACGGGGCCTCGGTCCTGTTGCCCACTTCCAGGTAGGTGATGTGCGGGACCTGATCGGCTACTCCGACGACTTCTTCGACCTCGTTCTTGATGGCCGCTGCCTCCACTGCATTATCGGAGACGACAGGGCGAAGTTCCTCGCCAGCGCTAGTCGCGTGCTGCGGCCGGGTGGCTTCCTCCATATCAACACCATATGTGGTGAGCCTCGCTCACAGGAACTGAAGAAGAACTTCGACCCGGTCACCCGCTGCCAGGTATTCGGCGATGTTGCGGTGCGCTACTGCGGTCTGGCGGAGAGCATTCTTGAGGAGCTACGAGCCAGCGGCTTCGACATCCTCACCTCCAAAATAGTTGCTCAACCTGAAGGAGAAGGCGAGGACCTTCTTCAGGTTGATGCGGTCAAGGCCATGGAACCCGAATCGTCACCAAAAAGCGGAAGAGGCCCTGGGTCGTCTGGATCGAGGACTCCGTGTTTTATTTCTGTGCCGCTATAGCGCCACAGGGCCACATCTGTCCCCTCTAGACGCCGCTCCTTGGCTCAAATTGTCTTGTCTTCTTGCTGCGTTCATGTCGCAAGCAGTCACTAGAAACAGGCACTTTTTATGGCCTGTTATCGTGATACAAAATGATACATAATGATACGGCCTCACGAGGAAAAAGCTTCATTTTCTCTCAAAAACACACAGGTCCCGATCACCAAAAAACAGGCCCAGAACAGGCTTAAAACCGTCTGAAATTGCTCTTTATCTTGGTCATTATTGAAGGCGGCTCCCGCTCGCTTGTCTCAGGGTTCGTCGGGGTCGACTCTGTTCTTATCAACAGGCTTCTTCGCGACGTGATTGTCAGCCGTTCGTGTTGTAGCGCAGTGCCGACTTGTTGCGGGACACGTTGGCAGCCACCACTCGCTCGGCTGCCACGTAGTTCTCCCAGTCCGTGATGTCGGGCAACGACGGGATGCATACCCGCTCTCCCTGCTCCAGTGCCTGCAGCGATGCCCGCACGAGATCCTCGGCGCTCATCACGCGCTCGGGCGGGAAGCTTTCCATGTCATTGCCGGCGACCGCATGGAACTCCGTTGCGACCAAGCCAGGGATCAGCAGCTGTACCTCGACGCCGGTGCCTTCCGTTTCTACCTGCATGTGACGCGTGAAGGCGGTCACGTAGTTCTTGGAGGCGCCGTAGCCTGCGTTCCCTTTCATCTGCATAAACACGGTGCCCGATGCCACGTTGATGATGGCTCCCCTTCCCACTGCGATCATGCGACGGAGCGCGCTGTGCGACAGCTGGCTGAGGGCAAGGATGTTGACCCGGAGCATGGCGTCGAGGGAAGGGGGATCAAGGTCCGCGACTGTGCCGCGAACGGCATAGCCTGCATTGTTGATGAGGAGCGCAAGAGGCGTCCCCTGGATACCGTTCCCCTGCTCGATACGCTCGGTAACTGCTCGTACACCCGCATCCGTGCCAAGATCCGCCGGCAGCACCTCTGCCACCGTCCCCTGTGCCTGCTGTAGTTCGTCTGCAAGTGCCTGGAGGCGGTCAGCACGGCGGGCGACGAGGACGAGGTTGTAGCCGGAGCGGGCGAGCTGCTCCGCGTAGGCGCGGCCGATACCGGAGGAGGCACCGGTGATCAGGGCATACAGGTGGGAAGAATCTGTGTCGGTCAGGAGTGGCGTTGTCATCATGTTCCCTCTTTCCCAGATTCCTCACACTCGTCATTCCTCTCAAAACAGCAACCCCCTGCTCACCACTGTTTTCCTCACTTCGATGCTTGTTTTTGCCGTTTTTCTATCGCCTATGGCACCAAACACAGGGATCGTCGCATCTATTAGATGAATCGGAACTTTGGTGAGCGGAGCAAACTTAGAAAACAGGGATGGCGAAACGCGGTGATGAGCAGGATGGTGATGTTGAGTAGTGATGAAGAGTAGTGATTTTGAGCTCGTGGATCAGGTGCGGCAGGGAGACAGGCGGGCCTTTGGCGACATCGTGACACGCTATCACGCTCCCCTCCTTGGGGTGGCCCGTGCCTACAGCCGCAACCGTGATGCCGACGATGCCGATGATGCCGTTCAGAACGCCCTCGTTCTTGCTTTTCTTCATCTGGGCCAGCTCCGGGATACCAACCGGCTCGGCCCCTGGCTACGACAGATGACCGTCAATGCGTGCCGGCAGCAGGCACGAGCCCACAAGCCAACGGTGTCGCTCGAAGCCGTTCCCGAGGCAGCGGAAGACGATATGCCTACCACGGATACCCGGCTGCTCCTCGAACAGGCGCTGTCGTGCCTGTCGCCGGAGACGCGCCTGACGGTGATGCTCTACTACCAGCGCGAGATGTCACTGCCCGAGATCGCCGCCTTTCAGGAAGTTCCGACCACGACGATCAAAAGCCGCCTGCGCCATGCGCGGGCCCGACTGCGCAAGGAAATGGAACAACTCTTGGAACCACTGTTGGAAGAAACAATCGCTAAGGAAATGACGACAGAAACGCCAAATGGCTCTGACGCTGACCCTGGTGACTCAGGTGACGGAAGCTTTGCCCCGCGGCTTCTGCGGCGCCTGGAGGCCGCGGGAGATATTGGCTTTACCGTCTTCTCCCCGGACGGCAGCCGCCTCATCACGCTTGCGTGGCTGGAGGTGACGGAAACAACGTTCCGCTCCGCCCTCTGCTGCTTCGAGAGCCAGACAGGGAAGCCGCTGTGGTCCCTGCCCCATGAAAGCTGGATGTTCAGCCCCCAGTATTTACCAGGTGACTCCAAGAGCCGTGGTTCTCGGGTTGCCGTTTGTGCGGGTCTGCCGGGCCAGCGGGGCGGAGCCGGTCAGCTGCTTCTCCTTGATACGGACACAGGGGCCGTGGTGCAGGTCATCGCGGACACACCTGCGGCGAAGTCGATCT
>JAZKEA010000607.1:0-1446 GCA_040387315.1 Armatimonadota bacterium | reverse complement strand
GATCTCGCTTTCGCCGGATGGACGCCTCGTCGCGCTTGGGGGATCGGAGGAGTACGAGGATTACCGCTCCCGCGGGTGGCAGGGTATGGCCGCTCTTTATGATCTTGCGACGGGGAAGCCAGTGCTAAAGATCGCCCCCCACCTGAACTATGTCACCGCTCTTGCCATCTCGCCTGATGGCGGGACGCTTGCGACAAGCTCGCACCTTCGGGACGCGGACCCGGAGGCAAAGAACATCTGGCTTGGCGGGGACATCCGCTTGTGGGATATCGCCACAGGGGAACTGCGTCATAAGCTCGCGCGGGAGGACCGGGGAACGCGCCACAACATCGCCTTCTCGCCGGATGGTGCGCTGCTTGCCGCTCCAAACGGACGGGAGGGACAGGTGCGGCTGTGGGACACAGCAACGGGTGCGATTGTTCGCACGCTTCAAGGGAACGAGGAGCGTGAGCCGGTCTTTGTGCTCGCGTTCTCGCCTGATGGTGCCACACTTGCCTGCGGCTGCGGGGACAACACGGTGCGCCTCTGGGATGTCCGAACAGCAACCCTGCGAAGAACGTTGCGGGAGTTCTCGCACTGCATCTACGCGCTGGCGTTTGCCCCCGACGGCAAGACGCTGGTCACAGCCGACAAGAACGGCATCGTTCAGCTCTGGGAAGTCTAAACTGTAGAGGTAGGGCAGAGGGCAGTCTGTATATAGGGCAGTCTTTATAGCGTGATATCGTGCTGCCCGGGCTCACAGAATGGTAAGTTTTGGTGAGCTAAAATGAGCTAAAATGAGCCACTTTTTGAGAGATATTGTTGTTCTGCCTCTCGAAACAGTGTTCAGCCACTTCACTGTTTTGCCCGCCGGTGAGACCGGGAAATGATCCAAGAATTGCCTGATGATAGACTCAGTGTTGCTGCCGGGGTAACAACTCAATCACTGGAAGCGGTGCCTCTTTTGTTGCCCTTTTTACAACCTGTTATCGTGATACAAAATGTTACATAAAGATACACCCCCACGAGGGAAAACTGCCATTTCCTCTCAAAAATTATCAGCACTTAACGCGCTGAAAAAGCTCGTGAAATTTGCCCGTGATAAGGCCTCTTAACTTTATCTGAATGGCCAAGATGGCACTGACAGTGACCACAGTAACCACAGCGCCCGCTTCCTGTGTCTGACCCGACTCTTTTCTCTTGTCTCTATCCATCCCACCTATCCATCTGCCTCCCCTTCCTCCCGATAAACAGAGTAGAAGAACGCAAACACCACGAGAGAAAGTCTCAGGGAACCAGGGAGTCCATAAACAGATGAAGCGCTACTTACCAAACGATATAAACGATATAAACGATATAAACGATCCAACCGATCCAACCGATCCAACCGATCCAACCGATCCAACCGATGACGATCCACTGAATGAATTTGACCAGGTTGATCGAGTTGATCGAGTTGATCAAGTG
>JAZKEA010000606.1:611-4509 GCA_040387315.1 Armatimonadota bacterium | reverse complement strand
TAAGGGGAATGCATCCGCGCAGGCCAACCTCGGGTCACTCTACCTCGCGGGAAACCAGGTTCCACGGGATATCGCGCGCGGCCTTGCCTGGATACGAATGGCGGCGGCCCAGAACAACCCGCAGGCCCTCTTCGATCTGGGGGTCGCGACCGCGGGCGGCCTGGGGATGCCGAAGGACCCCGCCGGGGGCGTCGCACTCTACCAGCGGTCCGCGGACCTCGGAAACGCAATGGCGCAGAACAATCTGGGCGACGCCTACCGGGACGGCGTTGGGGTCGAGAAAGACGCCCTGAAAGCATTCCAGTGGTTTCAAAAGGCATCCGACGCGGGCAGTCCGGATGGCAAAGTCAATCTGGGCATCGCCTATCTCACCGGGTTGGGCGTTGCCAAGGACGGTGCCAAGGGACAGGCGCTGCTCCAGCAGGCTGCGGATAAGGGCTCGGCAGCCGCGCGCTACAGCCTTGCCATCGTTTACCGGGATGGGCTCGGCGGCATGCCGAAAGACCTCAAAAAGGCCACCGCTCTGCTGCAAACAGCGGCGGGTCAAGGATCGGTCGAAGCGCAGATCAACCTGGGAATTCAGTACCAGAACGGTATCGGTGTCACAAAAGATGTTCCCAGAGCCGCCGCGCTCTATCAGAAGGGGGTGGACCGGGGGAACGCGCTTGCGCAGCGAATCCTCGGGGAGATCTACTTCATAGGACTTGCCGAGATCCCTCCCGACCCCGCCAGAGGCGTGGAGCTGCTGCGTAAAGCCGCCGCGCAGAATGACTCCGTCGCCCAGTTCAACCTCGGTGTCGCATACATGCTTGGGCGCGGGGTGACCGCCGACCCGGTCCAGGCGACCGCCTGGTATCAGAAGAGCGCCGATCAGGGAGATATTAAAGCGTCAATCAACCTGGGGATGGCTTACCGCGATGGTCAGGGGGTCCCGAAAGACCCGACCCGAGCCGCTGCCCTTTTCCAGAAAGCGGCGGAGCAGGGGGTCGCCCTGGCGCAGACCAATCTCGGGCAGCTTTACCTGACAGGGACCGGTGTCGAGAAGGATATCGCGAAAGGTCTGGAGTGGACCCGTAAAGCGGCTGCGCAGAATGAGACGACCGCTCAGAAGAACCTGGGCATTGCCTACCTGAACGGGCTGGGCGTCGCCCCGGATAACGCCGAGGCGATCCGCTGGCTGCAGAAGTCCGCCGACGGCAACAATCCCGAAGCACAGGCCGTTCTCGGAACCCTGTACCGTTTGGGCCGCGGCGTGCCCCAGGACTATGCGAAGGCTCTTGCCCTGCTCACCAAATCCGCCGAGCAGAATTCCCCGCCCGGACAGACCGGCCTTGCCATCCTTTACTACGACGGCCTCGGTGTGGCGAAAGATCTGGCAAAGGCCCGGTCGCTCTTCGAGCAGGCCGCCGCCAGAGGCGATGTCGAGGCCATTAACGCCCTGAAAAAGATCGGCGGCTGATTCACTCGCTTCAGCATTTACTTCCGGCGTGCCATCAACTGGCAAACATCGTCACGGAACTGGCCCCTTGCGAAGTCGCGTGCGCCCTCCACAATGCGGTCCGCCGCCAGGGAAAGTGAGGGGGCACCGGGAATGATGTCCCGCGCCAGCGCCGTCAGACCATCGAGGCCGAGAAAGCTCACCCGGTCACGCCGGGCATCCGTGATGCCGTCCGTGGTTAACAGCAGCGTGTCCCCATGCCCCAGACGCAGCGGAATAGCGTGGTAGATCTCGCCGTGCTGTACCCCGAGCGGCAGACCCGCTAGTCCGGACGGAGGCTCCACCAGCTCCAGCGTTCCCGAACGGCGAAGCACAATCGGCGGTTCCGCGGCGGCGGAGACGACGCTCGTTTCCCCGGTGAGCGGGTCGAAAATCACCAGGCAGAGCGTGACAAAGCGCTCGGAAGGACTGGAGTCGGGCTCCAGTTCCCGGTGGCTGCAGACATAGTCGTTGATCCGCGCCGCGATATGCGACGGGCTGTGCGGATACTCTCGAGTGAAGGCGCGCAGCACCTCCTTGACCTGAATGGCGCGGGCCGCCGCCGATAATCCCTTGCCGGAGGCATCCGCGACCGCCAGCGCCACCCGACCGCGAGCCAGCGCGAAGGCGTCGAAGAAATCTCCCCCCGCGTCCGCCTCACCCGATGCCGGTTCGTAGCGCGTCGCAAGCGTCATACCGGGAAAGGTGTCCGGCTCCAGCGTGAGCGTCAGTGGTCGCTGAAGGACGCGGGCGATGTTTCGCTCCCGCTCCAGCGCTTTGTGGAGCGCCTCCTCGCTCTGCTTGCGGGCCGTAATATCCCGGAAGTAGACCGCGAGCCCCCCATCGGTCGCGGGGTAGATCGTCACATCGATCCAGCGATGCAGTATTGGTGATACGGTCTCAAAATGAATCGGCTGCCGGTCCGCCATTGCCTGCAGATGCCGCTGGTGCGCCTCGCTGCCGACGGCGGCAGGAAACTCAGTCCAGTAGTGACGCCCGATCAGATCCTCCCGGCTTTTACCCCACCATTCTTCGGCTTTTCGGTTCACATAGGTGAAGCGGAAATCGGGGTCCACGGCATAGAACGCATCGCCGATACTCTCCAGAATTCGGTGGATATGGGAGTGGGCGAGCCGGGTCTTCTCGGCGGATTCACGAAGTTCGTCCTCGATGCGCTTGCGTTCCGTCAGGTCACGAAGGATCTTGCAGAAACCACGGGGACCGCCATCGGTCAGAAGGGTCATCACCCCCTCGCCCCAGAAGCGGGTGCCGTCCTTCCGGAGATGCCACCGGACATCCTCGGCGCATCCGTCCTTTTTCGCCCGGCTCATCTCGTCCTCCGGCGCGCCCGCGGCCCGGTCTTCGGGCGTGAAGATAAGCGCCGACGGCTGACCAAGAGCTTCCTCCTCGGAGTAGCCGGTAAGCCGCTGAGCTCCCGCGTTCCAGCTGACAATGCGGCCCTCCATATCAAGAAGAATCAGCGCATAATCTTCAACCGCGTTCTGCAGGAGACGAAACTGCTCGCCGTCCTCCGCGGGCATCGCGGCAGGGTGGGATTTATCAGAAGGCATCACGATCTTGGCGAATCCGATCTGTCGGCTTTTTCTGCCGCGTAATACAGATTCCCAAAAACCGAAACGTTTTATTCCTTCGGTTAAACGATTCCCTTCAGCCAGGCGGGTTCGGGCTCGGCCCGGTCCTGTTCAATGACGACAGTAGTACCCTCCGCTCCGGTCAGCAGCCAGACGCGGTCGGCGGTCTTCAGCATCATCCAGAAGCCATGCCCCATGCTGCCCGCCGTTGTAAACCCGCGCTCCAGCGTCGCCCGGTGAAGGGCATTCTCGGCGATACCGCATCCCGTGTCTTCCACCCAGACCTGGACCGTCTGCTTATCGCCGGTGTACACCTGGCCGGTTCCGCCGCCGGCATGGACCACGGCGTTCATCGAGGCCTCCCCCACTGCGGTGGTCAGGTCCTGAATGCGCTCGCTGGGGAAGCCGTTGGCCGCCGCTACCTCCTGACCCCATTGCCGGAAGGCAGCGAGCGAGACCTCGTCCAGCGTCATCGGGTCGCCCGCTGGGATAAGCCGCTCCGGAAGATCGTCCGCCGAGTCACACAGTCGGAGTCGTCCCTCGGACACCGAAAACAGGACATCCCGCAAGAACATTCGCTGTTTGAGGGCTGCCTTCGTGGTCTGCTGCAGCAGGGAGACACGTTCCGCCTCGGCTTCCACGCGCGGGGTGATATCCAGCATCGCCCCGAGGAGCCGGATGGGCTCTCCATGGGTATCCCGATAAACACGGCCCCTTCCCCAGATCCACCGGGTCTGACCATCCGCACGAAGCACCCGGCACTCGAACTCCCAGTCTTCGCCCGTCCGAAGGGTATGGCTGAAACCTTTCGCGACCTGCTCCCTGTCAT
>JAZKEA010000606.1:0-601 GCA_040387315.1 Armatimonadota bacterium | reverse complement strand
CATGGCTGAGGAGCTCATCATAGGACCACTGCCCCGGTGCGGTCGCATACCCGAAAAGGCGACTGTGCCTCCCGGAGCACGTCCCCCGCTTCGTCCGGAGATCGAGATTCCAGTCGCCGATTTCCAGCGCATCGAAGGTAAATTCGAGCCGCGCCATACTCTCCCGCAGCTTCTGGCTGGTCACCTGCAGTTCCCGTGACAGCGTATGCGCCGCCTCCTTCTCCTGAAGATGGACGAACGCGGTCACGTCCTCGACTCGGTGAATAATGTAGGTGACAGCGCCGTCGCTGCCGAGCACGGGAGTGTTGATAGGGCTCCAGTGGCGCTCCTCGAAACCGCCGCCCTCCGTGTCAGGACGCGAGATATCATACTTTTGGAAGGGCATCTGGTCCGGTGCGCCGGTGGCAAGCACGCGCGCGAGGGAGTCGGAAAGGTTTCGAACGCCCGTCGCCTGGGGGTCCTGGGGGTTGTCCGGGAAAACGTTGAATAGATTACGTCCCAGAATCTGATCGCGGCTCGTCCGTGTCGCGCCAAGATACGCTTCGGTCACCGCGACGATTCTCAGGTCCGGCGTCAGTACCAGAAAAAGCCCCGGTGCGTG
>JAZKEA010000605.1:1117-2921 GCA_040387315.1 Armatimonadota bacterium | reverse complement strand
ATCCTCCTCCGAATTCTGATCCGAGTAGTCTGTCTGAACCTCGTTTTCAGCCGTCGTTGGCTGCCGTGAGTCATCCGAATCCATCAGGAAAGTCTCCTCGTTACCTTCAACAGCTACCGGCACTGTCCGTCTCAGTGACACCCGCCTCTCGCAGGCCGTCGCGTTCCACCGTGCTGTCTCTGCGCTTCATCGCGCATTACGAGCACCGCTGCCAGAAAGCCCCGGTGTTACCTGTTTCGAAGGTCGACTACTGTCCACATTTTGACATAGATTCGGGGGAATACTCGGGATTTTTTTTCGTGTGAGACAGTAGCGCTGACGTTTGCTCGCTTTGGCGACAAAATACCCGAAAAAAAGCGGCAGGAATAATTCCGGAAACCGGTTGCCAAACTGAGCAAAGGGAGCTACACTGAACCACAAACCGGTTGTCGGCGTCGCAGGTAACTTATTTTGACCTCAGAGAAGATTCTGAGGCCGCATCACTTTCGCAGGAGAAAGATATGTCCCGAAGCGCACCCTGTTCACAACGAACCCCCCGCGGATTCACCCTGATCGAGCTTCTCGTTGTTATCGCTATTATCGCGATACTCGCAGCGATCCTTTTTCCCGTCTTCGCCCAGGCGCGAGAAAAAGCGCGTCAGACCGCCTGCTTATCGAACTCGAAACAGATGGCTCTCGCCATTATGCAGTACACTCAGGATGCCGATGAGAGCGTACCCTATGCTATCTACAGAGACGGGGCCGGGTACATAACCTGGGATGAAGCGCTGTACCCTTATACGAAAAGCGAGGGCGTGTACGCCTGCCCGTCGCATGAGACGCCAAAAAAACTGTCGAACGGGACTTATCCTGTCAGCTACATCACGAACTCCGGGGTAATGCGGGCAAACACCGCCGGAACGACGACGCCCTACGATTTATCGCGCTTCCCTGAACCTTCCAGCACCATTGCTATGGTCGAGAGCAACATCACCTCAAATTATCAGACCTATCTTCTCTGTTCCGGTGGCTTACCGCATTCTCTGGCAACCGTGATGGATCCTGCAAGCCATGGGAAAGAGCGCATTGCCTGGAAGCGGCACAATGAGGGTGCAAACTATGTCTTTCTCGACGGGCATGCCAAATGGCACCGGCTGGAACAGACCGTGACGCCCACCTGGCTGCACGGCCCCTGCAACTGAGATGCGCTCGATTTGACGCTGACATAGATCCATAGATCGAACACTATGAGAAAACCGCCCACCATCGACGATGTCGCCGTCGCGCTGGGGATGCATAAATCGACCGTCTCCAAGGCCCTGTCGGGAACCGGCAACGTCTCGCTGCGGACACGGGCGCGGGTCCGCTCCACGGCGACGGAGCTTGGTTATGAACCGAATCCTGTCGCCCAGCGGC
Organism: Armatimonadota bacterium; assembly: GCA_040387315.1. Lineage (GTDB taxonomy): Bacteria > Armatimonadota > Armatimonadia > Armatimonadales > Armatimonadaceae > JACMJB01. The sequence continues at coordinate 1,526 of JAZKEA010000605.1, read as the reverse complement.
TCGCCAACGGCTACCGCAATCCGACCGTCTATATCTTCAGCGGCAGTCTTGATCTGGGACTGACGACACAGAAGATCCGTTTGATCCAGCAGGGTCTGACCGCCCGGTCACTCGAAGTCCCGCTGTACACGTCGCCCGGCCCGTCAGGCGATGACGGCAAGGCGCAGGCCGCGCAGATTCGGCAGCTCTGTCGGCAGCGGCCCCGCGCCATTATCTGTGCGGTTCCCATGCTCGCCGCGGACATCTTCCGCGAACTGGAAGCTTACCAGCGCGACGGGGGGATCGTCGTGAGTTATGATTCCCCGATACCGCTTGCCTGCGATCAGGTGATCTTCGACCGGGAGGACAATGCCTACCAGGCGGCACGATGTCTCCTGAATCGCGGTCACCGGAAACTGGGGATCGGAAT
>JAZKEA010000605.1:0-1107 GCA_040387315.1 Armatimonadota bacterium | reverse complement strand
ACCGCTGCGACCGGCGGGCGCGGCGGACACGCCGCAGTCACAGCGTCTTCGTGGGTTTCAGCGGGCGCTGCACGAGTTCGAGGTCCCGTTTCACCCCCAGTGGTTCTTTGAAAACGCGCACTACGAAGCGGGCGGCGAGGAGATGGCGCATCGTTTTCTCGCTCTTGCGGAGCGTCCGACCGGAATCTGCATCGTCAATGATTATGCCGCATTCGCGTTTATGGTGGATATCACGCGGGCGGGCATCCGGGTTCCGCAGGATATCAGTATCGTGAGCCACGACAACCAGTCCATCGCGTCCCGCTGCCCTGTCCCGATGACAGCGGTCTCGCACCCGGCGGAAAAGATCGCATCGACCGTCGTGGAGATGCTCTTGGAGCGAATGGACGGTCTCGATACTCCGCCTCGCACGGTGACGATCCGGGGCGACTTGGTGGAGCGAGAGAGCGTCGCCGCGCCTCTCTGACGAATTACGCCTGCGAACCAAGAACCCCGCTTTTAATGGAGAAAGCTGCTTGATGATACGAACTTACAAATGCCGCCACGCACTCGGGGCGGTTCTGACCGTCGTCCTGGCCTCAACCGTGAACAGTGCCGCCGCGCCGGATGCATCGGCGAGGAAGGCAGCATCTATTCCGGCGTTTCCGGGTGCCGAAGGTTTTGGCGGGCGGGCGAGCGGCGGGCGCGGCGGCGCGGTCTACCATGTGACCAACCTTAACGACACGGGTCCGGGGTCCTTTCGTGATGCCGTGAGCCAGGGGCCGCGAATCGTCGTCTTCGATGTCGGCGGCTATATCGAGCTAAAATCCCCGGTCGCGGTCGCCAGCAATATCACCATCGCCGGACAGACCGCGCCGGGCGATGGCATCGGCACAAAGAATGAACAGATCTCGTTCTCCAACGTCGAAAATGTCATCGTGCGCTACCTTCGCATCCGGGGCGGGATCGACGGACGACCCGGCAAGGACGGCGCGTCGGTCTTCAAAGGCAAAAACCAGATATTCGATCATGTTTCTGTCGCCTGGGGACGCGATGAAACGTTCTCGATCAACGAGAGCCAGGACATCACGGTCCAGAACAGCATCATCGCCGAGGGCCTTCTGCGTC
>JAZKEA010000604.1:0-5690 GCA_040387315.1 Armatimonadota bacterium | reverse complement strand
CCACCCCTCTCCCGCAAGCGGGCAGAGGGGGAGTCTAATTCTTGCTCCCCTCTCCCGTCTGCGGGAGAGGGGCTGGGGGTGAGGGTGGCATTCAGCCGGGGTTTGGCGGCCTCGATGTACCAGTCACAGAAATCGTCCCAGAAGAATTCGTAGAGGGCGCGGGCGGCATCGTCCAGGTTGTAGGTCGCGAAGCCGTCGGCAACCAGACGGGCAGTTTCGCCGAGGCGTGAGAGAATCCAGCGATCCACGAGAGCGGTTGGCTTTGGTGCCTCAGCAGGGGGCGTGTAGCCTTCGAGGTTCAGCAGGGCAAAGCGGGAGGCGTTCCATATCTTGTTGGCGAAGTTACGCGCCTGTTCCGCCTGCTCGTGGCGACCGTCCTTGATCGGCTTGATGCGGATGTCCTGGCGCTGTCCGGCCTCGCGGGCCAGGGCGAAGCGCAGGGCGTCTGCGCCGTAAAGCTCGATCAGGTCGATGGGATCCACGCCGTTGCCGAGCGACTTGCTCATGCGTCGCCCCTGCTCGTCGAGGATCGTGGCGTGCACGTATACCTCGTCGAAGGGCTTTTTACCGATAAACTCCTCGCCGGTCATGATCATACGCGCTACCCAGAGATAAAGGATCTCCTGCGCGGTGAACAGGGCGGACGTGGGGTAGTAGTAGTTCACGTCCGTGTCGGTCTGGGGCCAGCCGAGGGTTGCGAACGGCCAGAGCGCGGACGAGAACCAGGTGTCCAGCACATCGTCCACCTGGATCACGTTTTCGATGCCGGGTGAGCCGAGCTTGCGGGACGCCTCTTCGAGGGAGCGGGCGGTCACATAGCTTGCCTGATCGTCTGCGTCGGCATCCGCCAGCCGGTAAAGCGGCATCCGGTGTCCCCACCAGAGCTGACGGGAGATCGGCCAGTCGCGCAGGTTCTCCATCCAGCGCAGGTACATCTCCTTGTAGCGGGAGGGCACAAAGCGCACGTCGTCGCTCGCGGCGGCCTCGATGGCACGTCCGACCATTTCCGTCCCACCCATTTTGCAGAACCATTGCTTGGAAAGAAGCGGCTCGATTACGGTTTTGCAGCGGTCGCACTTGCCCACCGTCTTCTGGTGCGGCTCGGTCTTCACCAGGAAACCCTGCGCCTCCAGATCCGCGAGAATCTGTTTTCGGGCGGCGAAGCGATCCAGTCCCGTGTAGGGTCCGGCGTTCTCGTTCATTGCCCCGTCCAGACCGATCACGGTGATCGACGGCAGGTTGTTGCGCTGTCCTGCCTCGAAGTCGTTGGGGTCGTGGGCAGGCGTCACCTTTACCGCGCCCGTTCCGAACTCCATCTGCGCGTAGTCGTCGCCGATCAGGTGAATCGACCTGTCAGTGAGCGGCAGATTAAAGTGCTTCCCGATCAGGCCCTCGTAGCGCGGGTCAGCAGGATTCACCGCAACCGCGGTATCGCCGAGCATCGTTTCCGGGCGGGTCGTCGCTACCGTCACATAGCCGGAGCCGTCCGCGAACGGATAGCGGATATGGTAGATAAAGCTGCTCTCGTCCTCGTGCTCCACCTCAATGTCGGAGATCGCGGTACGGTGGAAGGGGCACCAGTTTACGATGCGGCTGCCAAGGTAAAGGTAGTTCTTCTCATAGAGCCGCTCGAACACGGTAAGGATCGCATCCACATAGCCTTCGTCCATGGTGAAGCGCAGGCGGCCCCAGTCGTAGCCGCAGCCGAGTCGCCGAAGCTGGTTTACGATGCGGTCGCCGTACTCCTGTTTCCACTCCCACACCCGCTCGATAAAGGCGTCGCGGCCCAGGTCATGGCGGGTCAGGCCCTCTTTCGCTATCTGCTTTTCCACCACGCTCTGGGTGGCGATTCCCGCGTGGTCCGTGCCGGGCAGGATGAGCGTGTTGTAGCCCCGCATCCGGTGCCAGCGTCCGAGGGTGTCCATGATCGTATGGTTGAGAGCGTGTCCTAAGTGCAGAGCACCGGTTACGTTGGGCGGCGGCACGGTCACGCAGTAGCGCTTCTCGCGGCTGTCGGGCGTGGCGCGGAAGCAGCCCGCGTCGAGCCAGCGGGCGTAGATATCGGCCTCAGTGGCCTGAGGTTCGTAGCGTGTCGGCAAGTCGTTCGGCATCGGTTTGTCTCCGGGAGGGGAACGGACGCCAAAAAGCCCCGCGTCCCCAGGTTCGTTGAAAACCCAAGGACGCGGGGCTTCTTAAAATCAAGAAGATCTCGCGCGGTACCACCTCGGTTCGGCGCGTCTCGCGAAAGACGCCCCGCACTCTTTGACTCCGCGATTTCGGGCGGACCCGCACCGACTCCGGGGCGACCTTCAGCGAATCTTTACCCTGCGACGGCTCTCAGCCGGTGACCGTCGCTCTCTGTTGGTAAGCGTTTCGCCTACTCTTCCCCATCACTGTCGTTGGACAATTGGATACGTTGTCCTGGGATTCTATCGCGCGGTTTCGGGCTGCGTCAAGGGGGATCCGTTTAGGTGTTTGCTTCAGCCGGGGAACGTATCGAGCAGCGTACCACAGAGCGAACGGCTGCGGGGCTGTTGCTATTACCAGCTATTTTCGCTACCAGGTTCTCCCGATAGTAGGGGAGAGGGCATCGGAGATCAAAATGCTTCTACCTGCGTCAAAATGATGATAAGCCAATCCTCACTGCGTTTTTATCGATATTTGGATCGGGCTCCCTGGCTGCGTTCCTATCGCCGAAAATTCCTCTTCGTTGCGTTCGTTGGAACACATATTCCACTGCTGACGCTGATCGCCTATCTGGTTCAGGCCACGGGCAGTGTCACCCCGGTGACGGTGCTCTGGATAGCGCTGTGCGCAACCCTTGCCGGAACGTTTGTGGTGTTGTGGGCGCTTCGCCTGCTTCTGCAGCCTATCCTGCTGGCGGGGCGGGCTCTGAACTCCTACATGACCACTGGTGAGATTCTCGCTCTGCCCGCTGACTTAAACGATGAGGCGGGCGGTATGATGCGCGATGTCAACAGTGCTATTCGCCTTTTTGCCGAGCAGCAGCAGCGGCTGGAGGAGTCTGCGGAGACGGACTTCCTGACCGGTCTCCTGAATCGGCGCGGGGCGGATGAGCGGCTGCGTCAGAATTTTGTCGAGCAGAATGAAACCGGGAAGCCGCTCTATGTGGCACTGATGGATATCGACCATTTTAAATCCCTTAACGATAATTGGGGGCATGGGCTGGGGGATGCCGCCCTGAAAAATATGGGAAGTTACCTGCAGCAGGAGTTCTCACAAACGGAAGGCTGGGCGGCCCGCTGGGGAGGCGAGGAGTTCCTTCTGGTCCGGCAGGGGGAAGGTCCGGGCACTGAGAGCATTGAGGAGGTAAAAGAGGCGCTGGACCGTCTGCGACGGAACCTGCCGCACCTGTACACCAGCAAAAACGAGACCATGCCCCTGACCGCAAGCGTCGGCATTACCGAAGCGATTCCCGGCGATTCTATCGAGGTGGCCCTTGCGCGTGCGGATGCCGCTCTGTACACCGCCAAGCAAAACGGTCGAAATCAGACGCGAGCTTTAAAGTGACACGGGCTGATCAGGAGCGACGCAGGGGCATTTTTGCCGGTTCCGCAGCGCCGTAAGCCGCCGTCGGAAACGTTTCCTCCGCTTCGGCGAGAGTGGTCCGGTGGTCAAGATTGTCCATCCGGCGTTCCAGACGATCCAGAGTCGCATCGAAGCTCATGTCGAAGCGGGTCGTGGTCTCCCGAAGCTGGGCCATCTCGCGCCGCAGAGCCTGAACCTCTTCCACAAGGCCCGGCGAGTCATGCTGCTTGAGCTCAAGCATACGCATCTTTTCTCGGTGGCGCACGATAACCATGGTGAGCCAGACGGGCCAGCCCAGACCCATAGAAACGATAAGCGCGATTATTGCCCCATCCATAGTGGAAGGTTACCCTTTCTGCCCCAGAATAATCTGCGTGTCGTCATTTCGCGCAGGAGGCGCTGTACGAAGCGAGGCAGTGGCGCTGCTGGCTTCGTCTATTCGGTCAACCCGATGCTCCAGACGCGAGATTGCGGCATCAAAACTCATATCAAAGGTCGTGGTTGTATCGCGAAGGGAAGACACCTCGCGCCGCAGCGCTCCCAGCTCGCTTTTGATCTCATTCAGAGCGGCGCTGTCCGTACCGATGCCCATCCGCGCCTTGATCTCCGCCAGTTTGCGCTGATGGCTGGTAATGATTGCCGTAATCGGAATCGCAAAAACAGCGCATGGAACAAGAATAGAAGCCAGGTCCTGACCACTGATAGGCATTGCATTAAATCCTTAGGAGAATAACGGTACTGACACGTAACCGGCGAATTGGTTGCGTTTCGGCTCTATCTGACCGCCTGAGTGGCGACCCGGCTGGGCAGACGGGCGAAGTTGTCGAGTATTTGCAGCCCGACTTTGCCGCTCTTTTCGGGGTGGAACTGGACACCGTAGACATTTCCGCGGGCCACTGCGGAGCAGTAGGGCGCAATAAAATCCGTGGTCGCCGCGACCGCCTGATTGTCTTCGGGGGCGCAGAAATAGGAGTGGACGAAGTAGACCATCGACTCGCCTTCCAGCCCGGCGAAGAGGCCGGATCGGGTACCGTTTTCTGTAAAGGTGAGGGCGTTCCAGCCGATCTGCGGGACCTTGACCCCGCGAGCAACTGGCCCAAGATTCTTCTCATCGAAGCGCAGAACGCTGCCGGGAACAAGATTCAGTCCGCGGTGCAGTCCCATCTCCTCGCCTTCGGAGAAGAGAAGCTGCATGCCGACGCAGATTCCGAGAAACGGGCGACCGGACGCGGCGGCATCGAGGGCGACACCTTCCAGCTTGGATTCCCGCAGCGTATTGATTGCCGCCCCAAACGCGCCGACTCCGGGAAGAACGACCCGTTCCGCCGCTCCGATCACGGCGGCATCTGAGGTGACAACGGCATCGTGCCCGCTGGCGGCGAACGCCTTCTGCACGGAGCGCAGGTTGCCTACCCCGTAGTCGATGATGGCGATTTCAGCAGCCATGGGCTACAGAACGCCTTTCGTGGAGGGGATGCCGACAACGCGCGGATCAAGCCGGGTGGCGGCATCGAGCGCACGTCCGAAGGCTTTGAAGGCCCCTTCCGCGATGTGGTGGGTGTTATGACCGGTCAGAAGGCGCAGGTGAAGTGTTATCCCGGCATTGGAGGCGACCGCGTGAAAGAACTCCTCCACCAGCTCGCTGGCGAATGTGCCGATACGGGGATCAGGAAGCGGAAGATCAATCGTCAATCGTCCCCGTCCGGAAAAATCAAGGGAGCAGAGAACAAGGCTTTCGTCCATTGGGATCGTGGCCGACCCGTAGCGAACCATGCCCGCCTTATCGCCGACGGCGGTGCGCAGCGCCTGCCCGAGTGCGATTCCGACATCCTCGACCGTGTGGTGGTCATCGACCTGCAGATCCCCCTCCGCTTTCACCTTCAGGCTCAGCAGACCGTGCCGGGCGATGTGGGTCAGCATATGGTCGAAAAAGCCGACTCCGGTGTTGATTTCGCTGCCGCCATCGCCATCAAGGGCGAGGTCCAGGGAGATGCGCGTTTCCGACGTCGAACGCCGCACTTCGGCGCGGCGCGGCGTACCTGACTTACCTGAGGTACCGGAAAGAGTGGGCTGTGACTGCTCGTCGCTCATAATACTGCAGTATAGGAGGAGTGACGGAGATTTTCCAGGGCAAAGTTCAC
>JAZKEA010000603.1:0-7021 GCA_040387315.1 Armatimonadota bacterium | reverse complement strand
TACTACTTGTGTTGACCTAATATTGCATCGCACACCATGTGGCTTCGACGCGGTGATAGAGGGCAGAGGGTTGAAGGTAATCATAAGACAAATTAAAGACAATGTAATGAAGATAAAAAAGTATGTGTGACAAAAATAGACTGCAAATGCGCTTTATTGTGACCTATTCCGAGCGTTATCGTAGCAGAAGTCAGCCACCAGGAATTTTACTCATGTTCGACAACAGGCAGTGGAAGTGGTATACTATATTCATAGTCGAGTTGAGAAAGGTCTGTAAAGGCGGTTTTCAGCGCGACAGTATACGGCGACACTGCTTCCGGGCAGCGTCGCTTTTTTGTTTTTCAGGCAGGGAGATTAACGTATGTGTGGAAGATTTGTCGCGCCGGATACCTCTCAGGCCGCGCTTCGATTTGATGCCGAACAGATTCTAACCGAGGACGGACCGCGCTATAATGCCGCTCCCACACAGTCCATTACGGTCGTGCGGGCCCAGCCCGGCACGAAAGGTGAGGGGGTCGTCCGTGTTCTGGAGTCGCTTCGCTGGGGCTTCGTTCCCGCCTGGTCGCGTCAGCAGGCATCGACAGGCCGCAAGCCCGTGCCGCTCATCAATGCCATGGGCGAGACCCTGACCGAAAAGCCGACCTTCCGCCCGCTCGTGGAGAAAAAGCGCTGCATCATCCCCGCCCTCGGCTTTTATGAGTGGCAGACTCTTCCCGATGGCAAAAAGCAGCCGGTCTACTTTTCGCGGATCGATGGAGAGATGTTCGGGATCGCGGGTCTGTGGACCGAGGCGCACGCCGACGATGGCACGCCGGTCACCAGCGCCCTTATCATCACCACGCAGCCCAATGATCTGGTGGTCGATGTCCACAACCGGATGCCCGCGCTTCTGCTGCCCGAGGAGGAAGCCGAGTGGCTGGACCCGGACGCGAAGGGAACCGACGTTCTGCCGCTCCTGCATCCCTATCCGGTCGAGTGGATGCAGAGCTTCCCCGTCTCCGCCCGCGTCAATCAGGCCCGCTTCGATGACCCGTCGCTCATCGAACCCCTGGTAGATTGACAGTCCAATAGGAGTGAGGGCAAAAGCGCTAATTCCGGCATTTTCCGTTGTACAATGTCCGTGACCACGAAGCCATGGCTGCCTGCCATACGATGGTCATTAATTGTCAAAGGAGAAAAGGATGTCCGGAATTGTTTGGCTGGTCGGGATGGTCGCCTTCTGGCTGGTCGCTATCACCGCTGCGTATGCGTGGGAAAAACGGCTGGTCTGGCCGTATGTGCCGGAAAGTTTGGCATCTCCTAGTCAAATTCCTCCCCCGAATTCGTATGCGAACAAGGCTGCCGCGGCCGCGGCAGCCGCCGGTTTCGGACACTGGGGAACGTTCGCGGACGGTAAAGGTAAGCTCTACCGTGTTCGCTACGAGTTTTTCCGGTCACCGTCCGGCGACGCGCTTGCGCTGGTAGGCACGGGAACGGTTGCCGGTATGGCGCTCCAGGCGACCTGGGTTTATTCACTCCTTGAAGATGGGCGTTGCTTTATCACGTTCGACCACCAGAACGGGGCCGAGGCGGATCTTACTGGAACGACCGAGGATGCGCTGATCGCGGGCGCGTCGTTCGGAAACCTGCTGCAGACACACCGGCAGCGGGTCGCCGTCGCTTCCTGTGGTATCGAGCTTTTCGGGGAAGTGGACCCGCTGGTCGCCTTCCGGCAGTACAAGCAGCGCCGCTTGCAGCTTCTGATCGCGCGCGGATATGCCGCCTATATCGACCGGGAGAACAACGCGTGGCGCTACACGCTCAAGGGAGCGATGATAATGTCCTACAACCAGTACTTTACCGGTCTCAGGCGCACCGTGGTTTCAGACAAAACACAGCTGGCGGCAAAACGCCGGCTCTAGAACCGCTGAACGTTGCCATAGATAAACAGAAACCGCCCATGGCTGTGCAGCCACGGGCGGTTTTTTCTCGCGGTCTACCGACGGGTTAATCGTACTTGCCGACCGTGCCTGAAGCCGGGTCGTCGCCGAAGATACCGTCACTGTCATAGTCGAGGAACTTACGCGCTGGGATTGCCTTACCCGCGGCGTCCCTTTCGGAGTGGAACCACTTTGCGTGACCATCCGCGAACGAGTAGTTCGCGCCCTCGTTGTGCTGGTTCGCCTTGATCGAACCGGCGTTATTGCGTTCGGTGGAAAGAATCCACGTCTTCTCTCCGGTAGCAACACCGTTCTCGAACTTGATGTACTTGACGCCACGTGCCTGCTGCCCGCCGGTTGCGTCGGGGATGATAAAGGACCAGGACCACCCCGGAATGTTATTCGTCGGATCAGCGAAAGCCGCCCCGCCGACACACTCCCCAATGATCGGGGTCTGGGCGGGGTAGGCGATAGCGGCAAGCGTGCGGATGGGTTCCGCGGCGGTCGCACCGCCAACCGAGGCACTGTAGGTGTAGCTTGTGAACGAGTCACCCGCGCTGGGGCAGAGAAGCACGCCTTCACTCTTCGTGTACGGCTGAAGAATACGATCCCAGATAAAGGCAGAGCCTCCCGAAGCGCCCGTTGTGCTCCAGGGGACGACCATCTCGTCGTAGTCCTGCGTGTACATCTGCCAGGCGGTTCCCATCTGCTTTTCGTTCGCCAGGCAGGAGGTTTGCCGCGCCTTCTCTCGTGCCTTTGAGAACACGGGAAACAGTATCGCAGCCAATATCGCAATTATGGCTATAACAACCAGCAGTTCTATCAGGGTGAAGCCGCGGTTAGTGCGGACCGGCATCACGTTTTTGTCGTATTTTGTGTTCATAGTTTTCTATACCCCTTTTGGGACCCGCCCGGTCGACTGGCGTACGACGAGTCGGGTCGGAATGCGAAGCGGAGTCATGGTGTTCTGGTCGCCCGCTTCGCTTACAGGCAAACCCGCGAAATCTCGTTTCCAGAGCGTCATCAGGCGGGCGACTGCGCCGCGTGCCTGGTCCGCGAGAGCATTATCGATGGTGGTCAATCCGGGTCGAATCAGCTCCGCGATCAGGCTGTTATCAAAACCGACAACCGACAGATCGTCCGGAACGGACAGCCCGAGTGCCTGGGCCATATCGTATACGATACTGGCCTGAGAGTCGTTGAACGTCAGCACGGCGGTCGGTCGCTGCCCGAGTGGAAGTTCAAGCTGGGCGGTCACCTCGACCCGCGCGAGCAGTACAGGGCACTCGTCGGGCGAGAGACGGTACGTTTGGCAGGCATCCACGAAACCGTTGTAGCGGCGTTCGGAGGCAAAGTAGTCCCCGAGCGGGCCCCGATAGTACGCGATGCGCCGATGGCCCAGCCCGACCAGATGTTCGATTGCCTGCCGTATGCCGCCTTCGTTGTCCGGATGCACCAGATGGTCGCCGAACCCCGAACTGATCTCGACACAGGGGATTCCGGAGGCGTAGATCGCAGCGACAGTTTCTCGGGAGCGGATCGAGGCAAGGATCAGGCCATCGACCCGCCGGTCGTTCAGGGCTTCGATGCTGGCATCGCGCTCCCAGTTCGGTATGGAGGTGACCCGAAGATCGGCCTCACAGGCCGCATCGAAGACCGCGGTAAAGAGCTCCTGCCCGAACTGCCGATAGACGCGCGACGTCGCTTCCTGGTGATGCTGCGGAAGCAGAATACCAATGGTGTTGGTTCGCCCAGACGAGAACGCCGCCGCAAGGGCATTTTTCTGGTACCCGAGCTCGGCGACCGCCTCCAGAACCCGCTTTCGTGTCACGTCCTGAATCGGAACCCCCAGTGGGGAATTCAAAACGTTGGCAACGGTGGACTTGGAGACCCCGGCAAGCCGGGCGACATCAATAATGGTTACTCTGTTGCGATGAATCATAGTTAAGCGCCATAGCTCACATGGTTGGAGCGTTCCAACCTGTCTTTAACTATACCATGTGAGCCGCAAATTTGTTATTTCGCTCGAAATAGTTTCACACGAATTCGTCGAGAAGGTTACAGGCAGGAGTACCAGGTTCCCCAGGGCTAAGGGCGCACCAGTTCGTAGTAGATCGTCGCCGGAACTCCCGTCATAGTCACCGTTACCGTGCCGTTTTCGCGGCGGACCGGGATCGGCGCGATGCGGTTTCCCGCCCCATCCAGAGCGTAGGCCTGCAGCCCCGCCTGCGTCCTGCCGGCAGGCAGGGTCAGCGTGACGCGGATCGGATCAATGGCAATAGGGGCCGCTCCAAGGCTGGTCTTGTTCGCCTGATACAATCCGGCGCTGCCGGGAGCCGGGGTCAACAGAAATCCCGTATTCTGACACCGACCGACTGCCGTCAGCAGCATTCGGCGCGATGTGCGGATCGGCTGTCCATCGAGAGAGGAGAGGACAACGCTTCCAAAGGGGTTCTCCATACGCAGGGCGACATCGCGTGTCTGATAACGTTTTGCGCCCGCGAACCCGACAACTCCCTGAGTGCGCGGGGTATCTATCACGAAGACGCCCGCCGCCTGGTTGTAGCGCAGTTCGCCTGTGTCCGTTGTGCGCCACTCGCCGGTCTGCGGGAAAAGAATCGCCGGCTGAGGGTTTTTCTGACCGGAGCCTCTTCCGCTGCTGGCGGTACGGTCGCCTTTCTCTACCGCCCGTTCCCCGTCGTAGACCTGGCGCGTACGGTGCACCAGGGGCAGGTCGCCCAGAAAGCGAAGCGGGTCCGGGGGAAACCGTCCCGGCTCCGGCAGAAAGGTGTCCGTTTCCGAAAACGTTACATCGACCGTCTTCCGGGCAGGCTTGACATCGCCCCGGAGAAAGAGGAGCGAGGAGAGCGGCATCTGCCCGAAGGAGGCAGGGTCGTTGTGAAAGCGCCAGACCCCGGTTATCTCCGCGTCATTTCCGTAGAGCACCGCCCGATTCGTCCAGGGCTGAGAGTTGTAGGCGAACGCGGTCGCGAAGTTCCAGCGCTGGAAGCGTGCATAGGCCGCTAGGGGAACCCAACCCTCCGCCCGCCAGTCGTTCGGGTAACAAAAATCATACTCCGTGACCCCGTAGGGCATTCCGGCGATCCTGCCCCGCGCAAGGCTATTAACGATACCAAGCCCCGTCTGCAGGGAACTCCGATTGGAATAGGTGAGATACGGGGACCAGTTCGGATGATCGTGGTACTGGTGCTGATCAAACAGGTCCCCGGCGAGATTGCTCCAGCGGTCGGCGGCGCTGAAGCTCCCACCGCCATTGCAGGAGATCGGCTGCCGGACCCCGAGACCGCGCAGGAAGGCGATCTGTTCGCGGTAGTAATCCCGGCACACGTCGGCCAGAAAACGGTTCCAGTCCGTTCCCCGTGATTGAGAATTTACTGCCGCGGCCGCGAGCGGGTTACCGCTCTCCAGAAACGAGAAGTCGAGGGCAACGGTTCCCCGCCACGGGTCCTCCGTGTCGCGCAGGGTTTCCTGCCATGCCGCGGCAAGCGAGTCGCGGCTCTGGTACCGCGACGCGAGCCAGCGGTTCCAGCGCATTTGAATCCTGGCCTTGAGAGCCGGGGGCAGGCGGGCGAAGCGGTCGTAACGGTAGAACAGACTGCCTTCGTTCAGGATCTCGATGCCAATGACGGCGGGATCGTCGGCCCAGCGCAGTCCCGTCTTCGGGTTGACCCGTGAAAGAAGGGTTCGCCACACATCCTGGTCCGCCCGCATCACGCGGTCATCGAAGAAGCGGCCGATCGCGTACGCCGCCTCGGACGCAGCGGGGTCTGTCTCCGGCGGCAGACCATCGCCGGGCTTCAGCGTCGAGCGGCCCATGCCGAGCACCAGCAGGCTATAGACGCCGTTACGCTTCAGGCTGGCCGTGAATGAGTCCAGACGCTGTAACCGTTCCGTATCCGGTGTGCGCGTGTCCGGGCGATCCTGGCGGAAGAGTCCGTGCGGACCACCGTCCAGATACGTGAGCCGAACCAGATTCACGCCGGACATCGCGAGCCGCCGCGCCACCGCTTCTCCGTCCGCGTCGGAGGGGTAGAGCGAATCCCAGCACAGATTGACCCCCCAGAAAGTGGCCGCCGTACCATCTGCGAAGGTCAGGTTCTCGCCCCGCGCCTTCACCGTTCCGTGCTTCCCCGCAGGACGATGCAGAAGGAACGAGACATCCAGCGCCGAACCGGGAACGATGTCGGCAGAGAGGGAAAACGGCGATCCGCTGAATGGGGGTAGGGTGAGAGAGGCAGGCGGCGTCTGTCCGATGGCAGAGCCGATTACCATAGGCAAAAGGACAATGAATCCGGCGGCGAAAGACACTGACGCGCCCCTATTTCGCCGCCATGCAGCAGCGGGCCTTTGAAAGAACGGTTTCCTGCTGGACTGCATAGGATAGAGCCTTTCGCGTTCGGCACGGGCTCATCGGCAGTAAGGAGAGCCGTCGCAAACTCAGGTATCGAGACGGAGCAGAACGCCGGTTCCGCCCGCGACCGTGAGCGTGGATTTCCCGGCCCGCTGCGTCAGGGGCCCGGTCTTCCCATCCAGCCAGTTGACCGCGGTCACTCTCCCCGCATTCGACGCGAACGTCAGCGTGATCTCATCGGTCATCTCCCGCGCCGATTTGTTCATCCCGTGCCGCTTGTTCACGACCATCGCGTACTGTCGCCCCCGGTCATCGTTGAAGAATCCGATAAGCGCATCGGCCGCCTGAATGTCCGCGATCCACTGGCGGTTCGCAATAAACGGCTGCTGCCCGCTGGGCGGCTGCGTGTGGACGACACTCCGGCACGAGAGCCGCAGCAGGGTATCACCCATCTGCAGAATGGCGCGATTCAGTGTCTGGACGTGTCGGTAGTTGTCCGTCGGTGCGCCGGTCTTCGGGTCCACAATAGCGATCTTGTCCCAGTTCTCCCAGTCGGTCGGCCCCCAGTACGTGAAGTACCAGAGCCCTTTCGCGCCATAAGCCAGATTCGTGTACTGCTGCCACCTGAGGTCGCTTTCGCTGGGGCGACGATAGCTGAAATGCTGGATACTCAGCGCGAAGGCCCAGAAGGGGACATCAAATCGCAGTGAGGCCCGTCGGAACTGCTCCA
>JAZKEA010000602.1:0-2341 GCA_040387315.1 Armatimonadota bacterium | reverse complement strand
TCCACACCACCAGCGCCGGAGACGGAGCAGCCTGTCGTGAAACTGGAACCCGTCAAGCCGAAAGAGACGCCACGAAAGAGCCACCGATACCCGATCATCCCCAACGTCCCAGTAAAGCCCAAACCGACGGGGGCCCCGGCAAACCAAAACCGGTGCATCGGCTTTGGCGGCGTGCCGTGTGGCAAGCCCTGTGCCAAAGAGCACTGCCAGTCCTGCGGCATGAAAGTGCATCATGAACGACGGCGCGCTGCCCGCGAGACAAAAGCCGCACCGGAAAAGCCGCTGGCGCAGGAGCTGCCGAGAGACCCGGCCCCGCCTTCCGTGGAGGACCTGTTCGTCGCGCCCGTTGCCGTCGCGACAGAACCGGCAGTTCCGACAGTCCCGGCAGAGGTAGAGACACCGGTCCCGGTCTCCAGTCTCGTTCCGGTCATCCTCACGGAGCCGTATGCGCTCACGACAAAACAGACGAACCACGATCTGCCCGCCGCCCGCTCCAAAGGTATCCACAACCCCGTGGCAAACGAGCAGGGATGGTTCCACATCGCTTACGTGGACGATGGTATGTACCGCACGCTGGAGCCCGTTACCGAACGGGAACTGACCGAGAAACAGAAGTACGTGGAGACCTGCCAGAAGTCCGGCGGCATGTGGTACAGCGGCGATCAGCTGATTGGACGCGCGCCACACCAGCCGAATGTCCGTTCCAACAATGGACAGAAAGAGGCCGCCCATGTCTGAAACACCATCAATCGCGGCCTGGGCACAGTCACTGAAAGTAGGCGAGAAGGTGATCGTCCAGACAACGTGGGGCTACCCCTTCCTCGAACCGGTTCAGGCAGTAGCCAGGCAGGTTGTCTATGCAGGTCATCTCTGTTTTCGCCTCACGGGAGAACACTATGTCTCCCGTGTCGGTCCCCGGCAGGCATGGCTGCTGCCTCCGTCAGAGGAGCTGGTAGACCTGATAAATCACGGGAACCGCTACTGGAACAAACAGGACTGGGACACATTTCGAGAGACGAAGCTGGACACGATTCCCGGCAACTATAAGCCCAAACTGCCGCCGCTTCATATCTGGTCGGTTCTTGGTACCGGAGATCAACTTAACCGATTCAACGAGTTCTGGCTGACGGAACCGCTCTACCTCAAAGAGTCCCGGCGGATTGTCTTTGGCGACGAAGCGAATAGCGTGGACCTGTTCGATCCCAGTGTGGACACCGAATCAATCCACCGGGTTTTCGCTGTAATGGCGCTGTGTCCACAACACCAGTTCTTTATCCAGTCCCATAACCACGTCCGCATGATGACGTATGCCAGGGACGAAGCTTTGGAAGAACTGGGTGGCGACGGTGATGCCAGCTCCGGCATTGGTCAGGCTGCGAGCTGCATGCTGGACGGGGACTGGATATGGAATGAAGGCAAGCCGTTTCGCAAAGCAATCGAAGACTTGATTTACCTCGCGGACGGGCTGGAGCCCGGAACCGAAAGCGACTGCCCCGCTTCCGAGGACCTGCTGCCACTCTCCAACGTCACCTTCAAAACCCTGCGGAAAGCCGAGGCCGCCCATGCGTAACCTCTTCCGCGACCGCACGGCAGTCCCGGCCCCGGCCAAAGAACCGGGAATCACCGTTCTCTGCCTGAAGCATCACTGCCGCTACAACTCCGATTATGGCTGCCCGGTGTGCGAAGCGGACGGCGCGTACAACCGCGTCGTCAGCGAAAGGAGCCTCCGAGATGGTCTTGCCACGCGCCGCCGGGTGCCTCTGGTAGTCCAGGCGCTGCCCTACCTGCTCCTTTTCTGCCTGGTTGTCTCTTCTGCCGATGCCAAACCCCAGAAGGCGCGCACGATCAAGAACGCCCGGATCACCTTTTACTGCGGCGCATGGAACGATGATCCCAGCCGCAAGACCGCGTCCGGTAAGCCCTGGAGCGGTAACGGCGTCGCGGCGGGGCATGACATCCCGCTCGGCACCAAGATTCGTATCGAAGGCTATCCCCAGACCTTTATCGTGGATGACAGAGGCGGGGCCGTGGGACCTGGCGAGATCGACGTCCGGCGGCATACCCGGCGCTGTTCCTGCTCCCGTTTGGGGGTTCAGCGCAAAGACGTAAAGGTCATCCGGCCCAAGAAGAAGAAAGAGGGTGGCCGCAATGCCTGAGCGCGACGATGCTCTCTGGTCGGGCTACGCAGACCCAAATAGCGAAGCAGATCCCGCCCCGCTGCCCCCGATTCGCGCCAACTTGAACGGGGTGCTGTTCGCGGACAAGGCGAACGGCGGCTATCTGCAGGCGTACAAAGACGAATCGCTCGGGATCTCCTACTCCGTCAATGCCAACAGCCGGA
>JAZKEA010000601.1:0-8260 GCA_040387315.1 Armatimonadota bacterium | reverse complement strand
CTTATAAAGAGGATTACACTATCCTCGACGGGGTGGTGGGTAAGGGGCACTATGTCGGCACCTACATGGCGTGGGGTGTCAACAACAACGGCTGGTGGGGCGAAGGGGAGATCAAGTTCTTCCTCGACGGCGACGGGCAGTACCCGACCATCTGCGGCACGGGAACGGAGGACTACTTCTGCGGGTCGTACGACTTCGACGTGAAGGTGAAGAGTCAGTTCGGAGTCGAGTCGGTGGAGTACCAGGAATTCAGCACGCCGTTTGCGGGTCTGCCGCAGGTGGTCCGGGGCGACGGGCACTACCAGGTCCAGCAGCGGTTCGGGATGTACCGGTGGCACGTGATGGACCCGATCCGTTTTGAGTCGGATCTGCGGGTGACGATCCAGGCGCTGGGGTGGCGCAGTCAGGGGCGCTACCTGCCGCTGCAGGACGACATCGCGAGCGTGGCCTTCTGGTACCAGCGGGAGCCACACGCACCGCACCCGCAGCTGCCGGACAGGGATTATTTAGAGGTAATCTAGACCTGAGAAGGCCGCTGTCACCGGATAGCACAGGATACTACTGTGCTATCCGGTGACAGCGAACGAAACCCTGCTGTACACTGAAGCAACAGCATGGATACTAATTTTATTTCGGAACTCACGCGAATCGTCGGCACCGACGGGGTCCGCGCCTCGAACGCCGAGAAGCACGTTTACGCTTTTGACGCCTACACGCTGGAGAAACAGCTTCCCGGCGTTGTGGTTCTGCCCCGCTCGACCGAAGAGGTTTCTGAAATTGCCCGCCTCTGCCATGCCCGAGGAATAGCTATGGTGCCCCGCGGGGCGGGCACCGGTCTCGCGGGAGGGGCAACGGCAAAAGACGATCAGGTCCTCATCTCGATGTCGCGGATGAACCGGATCCTTCAGGTCGATGCTCCTAATCGTCGTCTGCGAGCCCAGGCGGGTGCGGTCAATATTTATCTCACCAAAGCCGCCGTCGCGGATGGACTGATGTATGCCCCCGATCCGAGCTCGCAAAGCGTGTGTACGCTCGGCGGAAACATCGCGAACAATGCGGGGGGACCGCATACGCTCAAGTATGGTGTCACCGTCAATCATATTCTGGGCCTTCAGATGGTGCTCGCGGATGGCACGGTTATTGAAACTGACGTGGATGATCCCGGCTATGATCTGACCGGTGTTATCGTAGGCTCAGAAGGAACCCTGGGTATCGTGACCGAGGCGACCGTAAAACTGGTTCCCGCACCCGAAGCGGTACGAACCCTGCTCGCCCCCTGTGACACGATCGACCGGGCCACGGAGCTGGTCTCGGCGATCATCGCCGCCGGCATTCTTCCCGCCGCTCTGGAGATGATAGACCGCACCATTCTAGAGGCGGTCGAGGCCGCTTATCACTTGGGACTGCCCACCGAAGCGGGAGCCGTCCTTTTGATCGAAGTCGATGGCCCCGAGGCAGGCATAGACCGACAGGCCGAGCGTATCGCCGGAATCTGCCGCGACCTCGGGGCGCTGGACGTTTCTATCGCAAGTGACCCGCAGGAACGGGCAAAGCTCTGGATGGCCCGCAAGAAAAGCATAGGGACAATCGGTCGTCTTGCCCCATCGTGTGCGACGCAGGATGGTGTCGCCCCGAGAACAAAACTTCCGCTTGTGCTGCGAGAGGTGGCGGAAATTGCGTCGAAATATAATCTTCGCATTGCCAACGTCTTCCATGCTGGGGACGGCAATCTCCATCCTGCCGTTCTTTTTGACGAGCGCGACCCGGAAGAAGTAAAGCGCGTCCTGGCGGCGGGCGGCGAGATTCTGCGCGCCTGCGTCGCTGCAGGCGGCAGTCTGACCGGCGAGCACGGCATCGGCATCGAAAAACAGGAGTTCCTGGACCTTGTCTTCTCTGCCGAGGATCTGGATGCGATGCGCGCTGTTCGCACGGTCTTTAATCCCGAAGGTCTGGTAAATCCCGGTAAACTTTTTCCGAGTGGCGGAAATTGCTGCCCCCATCTGCCGCGCACCGACAACGAGACACTCCTGGCTCTTACCAGGACACGTGCCTCTGCTGTATGACCTGACCCACGTAACGACTCAGCAAAAACAACGCAAAACCAATAGAACAGGCTCCGAGCATTAGCTCGGAGCCTGTTCTATTGATCTCTTTAATCTCTCACCACAATATTTGACTACTCTACATAGCGTATACAGGGTTCCAAACGTGCTCAAGGCCCCCAGTGGCACCGTTGACCGATACCTTTAGCAAACGCTTGCCGAAGCCAGGTACGCTCCGCCGGTAAGTGAAATTCCATTGCGCAACCGCGTCTTCCGAATTCGACGGCTCATACTGCAGATCAATCGATTCGAGTTGTTTGAGTCCGTTCAAAGGCACACCGACGATTTTCAGATATGCTCGCGCCCGCTCCTCTGCAAGGGTACGGGTCATGATGATAGGCTCGGTGAGCGTCTGCGGCATGGTCGCCGCTTCGCCCTTCGAGATATCCCCGGATACGGTGTCCATGCGATTAATGGCGTAGATACGCCGGGTATCCGCATTAATCCGGACCAGATAGCGCCCCTGGTTTGAGTCACAGAGAACGTTCCATTCGCGCACCATGGTTTGACGCCGCCACGAGTAGGCGCACTGCTGAGATACATCTGCTGCCGTTGTTGGAGAACTGGTGAGCTGTGAGCACAGAAGGCTTGCTGCCCGCTTCGCTTCGTCCTCGGTCATATTGCCAAACTTGACACTCTCTTTTTTCGAGTGGGTCATAGCGGCTGCGGTCCGCTGAACAAGCGAGAAACCACAGGTGACACCCAGAAGGGCAAGGGGAAGAAGAGCAAGCGAGAACGCGGATCGGTTCCGGACCTTATTCTGTGATGTTTTTTCTTCTGAGATCAAGTTCTGACTCTCAGAAAGCGGGGATGATAAGTTCATAAACGCTCTGTTTTTCATTGGCGCAGCCTTTAACGCACACCGGGGACCAGGCATCGTTCCCACGATTGCCTGCTCACGCAGGGTGTTGCTCGTTATCTATAGGACCTTCCTGAAGAGCGAAGGTCCCCGGACGTTGTCGACGGGCTCTCTCACAGCCCTATGTCAGGGAGCGGTCCCTTGACAGTTCAGACGTCCGCGTCTGCCCATGAAAACAATACAACCTTCTAATTACGGTTTCAATCGTTTGTAAAGATGCTTAAAAGACGTATGAAGTTCCGTGTTTGTTCAGTAATTCCTCGCTGTCACCTTACGGCATCATCTTTTCCTCCAAAAGATGACTTTGGCCCCGGAAGACCCCGGGACCAGAGCGGTTCAGCAGGGACTACTGCCTGGCGGCAGCACCGACAATATTATAAGGGATAAGGCCGCGGCGAGTCGCCTCACGAAACGCCTGAACCCGGTTTGTAACGTCAAGTTTATGATAAATGTTGGCAAGGTGAAAATCGACCGTCCGCTTGCTGACATAAAGCTGATCCGCGACTTCTTTGCTGGAATTGCCTTCGATCACTAAAGAAAGGACTTCTATCTCACGCTTCGTTAATTTAATGGCGCGTGCCGCTTTTTTCTTACCCGTGCCGACTGCGGTTCCGGTAACCTCTGTCGGCGTTTCGCCAAGGTTGTCCCGTATCGCTCCGCCATGGGGGGTGGCGCTGACCGCATACATGCTCATGAACGCTTCCTAACTCTGATGCTTGCGGGCCGGTGATCTCGAAATATCGTGAAAACCTGACATTCGCTCAGCTCTTAATCTGTGATGAGTTCTGAAGCAAGCGCGGTGATAAAGTCACTCTGCGGCTGTATAGCTTGCTTCTGATTAAATAGTCGTCACATTCTTCGTGTTTCGAGATAGGTATTTTTAACAGGCAAATAATCGTTTCGCCGAAGATTACAGGACTGAAATCAAAAAGAACTTCTTTTGCCGGTGAGGAGAGGTGCGCTGTGATTGACAGTGACCGTGGTACTAGGCTAAAATGTAATTCGTTAATGCGCAATATTTCGGCGTTGCGCTCGCTCTCCGGTTTGCATCTGCCACGCGAGAAGTGCCTGTACGCCGACGTTACGAAAGGAACTTTCCATGCCGCGAATTCTCGCTGTGGACGACGAACCAAATATCGTCCGCCTGATCCAAGTGAACCTGGAGCGCCAAGGCTATCAGGTTGAGACTGCAAACAATGGGGCGCAAGCCCTCGCCAAAATCAAGGCGAACCGACCTGACCTTCTGGTTTCCGACGTGATGATGCCGGAGATGGACGGATTTGAGCTGCTGGCCAATGTCCGCCGTGATCCCGCTCTGATGGATCTGCCCGTCATCATGCTGACGGCAAAGGCGCAGGACAAGGACGTGCTGACCGGTTACCAGCACGGTGCCGACATGTACCTGACCAAGCCTTTCAACCCCCAGGAGCTTCTAGCGTTTGTCAAGCGCATTTTGTCCGCCAATGATGGTGGAAGCGACGACGGTCGTATCAGCATCTAGTCTCGCAATCGCGGCGGTGACTAAAAAAGGCAAGGGGAATACCCCCTTGCCTTTTTTCTGTTAATGCCCGGATACTTAAACCTAAGTCGCTGTCGCTTTTGGTTTTGGGCCGGGAGGGGCAGGAAGATGCCCGCGCCAGTGCACGAACAGCTCATAGATACCAAAGAGCACCACCGCGCCGACGAGTATCCACGGCGCATAGCTTCCGATTCGTGCCTGAACCCACGGCCAGCTCGCCCCGGCGGCATACCCGGCCCCACCGTAGATTGCTATCCAAATCGCTTCGCCGAAGGCACAGAGGGCGACAAATTTACCAAAAGGGTACTTCTCCGCCCCGGCAATCAGATTGATGGGCAGGGCCAGCGGCGTCAGCAAGAACCGGGTTAAGACAATTGCCGGTGCGCCATTCTTCCGGAACGCTTCTTCCGCTTTCTGCCATGCTTTCCCTCGCTTCAGGCGGGAAATCATCCACTGCAGCCCTTTTCGTCCGCAGAGATAGCTGCCACTGGACCCCATCGCCGCACCTGCCAGCGTCATGAGGAAGGCAAATTCCCAGGAGAACCGCCCCTGCCGCGCAAAAGCCCCTGCAGCGACGACGATCAAGCCTGCGGGAAGAGGAACGCCCATTCCTGCGAGAAAGAGGACCACGGCAAGAATGACCGGGCCATAGTTTTGGAGATATTGCAGAAGAGTGTCGGAGTTCAAAGTCGCTTTTCCTGGCAACCGCATGCTTGGCGGGGTGGGGGAATCGGAGTATCAGGAGCGTTGTACCCGCTTTCCTGCCTGCTTCCAACCAGGAATTATTTTGCCGTAAAGCGGATCATTTGCTGACGGTACGATTCACGGCATGATTGGTCGAGAGGATATGGTAGAGACGAACCAGATCATCCTCGGTGACATCGACAAAAGAATCGAGACGACGAAGTGCGGCCACCACTTCGTCGTGAGATATCTCCTGGCTTAAAGCAGGCGACTTTTGACGCCGGTTAAGAGAAGCGGGGTATTTCCGCCATTGGAACAGGTAGTTGAACGCTACGGCAACCGCCACAATGACAATAACGTTGAGGGCGACCGGACTCCAGACAAATTCATACCCCAACTGCTGGACGCCCTCGCCGCCGATAACCGCTGTCAGTGCGGTCGCACCGCCCGGAGGATGTATGCATTTGAACTGGTGCATGACCCCAATGGACAGCCCGACGGCGCAGGCGGCCGCCAGGGGGGGATAGGGAAGAAGCTTAGCGCAGGTGACCCCGATGACTGCGGAGAAGAGGTGTCCGGCGACCACGGGCCAGGGTTGTGACAACTGCCCATGAGGCACGGCAAAGAGCAAAACAGCGCTTGCCCCCATGGAAGCGATGAGCATCGAGGAGCCTGTCAGGTGCAGTGCGTGCTGACTTATGGTCACGATGAGCAGAATGGCTGCCACACCGCCAAGAACCGAAACGAACTTCTCTGTCCAGCTTACAGGATCGAGCTCAACGCCGATCCAATCCATAATTGTCTGCATAATTCCGAGTGATTATATCGCAATTCGTCACTCGTGATAATGGCCCCTTACTTTTCCGCGAAGAGGCCATTTCGAACAAAGCGGCGCTCCTAGTGCCGGAGACCGAGGCCGTTACTGCTGGCTCCACTGCTGCCAGATGCCCTCGATATCCGCTTCCTGAGCGGTTCCTGAATGTGTCACGACGGCAAAATGGAAGAAGAGCGACTCGCCAGGGGCCAGTTCGGCATCTCCGTTTTCCACGCCTTTTGTAAATGCGCTGAGTCCAAAAGGGTTGGCGGCGAAGAGGCCGTAATTGCGGACGTGCCAGTGGGTCGGATGACGAAAGGTCCGGGGATGGCTGAGAATCGCGACTCCAACCGGTCCGTCACCGCCGGGAAGAGTTCCCGAGTAGTCGCACCAGGCAGAGGGTTTTCCCCAGCACTCACCTTCACCAACGGCTCCCTCGGCGTTCTCGATCCGTCCACCTCGATCTCCCTGCAGTGGCGCGGCGACACGGACCGCGCATATGCCGACCTCTTTGGTATCACCCAGTTTGGTGGGCGCATCGGCGGGGGAGGTCAGTGTCACCTGCCAGTCCACCAGGACCGAACCCTTCTCAAGGGGAACGATCTTGACCGCGATCTTCTCATGACAGAGCAAATTCCCCTCCGTATCCAGGTAGTCGGAGTGCGTGATGAGAGAATCCTCGGGCGCTCCTTCCTCGATCTGGCGGAAGCGCGTGATCGCATGGCCCTTCGCGGCATTCCAGTTGTCATGCCCGTTCACATCGCCATGGCCGGACCAGAGTGATCGGTGGTGGGGGTGGTCTGTCGGCTCATCAGCCGCTGTTGTGTCCATGGGAAAGCGCCGTGTTAAAGGCTGCCCGTTCGGGCCAAGAAGCGGATAAAAATAGGGCCGAGGCGCGGAAGCGTCGCCGAAGACGTAGCTGGTAAAGGGCTGTCCGTCGATGGCAAAGCTAATACGGTCCGCCTCCGGATGTTTGGTAACTTTCAAGAAAGCGCTCCTTGGGATTTTTCCGCCGCCCGCAGCGTCTCCAGACTGACGCGAGCGATCGTATCGGGATCTGGTGTGTAGTCAAATACCTCAACCGATACCCACCTGTCATACCCGATTTGATCAAGAGCGGTAAAGATGGGGGCAAAATCGGTATCGCCAAAACCGGGGCCACGTCGATTGACATCATTTGCATGAACATGCGCGATGATATCGGAATGCTCGGCAATGAGGTGCGCGAACGGAATATTTTCGGTCGCGGCTGCCTTCACATCAAAGATAGTCCGGCAGGCCGGACTATCTGCCTGAGTGATCAGCCGTCGCGCCGACGCGAGTGTATTCATAAAGTTCGTTTCGTCCGGTCCGAGCGGTTCTAGGCAGAGTGTCACCCCACGTTTCTCGCTTGTCTCCAGGCAAGGCCCAATGGTTTCTAAAAAGCGGGCCGAACCGACCTCCTCCGAGATATCGGGGGTTAGACTCCGCTGCTTGGGAGATCCAAGCACCAGAATAGTGCCTCCAAGGTCCGCGCAGAGATTAGACAATCCCTGAAGGTACACCGCCGTCCGCTGCCGCTGACTGTCATCGTCTGCGGTCAGGTGCAGGCCCTCCGGGGGAGGGACTAACAGCCAGTGAAGCCCCGCGATCCGCAGTCCTGCCGATTCGGCGTCATGCCGAATTTGCTGCCGTTCCGCAGGTGTCAGCTGATTAGCAGGCTTGCCGAACTCCTTCGCAAGGGTGAAGGGAGCGATCTCAACCCCGTCGTAGCCCGCCGCGGCGATACGGCGGCAGGTTTCCGCGAGCGGCAGGTCACCCCAGGTTTCATTGCAGATAGCAAATCGAGGCATCGTCAGGACTTTCTTCGCGCAGGCGCGGAAACCGCAGGAGTGGTGGTTACGTTCTTTAACTTCACTCGTCGGTTCCACTGGGCCTCATACAGATTTTGAGGCTGCAGCTTTAGGGGCGAAATTGGCTCGAACCAGCGCTTATCCTTGTCCAGGATCGCTGGCTGCGTTGTTTGGAGACCTACCAGGTTCATCCGGTCGGGGCCATAGCTGTCGCTGGGCCATTTTTGCGGTTTGGCCGCGCGAATGTTCCAGAACGTTGTCCACGCTGCGGAATGAAGCCCGAGCGCGTCGCCGCCGCCGGAACTGTACATACGAGTTCCTGCGCCGATATCAATGTCAGTATACAGATTCGAGTAGGGGAAGCGCTTGTGATTATCGAAGCAAAGGTCCACCCCTCGCCCACGTGCCGCGACACTTCCGGACGATCCGTTTTCGACACTGATATCGTGC
>JAZKEA010000600.1:1708-7985 GCA_040387315.1 Armatimonadota bacterium | reverse complement strand
GAGCAGGAGTCCGAGGTCAAGATCCCTTACACCGGCGGCTACGAGAAGGTCAAGATTCTGCGGGCGCGCACGATTCGGCCCGATGGCAGCGTGATCAACGTTCGCCCGGAGGATATCCGGGATCATGAGCTCAACGATGAGCAGGGGGAGTACAGCGACGCTCGTGTCGTGTCTTTCTCCATGCCTGCGGTTGAGGAAGGCTGTATCCTGGACTACGAGTACGAGACCACCCAGACCAGTTCCAAGATGCCGGGGAACTTCTGGACGGACTGGTACTTCCAGAACGGGACCGATCCCGTTATGCTATCGCGCCTGACGGTTACCACGCCGAAGACGCTAAAGCTCAACGAGCTGTACAAAAATACGGGTGTGCGACCCAAGGCGGTGACCTCGGCGGACGGTAAGACCGTGGTGCGAACCTGGGAAGCGCGAAATGTGGCCCCGCTCGACATCGAGCCGATGATGCCGCCTGCTGACCGCGTGATTCCCGCCATGCACCTTTCGACCATTCCCTCGTGGCAGACGGTTGCGGACTGGTACTCGGAACTCGCCAAGGACCGCGTTGTCGCCAACGACACGGTAAAGGCGCGTGCCATTGCTCTGACAAAAGATCTCAAAACCCCGGAAGAGAAGGCAAAGGCGATCTTTTACTATGTCGAAGAGAAGACACGATATGTCGCTCTGGAGTTCGGGCAGGGCGCTTACCAGCCTCGTTCCGCCGCCGTTACCTGTGACACGCAGTACGGTGACTGCAAAGACATGACGACACTGCTTGTGGCGATGCTGCGCGATGTCGGAATCACCGCCCATCCGGTTCTTCTCAAGGTCCAGCCGATAGAGGCCAGCCGAACCGATCCGCCGTCCCCGTCCGCTTTCAACCATGCTATCTGCCTTGCCGAGATCAACGGTAAGAAGTACTGGCTGGATGCTACCGCCCAGGTGGTTCCGTGGGGCGAGATTCCGTCGAGTGACCGTGGGGCCGATGCTTTTGTCATCCGCGATGGCAAGGGAGCCTTCGAGACAATTCCTTTTGCTTCCGCCGAAGAGAACCGTCGTGATGTGTTGGCGAAGATCTCGCTGAACCCGGATGGATCGGCAAAGGGGACGATCGAGATGCAGGGTAACGGCGAATGGGACCTCTTTATGCGGACCCAGTTCTCCTACCTGACACCCGACCGCGTCAAGCCATTCATGCAGTCGATGGCGCAGAATATCGGCCCGAATGCCCGTGTTACGGATTACAAGGTCTCGGATGTCTCGGACAAGGATCAGCCGGTCAAGATCACAATGAGCGTCGAGTTCCCGGCCTGGGCTGCCCAATCAGGGGACTTGCTTCTCTTCAAGGCGCGTCCTGAGCAGACCGGCGGCGGGCAGTCGTCCCCGCTTCGTGAGGACGGACGCCGTCTGCCGATCACGCAGCAGAAGGCTGGTCTGGGCAATTCCACACTGGAGTTGACCCTGCCTGACGGCTACTCGTTGTTCTCGGCTCCCAAACCGACCGAGGTCAAGAGTGAACTGGGGAAATTCACCCGGACAGTGACCACCGGTACCGGCAAGATTGTTGTCGCGACCCGTGGCGAAGACTACCGAACCGAAGTGCCCGCGACACGCTATAACGAGATGCGGACCTACTTCGATAAATTCCAGCGTGCCGCCGACGAACTGGTGATTATCCGGAAAGCAGACGCCGCAACCGCCCAGGCAACGCTTTCCGTTTCCGAGAAATAACAGAGCGGAACCGAATCAGAAGGCGAGCAGCAAAAAGCGAGGCGTAAAATGCCTCGCTTTTTTGTTTTGCGCGATTCCCCAACAAGAGGTACAGGAACGGGATGAATGATCTGCACTTAGCGGCCAGTAATGGCGATGTTGCGACTGTACATACATTGCTCCAGAAAGGCGCTGAAGTCGATTATCCTGATGATAATGGCGTTACGGCGCTCATGATGGCTTCGGAGGAGGGGCATCAGCCGACGGTTCAGCTTCTGCTTCGCCGGGGAGCAAATCCGAACCTTGCAACGAAGTTTGGACAGACTGCTTTGATGGAAGCTGTTAGGGGCAAGCATGCTCTCGTCGTTGAGACGCTGCTGGAGCAGGGAGCGAATGCTGATCTGCAGGACAAATGGGGCTTCAATGCACTCCATCTTGTTACCGGTGATGTACGAGAAACCTCAGCGAGTAGTCTGCAAATCGCCACAGCACTGTTGGCTCATGGTGCAAATCCAAATCTTGATAATGGTCAGGGGCGTACTCCACTATCCAGTGCCGCCGGGAATGGTCATGTCGAGATAGCTGCTGCGCTGTTAAAAGCAGGAGCAGACCCGCGCCTCGGAAGTCAGGGTGTAGACTCTGGATGGACACCTCTACATGGCGCTGCTCGGGCAGGAAACCCGCACCTTGTTATAGAGCTTTTGGAACGTGGGGCGAAGCCACAGGTCAAAGAGGAAACCGGCTGGACACCTTTGCAATTTACACTCCAAAGGCAAAATGAAGAATGCATACAACTGCTTGTCGAGTATGATAATTCAATACCGCAGATCCACCGTGCTTCTATCAACGGAGATGTTGCTAAAATACAGTCGTCAGCGTCTCCGGATACGATAGATAGCCTGGATACTGCTGGTGTAACACCGCTCTATTGGGCTACCAAGGCAGGACATGAAAAAGCCACTATCGCGCTTCTGGAAGCGGGGGCGTCCCCAGATTTAGCGGATGCACAAGGCGACACGCCTCTCATGAATGCCTCGAATTTACATAGTCTGGAAGCGGTCCAGCGGTTGATTGCACACGGTGCCAACGTCGATCTACAGAGGATTGATGGATGGACTGCTTTGATGCGCTGCAGTACCGGAAGCGGTGATGATGGGGTTTCTGTTTGCCAGACCCTTCTTGATGCCGGGGCAAGTCTATCTGCCAGGGGCAGAGGGGGAGTATCCGCACTCTCTATTGCTGCCTATTACGGGCAGAGTGAAATTGTTCGTTTGTTGCTGACGCACGGCGCTGATGTGAATGAGCGTGCAGAAGATGGGCAGACGCCCTTGATGGCCGCAGTTCAGCACGGTCACCATTCAACAATACAGGGACTGATTGAGCATGGTGCTGACCTGAATGCTCAAACCAACGACGGTAGGAATGCGTCAAACTATGCAGATTGGTGGTGTGACCCATGCGGCACTGCAGAACTCCTGCTGGCAGCAGGTGCCGACCCAGCACTGGTAAAGTAAGGAATTGCCTTATTATTTCTACCAAACCTGCACATCATCGGGGAGCAGAAGGCGTTTGACAGGGCCATTGCCACTCAGGTGGGTGTCGAACAACTCCTGCACATCTCCCTCCGAAACGCCGCCGTACCAGATGGCATCGGGGTAGACAGCGACGGTCGGCCCGCACTGGCAGGAGGTCAGGCAGGTAGTTCCCACGACTTTGACGCCGCGAGGCCAGCCTCGGCGGGCATGCTCGGCCTGAAAGGCGGCGAGCAGTGCGCCGCTTCCCCGCGCGGCGCAGCAGGGAAGGGGAGAGCCCTCCGGGCGATTGTTGACGCAGACGAGGAACAGTATTCCTTTTCTTTCGCTTGTTTCCATGGGTCTTTCCATTACATCCTGAAAGGCAAAGGACCGCAAAAAAGTGTTTGACCGTCCCTGACCCCTGGGCTACAATGCCGTTATGTCCGTTCTTGATTCCGCCGAACCCGTTGAGCATGTTCCCTCCGTTGTTAATCTCCTGGACGAGAACACCGCGAACCGCATCGCGGCGGGCGAAGTCATCGAGCGGCCCTCGTCCGTGGTTAAAGAACTGGTGGAGAACTCGCTGGATGCGGGAGCGACACGTATTGAAGTGGAACTGGAAGAGGGGGGCAAGCGGCGTATTCTGGTGCGCGACAACGGCAGCGGCATGGGACGCGAAGACGCGGTGCTGTCGCTTCAGAGGCACGCGACCAGCAAGATAAGCTCCGCCGACGATCTGTTCTCAATCCATACGCTCGGCTTCCGCGGCGAGGCCCTGCCCTCAATTGCGTCGGTGTCGGATTTTCACCTGATTACCAAGCGCCGCGGCGACGATGCCGCGTCCGAGATTATCGCTCGCGGCGGAAACATCATCACGGTACAGGAAAGCGGTGCTCTGGACGGCACGACCATCACGGTCGAAAACCTTTTCTTTAATACGCCCGCCCGTCTGAAATTCCTGAAGACGACGCAGACAGAGCTAAATCATGCTGTTGACCTGATTCATCGCCTGATGCTTGCCTATCATGGCATATCCTTTCGCCTGGTCCACGATGGGTACGAGATGATCGCGTACCCCGGCGCGTCCGATCCGCGTCATGCGGTCGCAGCGGTCTGGGGCCGAGATACCGCCCGTGATATGGTGCCGATCCGCTATGATTCACCCGCTATCTCGGTTCGTGGTTTTGTCTCCAAACCGAGCCTTTCGAAGGCGACCCGGAACTCTCAGGCGACCTTTGTCAATGGCCGCTTTGTCCGCTCGCGCACGGTGACGCACGCCTTCGATTCCGCCTTCAAAAACCTGATGACGACGGACCGGCACCCGGTTCTCGCCCTTTTTGTGGAGATCGCCCCGGAACTGGTCGATGTGAATGTCCACCCCGCAAAGACCGAGGTACGCTTTACCCGAGACGGTGATGTCTATGGCGCGGTCCATAAAGCGGTCGAGAGCGCCCTCCTCACCGGTGGCCTTGTCCCCGAAGTGACGGTTCAATCCTCACTTCCTCTGCGCGGCGAAGAGCGCGGTTCCCTGCCGCCCCGCGCCGCCCTCTCCAGCTGGGGCAAAAGTGAGGTCGAACTGCCTGCGTTTGAACCTGATGGAGGTTCCGCGCTCACTGCAGTCTCCGCGGCGGGATTGGCCCTCATCTCCTGCCCCTCTCCCGCAGACGGGCGAGGGGAGTCTGGCAGCAAGCCAGCATCTGCTGCGCACGAGGGCGGGAGCGAAGCCGCAGACGCTTTGCCCTCAGGCTCCCCTCGCCCGCTTGCGGGAGAGGGGCAGGGGATGAGGGCCAATCCCGCCGCCGAGGCTGAGGGGCAGGGGGCGAGGGCATCTGAGGAGCCCTCTTACATCGGGTTCGATGGGCATCGGATCAGCCGTCTGCGCGTCCTGGCGCAGTCGCGGAACACGTATATCGTGGCGGAGACCGACGATGCGCTTCTTCTGATCGATCAGCATATCGCCCATGAGCGGGTGCTGTACGAGCAGATGATGAACGGCGCGGAGGGACGGGCGCGCGACTGGGGTGTGGTATCTCAGCACCTTGCTCTCCCGCAAACATTGGAGCTTGGCCCCGGAGATGCGCGGGTGGCGGGCGAGCGTCTTTCCGCCCTGGAGAAAGCCGGGTTTCTGCTGGAGCCGTTTGGGCGCGAGACCTTTGTCGTGCGGGCCGTGCCCGCGGTTATCGCGCACAAGGACTATCTCCAAACCCTGCGCGAGATCATCGACGATATGGCGTCCGTGAGCAGTCAGCGCCGACTGCTCGTCCCGCACGAGTCGGCGGTCATTATGGCATCGTGTAAGATGGCGGTCAAAAAGGGCGACCCGCTGACCATGGAGGAAATGACTCGCCTGCTCTCGGATCTCGCCAAGATGCAGAATCCCTTCACCTGTCCGCATGGTCGCCCCATTTTGCTTGCTCTGCCGCACCGGGAGATGGACCGCAAGTTCCATCGCATCGGCCCGCATTAGCGAGAAGGAACCGCGAGCCACTCCTCACGTAGGAGGTCAGCGAGCCACATATCGTGCCACTTACCGCCGCGGAATACGTGGCGGCGCGCGATTCCGTACTGTCGGTAGCCTGTCTTCTCCAGACAGCGTCGGCTGCCGATATTATCGCTAAACGCCTCGGTCTCCAGCTTTTCAAGTGTCGTGTGAGTGAAGGCGTATTCCGTCCGCAGACGGACCGCCTCGCTGCCGTAGCCTTTGCCCCACTCGCTCTTGTCCCCGATGACGTTGCCGGTGATGGCGCGCTGGTTTCGCCAGCTTATTTGGTGGAGGGCCGTGGTCCCGATATGCCGACCCTCGACCAGAATCGCCCAGATGATGTCCGTGTCGCTTTTGGCGATGCGCTCGAACCACTCCTTTTCCATGTCAAGGGTCGGGCAATTGGAGACGCCCAGATACCGGGTTACTTCGGTATCGGCGAACCACTCGACATAATGGGTCAGAAACTCCGGGGTCATCGGTGCCAGGGTTATACGCTCCCCGACAATCACAGGACCAAACATAACAAAAGCTCCTTCCAAACACTGGTTGGGGGCTTTATCGCATGATGATC
>JAZKEA010000600.1:0-1698 GCA_040387315.1 Armatimonadota bacterium | reverse complement strand
GTAAGTTGAGACTTTTATCGCACGGTCCGTGTCGTTCGCTAAACAGCAGTTTTTCTTGACAGCCCTGCTGTGCCGCGATAGAATATCCGCGTCAACCTGCCCAGGTGGCGAAATTGGCAGACGCGCAACGTTGAGGTCGTTGTGGAGCAATCCATGCGGGTTCAAGTCCCGCCCTGGGCATGCAAGTAACAAAAAAGAGCGGTCTCGCATTTTGCGAGACCGCTCTTTTCGTTGCTGTTTACCAAGCCTGCAAGGAGCACAAAATGTCGGTAGACGAAGAAGACGAAGAGGAAGATTTGTCACCAGAGACAAGCCATCCTACTGCCGCGTTATTGCTGTCTGATGCTTTCTTCTGGGATTGTACCGATGAGGTGTCACCGTTTGGAAATGATACGGGAGCGGATACCCTTTCGTTCTTCCGTCAGTGGCGTAAAGAGTATCCGATTGAAAACTCCTTAGTTTTTCTTGATTCGCTGCTGAGCGATTGGGAAGTCGTGAATGATAACTGGGACGTAACGGAGTCCGGATTGCTGCAAGAAATTCTGAATCTCGATCTAGCCCTCAATTACGATAATCTTCTTATCCGGGATGACATAATAATTGCTCTTGCTTTTGGGGAGATCCTGCTTGACGGCACGTGTTCTGACACTGTCAAAGATCGTGCTTTGTTAGCCCTGCAGCGACAAGCTTTACCCCTAATAATCTCTTTTCGTGGGTGGGATAATCCAGAGGAGTGGTTATCACGTCTTGAACGGATGCAGCAAGTACTCCGTAGCGTTTAGGTTCCGGCTGGGTAGGCGAAATCGCTCACCCAGCCGGAGTTACTACCGGGCTTCCTGTGCGGTCGGGAGCGGTGCAGGTGTCGCCTTTGGCAGCAGCAGTTTCACGGCAGCGGCAAGCTGTGGGTCGCGTCCGGCGATCTCGTCGGCAGGGGACTGCAGGACCTTCTGATCCGGCTGAGCCCCGGTATGCTCCTCGTTGACGCCGGTCTTGACCAGATACCAGCCGCGGCCCGGCGTTCGGATCTGCGATCCGTCCAGGAGCCTGCGTCCTCCGGTCGAGATGACCGCGCCAAAGGTGGGAACGCCGATGATTGGTCCCCGATCTATTGCCTTGAAGGCGTGGGCGAAGATCTCCGCATTGCTGTAGGAGTTCTGGTTGATGAGCAAAGCGGAGGGCTTCTGCCACGGATAAAGCGGCAGGCGATCCTGAGGGTAGCCGGGCACGCCGCCGCGGGGGATTGTGTAGGCATGACGCGGGATGGTCAGCATCGTCAGCAGGTAGTCCGCCGTCGATCCGCCGCCGTTGTCACGGACATCGATCAGCAGGGCGCCGCGATCGTGCGCTTCCGCATAGAGCCCCTGCTCGAACCGGTCCTGGCTTCCCTTGTCCATACTGCGGATATGCAGGTAGCCGAGCTTACCGCCGCTGAGCTTATGGGTCGCCTCCCGGCTCTGTTCCACCCACTCATCGTACATGAGGTCCCGCACCGCGGCGTACGTCGTCGGCTGCAGAATCACCTCGCGCGATTTGCCGTCCACGCCGGTGATCTGCAGGGGAATGCGTTCACCTACAGTGTCTGCCAGCAGTTCGTCTGGGTTCGTCTCCGCTGTCAGGGTCGTGCCGCCGATAGCGGTAATGACCTCACCTTTTTTCAGCAGGCTGGCCGTTCGGGCGGCGGGGCTGTCGCGCAGGATG
>JAZKEA010000599.1:4305-5100 GCA_040387315.1 Armatimonadota bacterium | reverse complement strand
GTGAGGGCAGTGGCGAGACGACCGCACAAAGCGCGTTTTTCAAGTTTATCTCCGCACCGCACGGCCACCCGGATCGTGCCATCACCACGCTCTACCTGGGCGGCATCCGCCGGGAAGCTCTAATTGAACCCGCGGCAAGGGACGACGTGCGCCGCTTCCTCACGGCGGCGCACCGGCGTGGTCTGCTCGTTGAGTTTCTGTGTGGCGACAGCCGCTGGGCGCAAAAGGAGAATCACGAGGAGGCACTCGGCTTCCTGCGAGCCGTGCTTTCCTTTAACCGTGCGGCTCCAGCTCCGGCCCGATTCGACGGGTTCCAGTACGATGTAGAGCCGTACCTGCTCAAGGAATGGCCGGCCCCTGCCTTGCGCCGGGACTTCCTCCGCCTGTTCGAGCGGGCTCGCGCCGAAGTGGATGCAGGAGCGCCTCGCGGGCTCCCCCGGCTGGTTCTGGGCGCCGCGGTTCCCTTCTGGTTCGACCAGGAGAAGTTAGAATGGCTGGATCGGGCCGTTTTGGATCGCGTGGATTACCTCGCCCTGATGGACTACGTGAACAACGCCCCGGCTCTGATCGAGCGTGCCGCAGGGGAGATTGCGTATGCCGGAAAGATAAAAAAACGCATCGTGATTGGGATGGAAACGCAGCGTCTGAAGGACGAGCCGACAGCGACCTTCTTCGCGGAGGGTAACTCTGCGATGGAGCGCGCGGTATCCGCGGCGGCCCGGCAGTACGGGAAGACGCCTGGCTTTGGCGGCTTCGCGATTCATCATCTGACCAGCTATCGCACCTTCGCTCCCT
>JAZKEA010000599.1:0-4295 GCA_040387315.1 Armatimonadota bacterium | reverse complement strand
CAGGGGTACCCCTGCGATACGATCTCTCCGTACATTCGCCCCTGCCCGCTGCGTTTATCATCGGCCAAAAAGCGGAAACTAGTTCCGGAGGATACTGAATGCAGTGTGTGGCTGGCAGGTTAGCAGGGAAGGTGGCACTGGTAACGGGTTCACCCCCGGGAGGAATCGGTGGGGCGATCAGCGACCGGTTTGCTGCCGAGGGCGCCCTTGTGATGCGCCATGACAGGGAACCAAATACTTCCCTTGGGGAGGATGCTTTTTTTGCCGCCGATCTTGGCGACCCGGCCGCATGCGCCGCACTGGTCGACGAGACCATTCGTCGATTCGGCCGCCTGGATATCCTGGTCAATAATGCCGCCCTGACGACGCGCAGCACGATTGAAACCACGGATGCCGCATTTTTTGACACCATGATGGCGGTGAACCTGCGGGCACCGCTGCTGTTGATTCAGGCCGCTGTTCCCCATTTTCGGGCGCAGGGAGGCGGCGTCGTACTGAACATCGGCAGTGTCAACGGGCATGGGGGCGGAGGCAATCTTCTGGATTACTCCATCACGAAAGGCGGCCTGATGACGCTCTCGCGGAATCTAGCGGATGCCCTCGGGTCGGACCACATTCGCGTGAACCACTTCAATGTGGGCTGGGTTCTTTCCGAGAGCGAACAGCGGCTGCAGGTGCGTGAAGGCCGGCCTGAGGATTGGGCACAGCACGTTTCCTTTCCCAGTGGTCGTCTGCTCCTGCCCGAAGAGATCGCAAGTTTCGCCGTCACGTTTGTTGAGGACGGGGGCGGCCCCGTCAGCGGAGCCGTTGTGGATCTTCAGCAGCACGGTCGGAAGCGGTAAATCTCGAGCGTGCCAACGGCTCCGAATCGTCTCGATGCGGGCTGCCTCAGCGGGGCGGGGCCAGCGGCAGCAGTGGCACCTCAAGGAGGCGAACCGGCCCCAGGAGACCCGATGGGAGGGGTTGGTCCTCCTTTGTCCAGAAGCGCCAGGTGGTAAAGGCGACACGCTCCGTCGATGGACGCAGTTTGCCGTCCAGGAGCCACTGCGGCCAGATTTTGATCGGTCCCCTTGGGCCCGACCACTCGACCTCAGCAGGCAGTTGCTCATCTCCGATGAGCCGGTTTACCCAGAGGTTTGTGACACGAACCGCGAGCGTATTCGTGCCCGGCCTCACCAGGCCCGTGATGTCAAGACGCCAGGGCGCTTTCCAGAGTGTCGGCAGCAGTGTGCCGTTTATCCGCACTTCGGCGAAGTTCTTTACCTCTCCCAGATCGAGGATCAGCGCGTGCCCTTTCTCGATCTTTCCGGGGAACGTCGTGCTGTAGGTGGCGGAGCCCGAAAAATAACGAACGCCGGGATCGGAATGTTCGGTCCAGGAGATTAGCTTCGGCAGTGTCACCGTCGCCGGAGCACCGAGACCCGGAGGAAAGTCGAGCTTCCAGGGACCGGCGAGTGGCAGTGCCTTCGGCGCAGGAACGGATGCCGTCCGGGTTTTCCCGCCTGAACTCGTGAAACTATAGGTTCCCGCCTGGTACGCCAGCAGCGCACCGGGCCGGACCTCGTACACAGGAAGCTCGTTTGCGAGAGTGGTCCCGAGAAGAGACAGGGTCTGGTTCTCGCTGACCGTTTTTTCGAGCCGCTTGCCATCAAGGAGATAGATGATCCGAAGCTGTTTCGCGTGATTGAGTGTCGGGTCTCCGAAATGCGCATTGTCTGCCAAAATGCTGTACTCGCCGGATGCGGTCATGCCGCGGACTTTTGCCGTGACATCGCTTCCCCCCGCCCCATCAATCGCCTCGTATCTCGCCTCCACGATTTCCAGGCTGGGTTTCCGATCCGCCGGGTCCGTGCTGCTCACATGCGAAAGGGCGACCAGGTGCGGAGCCGCTGCCTTCGTCGGGCGGAAGACGACAAAGACAGATTCGGCAGGTCCGAGACGGAGTGAAACGGACGTGTTTCCTGCCTCCTCCTTCCAAACCGGCGCGGGCTCGGTTCGCCCGGTCTCCGGGTTCCACAGCTCCGGCTGCTTACCCCGCACCCGAAAACCGACGGTCGCGGTGACATTGGCATAGCGCTGGTTGCTGACAAAATAGATGTCCTCTCCCTGCGGGGTTCGCCGGTGGATCCACAGGAACGGCACACCCTCCGGGACTAACACGTCCGGTTTCGTAAGAACGCGCGCGAGGTCATTCGGCGGCGTCAGCTTGAGACTTCGGGCCTGCTCGGCGACCACCTTATCGCAGGCCGGGTAATTCACAAGACTCGGCGACTTGGTGGGCGCTTTCCCCACGATCGTTGCGCCCGCCTTCGATAATTTGGCAAGCTGCTCGACCGTTTCCGGCGTCATCCAATCGGAATCCGGAAGATACAGCACGTCATACGCCGCCCCGCTCGGCAGCACGATCTGTCCCCGCTCGACACGGGCTGTCATCAGGACCGACCGGTCACAGCCATCGTAGTCGAAACCGGGCGGAAGCTTCGGGCGAAAGAGGCCGCCCGGCGTATCATCGCCGGAAAACGCCAGCACCTGTGCCACCGATTTCCCCGTCTGAAGAAGGCTCTGGCAGCGCGCCAGGTAGGTCAGCCACGAACGGCTCTGGTCCCACCAGGTTATGGTCCGCTCCAGGTGCATTCCCCAGGGCCCCATCGTCATTCCCGGACGCAGGTTCATCCAGGGCTGGTGCGCGTAGCGGTGGAAGATACAGCGGTTCAGCCCCTGCGTGTACATCCGGTCCCCAAGCGCTTTGGTCCCGTAGGGCTCGACCAGCCACCGACCATCGTTCTCACTGGCGGTAAAGGATTCCGCACCGACAATATTTCTGCCCATGATGTGCGCCGAGGAGGCAGCGACCTTGATCGATTCCGAGGCAGCGCCGTTCACCCAGAACTCCCCCATCGGGATATCTGCCATTGCGCCGATCTGAAGGTCATCAAACGGACCATCGCCATACGGTTCAACCGAGAAGAGAAGCCCGTTCTGGTGGCACAGCTCTTTGAACCTTCCGGCATAGTTCTCGGCGTAAAGATCGCTTGCAGTGCGCCTGAGATCCCAGAGAAAGCGCTCCGACACCTCCCCGCTTTCGATTACGCGTCCGGTGATAACCGGAAGGTAGAAAAGCGGGTCGTAGCCGCGGCGCTTCCGGAACTCTTCGCGGAACCGCGGTGTCCAGTTCTGGGTGCCGACCTCATAGGAATCAATGAGCGCATTGTTCAGCGACTTGCCGACAAGCTCCGGCCCCATTGCCGCGAGGATCGGAGCGATGCCCTTCTCCCAGTGACGGTCCATCGCCTCACGGCTGAGCTTGTCGCATTCCAGGCCGCGGCCCGCGGCGGGAGCCGGGTGATTCGTCTTGCCCGTCGATGTGTGCCCCAGGCGCAGCAGGATCCAGTCCCCTCCTGCAGGGGCATCCCAGGTCAGCGAACCATCGGCGGAACACGCAAGTACGTGCACATCACTTCGGGGAATGGCGGCGTCCGGCACATCGGCGGCCTCTCCGATGCCCCCACCGCCCCGGCTAAAGTAGGCCTTGTCCTTGATTCCGGGAATCCGGTACGCTTCGTTTTTCGGCTTTCGGAAGGCAACGACTGCGATATCTCGGTAGTAATCTTCTCGCTTCGGAGGTTCGGGAAGCTTCGCTGCGAACCGCTGCCCTCCCGCCACAGACGTCTCGGACGAGGTCAGGATCTGCATCGAGTGAGCGGCATCGATCCACGGGCCGCCGGAGCTGGACCATCCGGCACAGTTGTGAAGGCAAAGCTCAATGCCCAGCCGCTTCGCCTCTTTCGCGGCGTGCACCATGGCCCCGCGCCACACATCGCTCATGTAGGGAACATTCCCAAGCGGAATGCCCTGATCGACATTGAAAATCTGCGCGCCGCCGATTCCGACCGTTGCCATTGCTTCGAGATCCGCAGTGATCCCGGCGAGCGAGATGTTGCCGTTCATCCAGTGCCACCACGTATGCGGACGGGCGGACGGTGGCGGATTCTTGAAGTTATTCTCCAGCTGCCCGGATGGCTGAGCCGTTGCTGAATCCGCACGGGACTGAGGGGGAAGCAGCGAGAACAGCGCCGCCGGGGCCGCGCACTGGAGCAGGGTACGCCGACTCAGGGTAGAGTCAGAGCGGCGACGCGAAGCATCGGATGGTCGGGTCATGTCGGGCGGTTGCTTCCTTCTTCGGAATCTACGGAGATGTTCCATTAAACCAGATAGAGCCACGCTTTATCACCGCAGGGGCTGTCATTGCGGCAAACGTCGCACCGCTTAAACCGCTGATGGCAGCCACTCATGCC
>JAZKEA010000598.1:2636-3091 GCA_040387315.1 Armatimonadota bacterium | reverse complement strand
AAGGTTATCTTCTTCGAAATTTGCCAGACTGAGGTTGAGGAGGATGGGCTGGTGTTCCTTGCAGAAACCCTGAACATCGAACCACGCCGAAACGAGAGACATATCTCGGTCTTCATGTAGAGGTCACCGCGGCTCTTGCCTCCGCGAGAATCCCGCTCCAGATTGACCTCGGTTTCGGTGATGCGGTAACGCCTCAGCCGGAGGAGATCGATGTTCCGGTACTGCTGCCCGACTTTGCGAAGCCTTGACTTCGGGCCTATCCCCGCGAGACCGTTGTCGCGGAGAAGCTGGAAGCTATGGTAAACCTGGGCATCACAAACTCCCGGATGAAAGACTACTACGACCTGTGGTTTCTGTCGCAGAACTTTTCCTTCAACGGTGAAATCCTGCCGACGGCAGTCGAGGCGACGTTTGAACGCCGCGGCACCGCCCTGCCGGAAGACGTTCCGCTTGCT
>JAZKEA010000598.1:0-2626 GCA_040387315.1 Armatimonadota bacterium | reverse complement strand
ACAATGCAGTGGACTGCCTTCCTGCGCCGGAGCGGATTGGCGGATACAGGATTAGAACTACCCGTAGTGAATGCAGTTCTGCGAACGTTTCTTCTTCCCATTCTGCAGGCGGCGCGTACCTCCGCATCTTCCCCCTTGAAGTGGCCTGAGGGCGGGCCTTGGGAAAGGAAGTAAATCAGGGCTACGACTAAGTTCGGCGTTTCCCGCGAGGAGAGCGCGACGTTGTTCTTTGGCGAGTCTGTCTGACGTGGGCATGAGGTAAAATTGAAACCTAAGCAAGAGACCGGGGCAGAAGGCGCGGGACAACGATAATGAGACTTTGCGCAGAGGCAGCGAGAATGAACAATAGGGACAAAACCGTCAAACTTATTCGGTGTCAGCGCATTACGATTGGCGTTCTATTGCTCACCTCTGGCTTTGCCTTGTTTGTGATGCACGGCTACGCGAAAGACTGGCAGGAGATGGCGGAGGACGCCTGGGTTCGTGAAGGGGACTGCCGAAACAGTCTGTTCGAAATGGAACAGAAACTGAAGCATGACCAGCAGATCATCCAAGAGCAGGATGCGCTCCTGCGGAGGTATGAGCAGCCAGCGGGGAAGCCTGACCCGGTTACCGTAAAGGGTGTTCCTGTGGAAATAATGAATGCGGTGGTTTCTCAGGGGCCACGGCTTCCCGGCCTGCGTCTTAGGCACAACGTAATCGTGGAGTTCGATGTGAACCGAGATGCGGATGTCAGAGTCAACGTCCTGACGAAAGAGGGCAGACTGGTCGTGCCACTGGTCAAAAGGAACCGTCACACGATGCGTGCGCTGCCTGGCCTGGTATACCGTCTGGCTTGGGACGGGATCGACAGCGACAACAGGGACATGCCCGCCGGTTCTTACATCGCCGAGATCAAAGCCATGGCATATGGGCGGACGCATACCGTTCGCAAGCCGATTATGCTGCCGTGGCTACAGTAAAGGATAAAAGGATAAAGAGTATCGCAGACACCATGAATCTCCGGCAGACCGAAACCGGCGAAGAAGCCAAAACGAAAGCGCAGGCGTGGTACCACAACCCCGAAACGCCTCTGCCCCAGCCTCTTATCACCGCGACTCAGGCGCCAGTTTCAACTCAGGAACCTTTGCCTGCTCCG
This sequence comes from Armatimonadota bacterium, assembly GCA_040387315.1. Taxonomy (GTDB): domain Bacteria; phylum Armatimonadota; class Armatimonadia; order Armatimonadales; family Armatimonadaceae; genus JACMJB01. Next base: position 1,488 of record JAZKEA010000598.1, on the reverse strand, counting down.
TCTCCGGCACTCTTCGAGCCGTCGGCGGCTGAGCGCATCCTGGCGCGGGCTGGGGCGCTTCAGGAAGTCCACGGGCAGATGCTGTCCCAGGAACCGATGGAGGCGGTCGCTCACGAGATCGGCATCAAGCCGGAGTTCGTTCGGCTTGCCATCGAGCAGGAGAACGCGGTCGTCCTTTCACCGCTACATCCTGTCCTTAAGACAACACAAGGACAGAAATCATCTGCGAAAACACGCACTGCGGTCATCGCTTCTGTAGGGATGAGTTTGGCGTACGGTGGCCTTGTACCCGCTTTGCTTTCACCGGTCTATCGTCCTGATGGTTACTGGTGCTTCGCTTTCCTCTTTCCAGCTTTACTGGCACTGATCTATGGCTTACTATGTCGCAGCCGACGAGCAGGTGCCGCTGCCGGAGCGATACTTGCGGGTATTGTCCTTTTCGTTGTGTTCATCGGTTTCGGGCTTCTCGGCAATTCTGTAACCATGCCACTATCAGACCAGTTCGCTGTTGTCGCCATAATCGCCAGTGGTGCCCTCCTTGGCGCGGCAGGTGCCCAGGCGCGGCGCGTGGTGTCCCGGCGGCAGACGTCGAACCGGATCAAGCCGACATGAATCCACGAGAGCCGAAAACATCCTCCCATATCCTCGCCTGCCCTTCAGGGGAACCAGTTCTCGCTCGGTGAGATGATACAGGTGGTTACGGTATCCATGAAAACCACATCAGTGACGCAGATACCGCCTGCTCGCTTTCCTCGTGGAACCCTGTATTTCGTGGGAGACCTGCCAGGCAACAAGTTTTCTCTGAACAAAGCAGGCGTCGAGGGGGGCAGGCTGAAGATCATCAAGAATGAGGTCATGCCGCCGGTTCCCGGTTCTTACAGCACGTTCTTTCGAGGCGCACTGGCGTCCAGCGGCGACACGGCTATGTTTCGGGGGCCAGATGCACGCTACTACCTCGTAGCCCTGAAAGCGGGGAAAGTCACCCTGCTCAAGGAAGGGTTCGGGCAGGAGTTCTTTTACTGCAGGTTCACTGGCTTTACGCCGGGCGAGCAATACCTCGCTTACAACTGGTGGGTGTAGCAGACGCAGCCACGGAAGCCCGGCACTGCCGGAACCTCCGTAGGCATTACCCGTGTAGGCAATTCCTACGGTGGTTCCGGTATTTATGATACGAAGTCCCACCAGACCTGGGAGATGGATGGAGCGCTTCTTGCCGTCTGGAGCCGATCCGGCAAGTACCTGGTGTTTGTTCGCCACTCCTCGGCGGGCGAGTACCTTTCGCGCGACCGGGCAGAGGCGGCACCGTTTATGGCAGGCTTCTTTAACCGTTCGCTTCCAACAGTGCTTGCCGACTTCCACTTTTTCCGCAAAGACGTTCGCCGACTGAATGACCCAAGCGCCGAGCGCATCACGCTGGAGCAGGCATTTCAACTGGTCGGGCCATGGTACCGTCCTCTGGTCAGTTATTCTGCCAAAGAGGAGTTCAAC
>JAZKEA010000597.1:1639-2192 GCA_040387315.1 Armatimonadota bacterium | reverse complement strand
GGGTCCAAACGGATACCGCTATCGTTCGACACGGACCCACGGATTCCTTCTCGTGAAACGGGGGGCGGGTGCGATTCAGATTCAGGTCCAGGCGTTTGTTTCCGGGCGTTTGTTTCCGGGCATTAACGCCCGGATAACCGCAACCCGTAAAAAAGCAAACAAATGTTTAATATGGTGCACAGCAGCATGCTAAACTTCCGGTAAAACGTTCGTTTGCTATGGTGAACGCGGCATCGCTGCCCCAGACGCCATGGAAGAAAGGCTGATTCCCCTGACGAGTTTTCCTGCAGTCCCCAGTGTCTCCGGCGACTCCATCCGCCCAGCTGGAGCCAGTGAGCCGCCGCTCCTAGCGGCTCTGGTCTACCGCGCTCCCGACGACTTCTTCGATGTCCTGGTGGGCCGGCTGCAGCGGCTTCTCCACGGACAGCCCGCATCGGGGCTGTCGTCGGATGCCGTGGGTCAGGTCCTGCGTGCCCTCCTCCAGCACGACGGCTGGCACTCCAACCGGGTCTGGGCGGGAGTGCCGCGTCTATCGCAGGTCGCCGGGGTGGGG
>JAZKEA010000597.1:0-1629 GCA_040387315.1 Armatimonadota bacterium | reverse complement strand
TCCTCCAGTGGCTGCGCTCGCTCGGTATCGTGCGCGAGGTGACTGGCGAAGAGCTTCATCGCGGTCCCGGCCCGCACCACTGGCCCCTGGAAAAACGCCGGGGGAAGTGGGACACCACCTGCTACGACCTGTCGGGCCTCGTGCCGCTGATTCCCGCCGCGTTTCGCACTGCTCCCACGGCAGCGAACCGTGCGTCTGAAGCAGGGTATGCAGGGGACCCCGCCCCCGAGTTTCCGGACCCGTTCGCCGATCCGCTCCCTTCTCCCTCTTTTCCTTTATCTAAGGAGACACAGCAGACGCCGTCTTGTCCTGTCCCCCGTACAGAAGACGAGCCGGGGGAAACCGAAAAAACGCCTTCGCCGCAGGCTCAGCCGTCTCCCTTCGCGTGGCCAGATTTGGCCTCTATAAGAACAGGAGAAGCATCCGTGCGATCCGCTCGGGTGGCTCCCGGTGACGAGAGAACGGCCTATATCGGTCTGCGACAGCAAAAGATCTCGGACCCGGTAACGAGGGGCATGCTTTCGGACCGAGGTGCGCGATGGTGTCTCACACTGCTCGCCTATGCCCGCTGGACCCGCCGCCGAAAGGCCGTTGGTCCGGGGTGGCTGGTCGCGGTCTGGCAGCACTGGCAGCAGGGAGACGAAGGCTGGCCCGATGATTTTCTCACCTGGTACGCGAGGGAAAAGAAAGGGCAGCGTTGCCTATTGCCCGCCCGAGTCGCTCCGCCCCGGCTGGCCGCTGCGCCCGCCGCGCCTTCGCCTCCGCCACGAAATCCCGGCAGCGGTCAGGCGCTGCTCGCCGCACGGGACGCGCTTTCTCCGGACGAACTGGCCCGCCTGGAGACCCGTGCCCGCGATGAACTGCGGAGCGAACTCGGTCACGCGCCGATACCACCCCTCGTGCGCAGCCGCGTACTTTTACTGCTGTCTCGTGAGCGCCTGAAATAGGCGCTTTCCGCGAAAAAATTTCCTGGTTTTTTTACCGGGATGGACCCTTTGTAAGGATTCTGTAAGCCTGGCTCCTTATACTGTGCCTGACAACCGAAAAAGGAAGACATCTACTGATGATGCAGAACGAGCGTTCGTCAACGATGCGGCCTCGGGTTGCGGTGACCGGACCGCGCCTGCTGTGCTGCGCGCTTGCATCCCTTGTTTCCGATTTTGACGGCGGGAGGGCAGCTGCCTATTCTGACGGCAATGGCCTGACAAGCAGCCGGGCAGAGCCTGCCGTTTGGCTCCTGCTGAGCTGGGGTGCGTCCCATTTGCGGGAGGAACTGGTCTTCTGCTCTATCCGGCCCATTCTCCTGATGGTGATGGCTCCCCCTACCATCGCCGGGCGAGAGGGGAGCGCCCGCGCCGCCGAGGAGCTGCTTCGGGCGGGCGGGACAGCCGATATCCGCGCCTTCATCAGCGCGGAGGATCGCGCGGACGAGGTTCGCCGCGCCCTTCGTGCGGCGGTGTCCGGTGAGGCATACTGCTCCCCGGCCCTGGTGCCGTATCTGGTTCGCGCCCTGCCCGTACCCGGCGGCGGGAACGGCAGCGCAGCTGTGCCAAGCGGGAGTGGCCCCCGCCTCTGGGGACTGACGGAGCGAGAACACGAGGTCGCCGCGCTGGCGGCTCAGGGGCTGAC
>JAZKEA010000596.1:0-2296 GCA_040387315.1 Armatimonadota bacterium | reverse complement strand
GAGTCCGATCAGCGTTAGCAGATAATATAGGCCGCCGGTAATGAACGCCCCGACGAACAGCATAACCGGTAATGTGAGAAGCATTATCGGGAACCACACTGCGGTAATTTGTGCAGCATAGGCAAAAACCGAATTGAAATCCGGTGACCGTTTACATCCGATATGCGCGATAAAACGGATGGTGAGGACGGTGTTGAGCGTCGCGAACCAGACGACACCATTATTTAAGCGCCACTTCAACAAGACGCCCAGTATACCCCACCACCCTGCAATGAGCAGGGTGAGGACTATCCACAGAACGTTTCGCTCCCACCCGTTGAGCGCGTTTTTATTCGGCATAGATCTCTCCTTTGAGACTATCTGGCAGCAGATTCTAGCCGTTTAGATCTTTGAACTCTTCCAGCCAGGCCATCTGGATCGCCTCAAGCTTTCCCTCGTTGCTGGCCGCGGGATCATCGTCGAAGTCGGGAACCTCCAGCACCATTTTGTGCAGGTCGGTAAAGCGAACCGTCAGGGGATCAAGGTCCGGATATTTCTCGGTCAGGGCGATTGCGATATCTTCGGTATCACTCCAGGTTATTGCAGGCATGTCAGGCAGCTCCAAACGTTTATTTTTGTAAGAACGGACGCAGTAAGTTTACCAGAGCGGCGCGGTCCGCGATGCCCAGAAGACGTCCCTTTTCCACGCCGTCCACAAAAAGCAGCGTTGCCGGTATGGAATAGACCGCGAACCGTTCCGCCGCCTCCAGCTCCTCATCGACATTCAGGGTAAAGACCCGCGCTCTGCCGCCCAGCTCTGCCGCCGCTGCCGCCATCTCGGGCGCAAGGCGACGGCACGGGCCACACCGGGCGGCCCAGAACTCGACCAGCACGGGAACGGGCGACAGAAGGACATCTTCCTCAAACGAGTCGGCATTGATCGCTTCCGGCTGTCCCGGAAGATGGGGAATAAAACCCAGTTCGTCCTGCCAGGGATTTCGCGGCTCGGTCGTGCTCATGGGGTCGTCGTTTCTCCAGCGGATATATTGGACAGGAAGTTGACCATAAGCGCGGCGAGTGCGGTCGGCTCCTCGATATGCGGCAGATGCCCGCTGTTGGGTAGCCGAACATACTCCGCGCCTGTGATACGGGCGACGACGCCGCGACGAAGCTCATCCTCAGTCCGCTGCGGATCTTTCCCGCCCCCGATCACAAGGGTCGGAACCGCGATTTTTCCTATTTCTCGGGAGAAGTCTTCATCGCGCATCGGCGACAGCCACCCGTTCCACGCGGACCGTCCCACGGTGACTGCTTCTTCCGCCAGTAGTTCCGCCTCCGTTGTCGGTAACGGATGCCCTGCCCAGCTTGCGATCATGTCCCGGATCAGACGCGGGTTGCCGTGCATCTCTTTCCGTTTGGACACATCCACCGGGGGCGATGCGGCAAGCAGACCCGGCGTCACGAGTACCAGCGCCGCAAGTCCGTCCGGCTGACGGGATGCCACCAGCTGCGCGATCTTACCACTCATCGAGTGGCCCACCAGCACATAATTACGCAGTCCGAGGGCAGCGGCAATATCCTCGACATCATCCGCAAAGGTCGCGCATCGGTAGCCATTTTCCGGTTTGTCTGAGCTGCCGTACCCGCGAAGATCGGGAGCGAATATACGCAGGCTCGCATCCCCCAGGAGCAGAACATCGACCAGAGGCCGCCAGACCGACCCGGTGTTCGGCCAGCCGTGAAGCAGCAGCAGATCAAGCGTATCCGCCGATGAGTCCCGGTCCTGCGACTCATAGCGCCGGACACTCAGCGATATGCCATCACGCGTTTTAACCGTCGATAGAGTTTCCTGTTTCATTTTACGTACATCTTCCCCCCATTAGAATTTCTGAGGGTGATACTTCAACAGCGGTAGAGGTCGCATCCGAGGATAATTCGTCTGCATCAGCCCAGGCGACGGCGAATTGTATCTGAATTTCTTGACCTGCGTTCAGCGGTAGCAAAGGACTTGGTATGCCTGTCCGGGACAGGTAATTATGAATGGGATGCAGTTCCCATTGGGCACCTAGGCCTTCGCCGAAACGCTAAAAATAGTTTTCCCATTCCGGAGGCAGATAATCATTCTTTCGGGCTCGGAAGGCTAACATTTCATCATCCTGCGTTCCGATACCTATGTCAGTATGTCCATTACCCCAAACCTTCGCGTAGCAGTACTGTCCGCTATTCGGGCTGCTATCGTTCCAGCAGTAGCCGGGGTCCCATTCAGCCCAGAAGATGATTGGTCCCGTTAGATACTTTGCTCGAACGCGCCACAGGG
>JAZKEA010000595.1:8032-18309 GCA_040387315.1 Armatimonadota bacterium | reverse complement strand
GGTGGGTCTCCTTTGACCGGATCTGTCAACAGTATGACACAAAAAAGCGGAGCAGGTGCAATGCTGCACCTGCTCCGCTCCAAACTGGCGACACACGGGCCGTACCTCTTAAGGCTGCTGCCTTCCGGCCCTGACCTGGTTCGTGGCCGACCCGCTGCCGTGATTTTATTTTATCCGCACACGGACGGCGATGCCACTGCTCAGAGCTATTTCTGGGCGGTTTTAACAGTCACCGGAGGGAAAAGAACCTTACGGTCTTTGCCTTCGATGTCCTCTTTGGTCAGCGTAATAACCTGACGGATAAATCGTGCGCCGGGAACCGTCGTGGTATCCAGGTACCGCTTGTCGGTCCATCCTTCGCCCAGGAGACCGATTCGGTCCTGAACAAAGTCCGGAGTTCCCGCCGGATTGATAGACAGGATGAGATCGTACTTGTCCTTCTTGAACCCGTACATCTTGGGGTCCTTGCTCATATCGATCTCACGCTTGAACTTCCCGAGGATGTAACGACTCTCTTTGGCGACGCTGATTCCCTGCTTCGTCAGTTCCGCGATCTTGGCGGTATCGCCTTTCAGCTGGGCCATCGGCTGCTTGCTGATAGCTTCCAACTGGCGCTGGCCTTCTGCGCTGATAGTTATGCCACCGGCCATAGCCTGCTGCAGCGGGATACCGGGGTTCGTTCCGTCCTTCGGGTTGAAGGCGTAGATCGCCTGCTCCGTCTGATCCTTGGGAAGGGAACCGCCCTCGTCCTTGCGCCAGACATAGAGACCGCCGCGGTTTACCATCTTGCCGCCACGGGTCGAGAGCGCATCCTGCATGATCGTCAGGCTGGGGTCGATGTCGAAGTTGAACTCCGAGGAGTCCGGCATCTTGTAGCCCTGATCCTGCAGTCGAACATCCACACGGGCGCCGTCTACCGGTCCGGCGACAAGAACGCCTTTACCGAACTCGTTCGGCTTGTTCGCATCGGTCGGGTCGTACAGCTTGGAGCCGACGAGGTCCCACTGGCCGGAGATCTCCAGAACCCGAGGGCGAATCCGGACCACCTGAGAGGTGAACTTGACATCGACCGGGGGCTGCGTCTGCGACTTACGATGGTACTGGCGAACGCGCGTAATGGCAAGGTTGCGGCGAGAGTTTTCATAACCGGACTGATTACGCGCCTTTGCTTCCTGCGTCTCCTTGGGATCGTCCAGAATCGCCTTATGTCGCTTGACAGCATCCTCCCAGGTCGCGATGGCCTCGTCCACTCTGCCGGACTTCTCCAGGGAGTGTGCAAGGGCATGCTCAATCTGGGTGATATCGAACTTGGGGTCGTTCTTCATTCCCAGGGCATAGTATTTCGCCGCCTCGGGATAGTTCTTGATCTTGTCGTAGTTGTTCCAGCCCATCTCTTTGTACATGTCGTACTGAGCGGAGTTGTTGGCGATACCTTCCTTGAGAAGCGAAAGGCCCGCAGGCAGGTAGCGTCGGTCGGAGCGCTGATCGGTGTCCGTGAAGTTATACATCAAGTGCCACGCCCCGGTCGCGTACGGGTCGAGCCAGTTCGGGTCCAGCCAGGTGATCAGGCGGATACAGGGCAGGATGGCATCGTAGTTCCCGGAGTGGAAGAACGAGTCGGAGCGCACCCAGAGCAAGCCCGCGATTACCTGGCGGAAGCCGGCAAGCGCACCGAGAGTGTACTCAAACGGCAGCGCAGCCCCCGTAGTTCCGTTTCCGATCCTCTCCCCAACCTTAATCAACTTGGGAGGCTCGATGGCAGGCTGTCGGCGGAGCGGGTCAATGCGGGCCTGAAGAGCAACGACACAAACGCCGAGGAAAGCGGCAGCGGCGATCAGGCTGCCACGTTGAGATGAATTAAAGGGCATACAAGTGTCTCCAAACTCCCCCGGCATCGACGCTGTTGCCAGGGGAGTTTCTATTAAACCTCGCGCCGGTCAAAGGCGAGAATAGCGAGAATCATCAGAACGCCTGCGTAGACCAGCGCATAAATGACGTTCTGGCTCAGGAACAAAGCCTCGGACTTTACCTGAACCTCGGGATTCACCAGAGGATTCACGTAGTTAAAGTTGCCGAAGTTCGGAACGATGTAGTGAACCGCCAGGAAAAAGCCTTTCACGAGCGGATTTGCGCCGTTCTTGGCAAGGTCCTGGGTAAAGGACGACAGGTTACCCACGATAAACAGGGCAAACGACAGGAAGAAGTTGACCAGAGGTGTTGTAAAGACCGAAAGGAACACCGCTACCGATGCCAGCAGCACAAGCTGCATATAGGTCATCAGTGTCGCCTTGAAAAGCGAGAGCGGATTGATCGCGTTTTCCGGCTGGGCTATCGCCTGCTTTATGGCGAAGGCGATAACAAACAGCACCGACATCGCCAGAATATTAATGAACAGTGTCCCGAGAGCCCCGATGTACTTGCCAAGCAAGAACTCGTAGCGCCGTACGGGCTTTGACAGGATCGTGTAAATGGTCCGTCGCTCGATCTCATTGGGAAGCAGATTGATCGAGAGAATAATAGTGATGAGAATGCCGGCGAGCGAGATGATGCCAAGCCCCATCCCTTTGACAATCGTCAGGTCCTGACGGGCCTGGAACTGTCCGAAGGCAAAGGTCATCCCGATGACGGCGAGACCGATCATGAGAAAAGCGATCAGGACCTTGCGGCGGATCGCCTCGCTGATCGTGTTGCGGGCGATTACCAACGCGACGCTCATTTGCCGTTCAACTCCTTGTACTTGTTGGCGCCCGGTCGGCGCGTTTTCGTTGTGGGTGCGGCGCCATTCGCCGCGGCATCCTCAGTGGCGCTCCCCGTTTCCACGACGGTCTCTACAACCTTAGGTTCGGGTCGATTAAAGGCGTCGCTGTAGGCGACAGTACCATCCGGAACATCCGAGGCGGAGGCGGAAGCTGAATTGCTGTCGACACGGCTGTTGCTGGCGACCGAGGGGAAGGCATCGCTCGCGGTAAACGCCGTTCCGCCGTCGCCGATAACAATACGCTCACCGACGATCTCAACGAAGAGCTCTTCCAGGGTACGTCGTTTCGGGATAATAGCTTCAATACGGCCACCGCCATTGCGAACCATATCCATGATCGCTGCTATCGCTTCGGGGTCGTTCTTCTCGGTAAATACCGTTCGTCCCTCGACCACCTTGGAGCCAGGGGCGACCACTTTTATTTTGTTTGAAAGTTCGTCACTGACCGCGGCGACACGGAACTCGACCTGCTCGCCCTGAAGCAGATCATCTACCGGCCCGATAACGCGCAGTTTGCCCTTGTGGATGATTGAGACACGATGGCAGACCGCTTCGACATCCTCCAACTGGTGGCTGGATAGGAACATCGACTTGCCTTGACGCTTCAGCTCCTGCATCAGGTCGCGGATATCGCTTCGAGCGATCGCGTCCAGACCGGAAGTCGGTTCGTCAAAGAACAGCAGTTTCGGGTCGTTGATCAGCGACTGGGCAATACCGACGCGCTGACGCATCCCTTTGGAGAACTCCGAGATACGCTTGTTGCGGTCCGACTTGCCGCCGAGTCCGACAAAGTCCACCAGCTCATCCGCCTTGCGGCGTGCATTCTCTCGCTTCATGCCAAAGAGCTGCGCGTAAAAAGTGACCACCTCCGCGGCGGTCATGTGTTCGTAGAAATAGGGAGATTCCGGCAGGTAAGACACCTGGTGCTTCATCTCGATATCCCCGGCAGGTCTGCCCAGGACCGAGGCCTCACCCTGTGTCGGATAGATCAAGCCCAGAAGGATCTTGATCGTCGTTGTCTTACCCGCGCCGTTGGCCCCGAGGAAGCCAAAAATCTCCCCCTCGCCCACAGTCAGCGACAGATTGTCAACGGCATTGACCGCCTCACGCTTCAGCGGTACCGGGTACTGCTTGGTGAGGTTTTTGATTTCAATAGCTGCCGGCATCGCGGCGCTCCCTTCGCGAACGGTTTTGCGATCTGGCAAAACGTCCGTTTCTACAAGAATTTATTTATGATGCCCCCGGCGAAACTACCGGAAGCGGAACCGAGAGGGAATAAAGTCGAGCGTGACCGTGAGGCCGCACTGCCCCCATTACTAAACCGAACGAAAGGCGGCGGAAGTTCCCAAATGCACGATGAAAAAGAGGCATTTGTTATTCCCGTCGCCGTCCTGAGTATAACCTTGCTCAGCCTTGAAGTCAAGAAGACACCCATTTGCACCTAGCGATAATCGCGAAACACACTTTGTTGGTAAAAGCAGGCATTCGGGTACAGTATTTTCGCGAACAACCGGTTCGCTGGAGGAGCACCGGACGGTGTGCGAAAAAAGTATTGCCGATATAGATTTTGATACGCTGATCCAGGGCCGTTCGTTTCATCCCTCTCCGGAAAAATGGGGAGATCAGGCGCTCTATTTTCTTCTGGTCGATCGTTTCAGCGATGGGCAGGAAACTAACTTCAGAGACAACGATGGGAAAATAGTCAGAACCGAGGGACGTCCGCGCTACCGGTCGAGCCAGGATATATCCAATGCCGTCAAAACCCCGGAAGGCGCACAGGTGTGGCGTGAGGCAGGGGATGTCTTTGTCGGGGGGAATCTGCAGGGCCTTACGAGCAAACTGGGCTACCTGAAGCGGATGGGGATCACGAGTGTCTGGGTCAGCCCCATTTTCCGCCAGCGCCGCTCCGACAAATACTCGTATCACGGATATGCGGTCCAGAATTTTCTGGATATAGACCCCCGCTTCGGGACACGCGAAGACCTCCGATCCTTTGTTGATCAGGCGCACCGGATGGGAATCTATGTCATCCTCGATGTCATTGTGAACCATAGTGCTGATGTCTTTGCCTACGGCGAGCCTGGTAAAAAACCCTATGCGCCCCCATACACAGGCGAGGAATATCCTGTGCTCGGTTTTCGCGACAAAGACGACCGACCCACGCTCCCCTTTGGGCCGCTGAATCTTAATGAGTACCCGGACGCCTGGCCTGATGGCGCGGTTTGGCCGAGCGAACTTCAGCATCCCCAGGCGTTTTCGCGTAAGGGCTCGATCCGCAACTGGGACGCCTTTCCCGAGTTCGAGGAGGGGGACTTCTTTGGCCTGAAAGACCTGAACCTGGGTCGTCAGGACTCCCAGGGGGAATTCCATCCGTCCGCTGCCCTGGAGGCACTGACTAAGGCTTATCAGTTCTGGATCGCGTATGCCGATATTGACGGCTTCCGTCTGGACACGGTCAAGCACATGGGCCAGGGGGCGACCCGCTATTTTGACCGGAGCATCAAAGAATTTGCTCGGAAACTTGGCAAAGATAACTTCTATCTGATCGGCGAGATCGCGGGAGGTCGCGAGAACGCTTACAAAACGATGGAAGCGACAGGATTGGACGCTGCGCTTGGTATCGATGAGATACCAACCTTGATTCGGGATGTTGTCAGGGGAAAAGGAAACCCCGCCGATTACTTCCGTCTGTTTCGTAATGGGCCGAACGAGGGACCGGAAGAAGACCTGTCATGGTGGTGCAGCAAAGTTGTCACGTTCTTCGATGATCATGATCAGGTAGGCCGGGCCGTCAAAGCCCGATTCGCCGCAGAGTTTGGTCGGAATCATAAGCGTGCTGAAAAAGCGCTGCTTGCCGCTCTGGGAATGAACCTCACAACTATCGGTGTTCCCTGCATCTATTACGGAACGGAGCAGGGATTTAACGGACACGCGCTCGGCGAAGACGGAGGCGACCGTTATATCCGCGAGGCGATGTTTGGCGGTGAATTTGGAGCGTTCGGAAGCCGCGAGCGTCACTTCTTCAACGAAAACAGCCAAGTTTACAAAGAACTCGCGAAGATGCTTGCGCTGCGCACCGAGTGTGCGACCCTGCGCCGTGGCTGTCAGTATCTCCGGGATATCTCCAGTGATGGAGAGAACTTCGCAGTGCCACAGATTGAGTCAGGCGGGGATTGGCGTGGTATTGTCGCCTGGTCTCGTCTGCTGGACGGCGACGAAGTCGTTCTCGCGATCAACACCGATCCGGACCACGAACACTCCGCATGGGTCACTGTCTCTCCTGAGTGTCACGCCCCTGGCTCGCGTCCGCTGAAGTGCCTTTACTCCACCGACCCTTCGCAAGTCGACACGGAGACCAGCGGCCCGCCTGAAGATCGCAACGGCAGCGCCATCTGTATCACGGTTCCCCCCGGAGGCTTCGTCGCCTACGGTTGACTTTGACTGCCCCAAAGGCAGCAAAGCAACCTGCTGCCTCCTTCCCGTGTCGCACTCTGCAGACGGTTCACGGAGGCGGTTTTTCATGGGCACAGACGATTCTTTGAAGACACGGGAGACCCCGGCGAGTGTTACCTGCCGATCTAACGGTCTGGGGTACGCTGCAGGCGTTCTCGTTTTGATTTATGGAGTGGCAGTAACCTTTCTTTCCAGCCCCGATGGAAAGCACACCCCGATCCCGCCAGCGATTCGCCTAGGTATTGGAAGTGTTTTTCTGCTCGGGGCGATTCTGTTCTTCTGGTGGGAACGAATCGCCCATGTTACAGCCAATAGAGAGGGAGTTGTCTGGAGAACGCTCTTCAAAACGCGGCAGGTACGATGGGACGAGGTTACAGATTACTATTACTCCTTCGTTGGCTCAAGCCACACTGGGAAGGGAGCCGTTGTACGAACCGCCTCCGCAGTCATTCGTCTCAATAGCGACTGGAAAAATACAGAAGCGGTCTGTGACATGATTCAGCGGTTTGCGACTCATGCGCCGGTGGCCGACTGGCAGGTTATAGGAACGCGCCCCTGCGACCCGTGGCCGCGTATTTTTGATTACTATCCGATAGCCCGCCAGTGGCTGCTGACTTCACAGATTGTTTTGGGACTCGGGTACCTCTACACAGTCACGGTTCTTCTGTGGCATCAAATGCATTCCACTTTCCGCATCCTTGGTTCCCACTATGTTATCGGCGTGTACAGTCTCTCCTGTCTGGTAACAGTTCCATTTGGATTCTGCCTTCTCTGTGGCGTTCTGCAGACAGCGGCGAGCCTCAGGCGATACGGTGACGACATTTGGGCGGTTACACCTCAGGGGTTCACCTTTATTTCGCGGGGGATCAAAAGGGATATTCCGTGGTCCGAAGTGGGTGACTACCATACCGAGAAGCGATCGTTTGTGGAACGTGAATATGTCATCAGTCTCTGTGGCGCGGACGAGACACAGATCCGGTGGGGGTACAGTATCTACGACTGCCTGCTACTCGCCTGCATCGTCCGGAAATACGCACCGCGACCTCAATCCGCAGTTGGCAGCACTACAGGATGGCGCGCCGCTGTTCCGCCATCAACGGGAGGAAGATTTCGAGCATCCCCTGCGCTCAGCGGGCGGAAATTTCACTATCGAACGGGGGAACTGTTTCCCATCCTGCTGGGCGCGACCATTTTGCTAGTCTGCCTCAGCAGCATACCCTTGCTCTACAGCTTTCTTGATCTTCCTGAGCGCTTTGATGCCAATGGGACGGCAATAGGGATAGCTGCTGCCGGGCTGGCGCTTCTTTATTGCTGGTGGCGGTACTTTGCGGGTGGTATCGAAATCGACGACTTCTGGATTACGCAAAAAACGCTCTTCGGGTACAGGCGTATCCTCTGGCTGGCGGTTTCGGACTACAAAGAGAAAAACGGAACCTATTACACCCTTGGCAGGGATGAAAAGCGTATCGTTTTTTGGTCAGCGCTCAACCAGGTTGAGGAATTGAAAGCCGAAATCGAGCGGCGTTCTCCGACGCCACAGATAGGATGGTCAAAAAAGGCGGTGGAGAATCCGCCACGAGGTTCCCACCGTTAGCCGCTAGCCCCGCAGTGGCGGCACTTTAGCGGGGCGGGCGAACAGGTAGCCCTGTACATAATCCGCCCCGTGCTCCTTTGCCCAGGCGAACTCTTCCTCTGTCTCTATACCTTCGGCAACGCTCAGGATTTCCAATTCCTGGACAATCTCCAGCAGTTTACGGGCGATAATGGCGCGACCCGTATCTTTGTGAACCCCCTGGAGCAGGCTGCGGTCTATCTTGACGTAATCGGGGCGGAGGGCCGCGAGAGCCGACAGCGACGAGAATCCGGCCCCGACATCATCAAGCGCAACACCAAACCCCTGGGCACGGTAGTAGTCGACGATGCGCCGAAGGTGGGGTAACTCCGGCAGACGCTCCGACTCGATGATCTCGAAAACAACCTGGCTACGCTTGATACCCAGTTCATCCACCAAGCGCACGGTGCTGTCCAGGCAGGTCTTGGGGTTGTAGATGGCGCTCGGGACAAAGTTGATAAAGATTTTATGGTCTTGCGCGATGCCGTGTTCCGCCGCCGATTGGATCGCGGTACGTCTTGCCGCAAGGTCGAATTGGAACAATAGATCCGCGCTGTGCGCAATCTTGAGCATCAAATCCGGAGGGACTGTCAAACCTTTCTCGCCCCGCCCACGCAGAAGGCATTCGTAGCCGAATACCTTCGCGGTGTTACCGTCTAAAATGGGCTGGAATACCGAATAAAAGCGCTCTTCGCGTAAAAGCCGCAGCAGCCACTCATTGCTGAGGCGATTTGCAAAATCGGGCAGAGACTTGATCTCGAAATGCGAGGCAGTGTAGTTAAGCGACCGCTGGTACCTGTCGGGCTGAAAATAGGCCCGTGTGTCTCGCTGCTCTGCCGAAGACAAACGCTCCAGGACCGGTGTCATAAGAGGAATAATTCCGCCAGCCTGCACATGAATACGCAAGTTGCCGTCATGTTCCTCATAACGATAGGCTGAACCGGCAAGAAACTCCAATATTTTGCCCAGAGTATGGGTGTGTGGAAAACGCAGAGTGAGAATACCCGGCTGATCGGTAATGGGAAGAGGCAGAACCTCGCATCGCTGGCATCCGGGAGTTCCGACAGAGACGTCCTCTTCCTTAGGCAGCGTAATGGCGTGCGCGATTCCTTCCAGAGCGCAGGCTTTTTTGTGTCCGAAACTGGGAATATCGGCGTACGATTGAATCGGCGGAAGGCCGTTTCGGTAAACCGTCTCGGTCGCCGAAACAACCTCGGCGCTCGTGTCCGTATTGTCCGCAAAAACGCCAGTAGGCGACAGCAGGGCAGGAGTGTCTTCGGGTTCCATCTACAAATACCTGTTCTTAGGACAGAGCGTACTGTTTTGCAGGCAGGCGCCAAATAAAACAGCAGCAACGCGTAAAATGCGAGCAAGCCTTCAGCAAAGTGTACGAGCTATCCTGATGGCTGTCTGCCAGGGAAAACAGCGATGAAAAGGGTAAAACCTGTCCTGGAATGTCCTGAAAATCCTTTGGCGATTTCTGCCGATCGGGCTGTTACCGTTTGATTCGAGTTTGTGATCCGTGAAAACTATGACCACCGAAACCATAACCAAACTTCACGAGAGCAACCGCGCCGCCTGGAACGAGGGCGCGATTCGCTACGCGGAAGAGGTTGAGTCCGACATTCACTTTTTGCGCGACGGCGGTGCGAACTTCTGCCCGCCGGAGTTTCCGTACCTGCAGGACTTGGAGCAGTGGTGCGGACGTGCGATTCATCTGCAGTGCGCGGGCGGCAGAGACACTCTCTCGCTCTGGAACGTGGGCGCCAAAGAGGTGGTCGGTATCGACATCTCCGACACGATGATCGAGTGCGCTCAGCGCAAGTCCGAGGCGCTCCAGGCTCCCGCCACCTGGTACCGGTCCGATGTGCTCCAAACACCAATAGAACTGGATGGCACGGCAGACCTGGTCTACACCGGGCGCGGTGCCCTGATCTGGATCATGTACATCGATGCCTGGGCGACCGTGCCCGCCCGTCTGCTGAAGCCTGGCGGTGCGCTCTATATATTCGATGGCCATCCGCTGACCTGGGTCTGGGATGCGGATGCGGACCACTACAAGCTGGACGCTCGCTACGGCAACTACTTCTCCACAACGGTGGAACCGGAGCAGGGCTGGTCTCCCAACTATATCGGCGATATCGGGGTCCCGACCGAGCAACAGGTGGTCAAGTACGAGCGTCAGTGGAACCTCGGTCAGATCGTCAGTGCCGTCGCCGCTGCCGGACTGCGTATCGAGCGTTTGGAGGAGCACGGGGAGACGTACTGGGACCAGTTTCCGCAGATGCTGCCGGAACTGGTCGGTCGCCTGCCCAACACGTTTTCGCTGCTGGCACGCAAGCCAGAAGCGTAAAAAGATCTATGACGAAAAAGATCAAGAACCTGACAGGACCCGGGGAAACCACAAAATACGGTATGGAGGCGACTGATCTAGGGATTCCTGTGCGTATGCCG
>JAZKEA010000595.1:0-8022 GCA_040387315.1 Armatimonadota bacterium | reverse complement strand
GGCCCCACTATCTCCTGGATGAGAACCAGGCGAGTCTGCTGTTCCTCTTCGGCGACACCTTCAAAGAGGCACGTGTCGGTGGCAGTGACTGGCGTTCTCCCGTTGGTCTCATATCTAACACGAAAAACCTGGATGAAGGCATCCGTTTTTCTTCTGCTGCCGGTTCTGATCCCCATTATGCCCGTCAGCTGATTCTCTATGATCATGAGACGAGGATCGACAATAAGCTCGTCAAAACTATCCTGCCCACCGACGCTATCGTTATCGACGGCAAAATCTACCTGCATGTCATGGTTTGCCAGGACCTGGGAGACGTTCATTGGACGGAGATTTATGTCTCCGGAGATAACGGGAGGACCTGGCACCGGACCGGTAAACGTATCCCCGGCAACAAATGGAACGGACAGTTCCAGATGATTACCTGGGCCTCCGGGGGCGATGGCTATATTTATGTTTATTCCACCAGCTTCCGGCGAGAAAAGGGGATTCTGATGTTCCGTGTTCCGCGCGGAAAGATCGCCGATCACGATGCGTATGAGCCGTGGGGATGGAAGAACAATCGCTGGAACTGGGGGAAAGATCCGACTGAAATCCTTACGGGTCGGTTTGGCGAACTGAACCTGAGACGGGTTGAAAACAAGTGGGTCGTTACCTTTTTCGACGCGCAAAAGTACAGGATCGATGCTCTTGTTCTTGACTCACCGACTGCAGATCTCTTTGCCGCGCCGAGAATTACCGTGTGTCGCGGCGGGGCGTGGGGACAGGAAAGTGATACGGTCGTACCCCAGCTCTACGGCGGGTATGTGATTCCGAGATCGACTCTGAAAAAATGCCATCTGGTAATTTCCCAATGGAATACTCGAGTTGGCTGGCCTTACCGATCCATGCAGTTCGTGACGAACTTAACCGCAGGCAGGGATTGAGTCTTTCGGTGTCCAACATCTCTTCATAACCTCTTTATCCGCGAAGGAGCTGGACTTCATGACGACGGTGGCAGACGATGAGGCGGCACGGGCTGCGCTGGCGAGAGCCATGATGCAGCGCCAGGCTGCTTTGAGCATTCGGGTGGCAGCTGTATTTCTTATTCTGATCTTTGGGTTGCCGCTGGTAAACTGGCTTCTTCCACAGGCGGCAGGCGCCTCTGTTGGGGGGTTCACCTTTACCTGGCTTCTGCTCGGTGTCCTGTTTTACCCGATCACTTGGCTGCTTTCCGGCTATTTTATTCGTGAATCGGACCGTATCGAGGCGCAGATCGCCGCCGAGTATCCGCACGCCGCAGGGAAGGGTACCGCACGATGAGTCTGATTCCTTTCCTATTTGTGGTCGCTATCATCATCGCGACCGTCGGGCTCGGGTTGTATGCCACCCGGAAGGCCTCGTCCGCCTCCGATTTCTTTGTCGCCGGACGCCAGGTATCGGTCTTTATGAACGCCTCCGCGATCTCGGGCGAGTACCTTTCCGCCGCCTCGTTCATGGGTATCGCCGGGCTGGTGATGAAGAACGGCTACGATGCTCTCTGGTATCCGGTCGGGTATGCCGCCGGTTACCTGCTCCTGCTGCTCTTTATAGCGGGGCCGCTCCGACGCTTCGGCGCGTATACCATCCCGGACTTCGCCGAGGGCCGCTTCGATTCGCCAACCTTCCGCAAAGTGGCGGTCCTGTTCGTGCTCTGTATTGGCTTCTTCTACACCATGCCCCAGATGAAAGGGGCTGGTGTCACGATGTCCACGATCCTGAACTGGCCCTACTGGGTAGGGATCGCGGTTGTCGGCAGCGTCATTACCTTCAATGTCGCCCTCGGTGGTATGAAGGGGATTACGTTTGTTCAGGCGTTCCAGTACTGGGCGAAAGCGTTCGCGATATCGGTTCCCTTCTTTGTGCTGATGAGCGTCTACGGCGGCTACAGCGGCGCACTGAAACAGAACGCCGACGCGCCTGCCGATGCCCCGAAATTCGCCAGAGACACGACGCTCAAATTCGCCGGAAAAGACAAAGCCCCCGCGAATGCCGTCAGCTTCTCTCCCCTCGGATTGACGGAAATGCGCTTTCCGTCAACAGGTGCGGCAACGATTGACAAAATCAGCACCGCACGCAAGCCCGCGTCCGGCGAAGATCCTATCACACTGGAGTCGCCCTCTGACCCATCTGTGTTTGTCGCCACACCCCTTGTGGTAACCCAGGGCGGTGTTCCCGTGGAACTGAACGGCAAGCCGGTCAAGACCGCACCGAAGATAGAATTTGCAAACCCCGGTCAAGTTGCCTTTACCTCCGGTTCCTACGTTCCGAATTCACCCACGAACCGAAAATGGATTGAGCCCTACGGGACCCTGACCGGCAAGCACGGTTACCCGCTCTTGTACACCTACTCGCTGATTATCGCGCTTGTCTGTGGAACGGCTGGCCTGCCGCATATCCTCGTCCGCTTCTACACTAACCCTGACGGGCGTGCTGCCAAGCGAACGACATTCTGGGTCATGGTCCTGCTCGGCGTCTTCTATGTCTTTACCCCAATGTGGGGGACGCTCGGGCGGTCCCTTCTGCCTGAGCTTTACGCGAACAACAAGACCGATGCCGTCGTTATCGCACTGCCGCGAATCTTCGAGAACAAACTGTTGGGGGAGATACTCGCCGGTATCACAAGCGCGGGCGCTTTCGCCGCGTTTATGTCGACGTTCTCCGGTCTGCTTGTTTCCATGAGTGGGGCTTGGGCTCACGACATCTACGGCAAGATGCTGAACCCCGGCGCGACCACGCAGCAGCGGCTGACCGCGTTCAAGGTAGCCGCCGTCGTTTTCGGTATCGTTTCGATGCTGCTCGGTCTGCTGGTCGAGTCGTTCGACATTACTCTGATGGTGGGCTGGGCGTTTGCTATCGCCGCCGCCTCGTACTTCCCGCTACTGCTGCTTGGCGCCTGGTGGCGCGGCCTGACCAAGTTTGGGGCGGCAACAGGTATGCTGCTCGGGGGAACGCTGTCCCTTCTCGCCATCCTGACCTTTATGGGAATCGAGAAGAAGTGGCTGCCTTTCGACGCCCCGCCACTGATCAAGGCTCTGCTGGAGCAGCCCGCCATCTGGGGGGTACCGCTCTCACTCGGAATCATGATCGTCGTGTCCCTCATCACCTCGCGCCATATTCCGCGAGATATCAGCAGCAAGATGCTGCGGCTTCACGCCCCGGAGGAGATGGGCTACTCCAAGAATTACGTCGAGTAGACCGGGGCATCTCCTCCAGAAGGCAAGGGACAAAGGTCCTAGGAACGAAGATAGCCGGTGGGCCGTCCGACAAAATAGTAGATGATCGCACCGAGGAGGTTGGTGAACACTAAGATGAGGATCCACACCAGCTTCATCGTGCTATCCCTGAACTCTCGGCGGACGGCATCCACCAGCATCACGATCCAGAAAATAGTGCCTGCCAGGGCAAAAATGCCCGACAGTCCCAAATCACGCGGCCCAAAATAGGCCAATGGCAGCAGTATATCCATAACAAAACAGCCTCCTGTGTTCCGACTAAATATCGGACACACGGAGGCTGTTTCAGGTTGCATCCCTCGGATATTAGCAGGCAGGACTTTTAGGACGGTATCCGTCCTGTAGGCCGACCCAGGAAATAGTAGATCAGCGCCCCGAGAGTATGGGTGAAAACCAGAACCAGTACCCAAACTAACTTCATAGTGCTGTCGTTAAATTCGCGGCGAATCGCATCGACAAGCATCACAAGCCAGAATACGGTGCCTGCAAGTCCCACAAGACCCAGGATCATCCAGAGAAGTACAAAGCTCTCCTGTATCCGTAAGCTGTCAAAGATAGTATCCAAAATGAGAATCAGCCTCTCGGGCTTTCATTGCTGATGGGACACGCGGAGGCTGACAATGGTTGCGGGGTGGTCGGTGGCTCTAGAATTTCAGAGACTTCTTGTGAAACGCAATCGCATCCTGGACATGCTCATCCCAGTAGTCCCAGGTATGTGCGCCATCATATTCTGTGTACTCGTGGGTGATATTGACCGTATCCAGATGCGCGTGGAACTTGCGATTATCATCGATCAGGAAATCGTCGACGCCGCAGTCTATCCGCAGGGCAGGAAGATTATCTGCATCCACGGTCTGGACCAGGGAATAAAGATCATTTGGACCACCAATGTGATCCGGGCCCAGCAGCCGTTTCCATTCCTCTGAGAGCGGCTCGCCGTCCCGTCCCAACTCGCTGTGCCCCCATCCGACCGCGCCGGACATGCTGACCGCCGAGGCGAATTTATCCGGGTAGCTGAGCGCGAATTTGAGCGCGCCGTAGCCCCCCATGGAGAGCCCGGTCACGCAGCGGCTCTCCCGGGTCGCCTCGGTGGGGAAGGTACGGTCGATACGGTCCACAAGCTCAACGGCAAGCGAGGTGAGGAAACGCTCGCCTTCGACGGCATCACTGTAGAAGCCGCGTCCACCGTCCGGCATCACCACGATGAGCGGCACGTTCGCGACATGGCGCTCTATATTGGACCGACGGCTCCACATCGTGTAATCGTCAGAGAGACCGTGCAGCAGGTACATGACGGGGTAGGGGGCTGTTCCGACCTCCGGCAGCAGGATATTTGCTGCCGTCTGCCTGCCAAGTGCGGGGCTGTAATAATGGTATTCGCAAAATGCCATAAGGTTACTCGATAGTCACTTCCCGACCCAGGTCCGATGATTTGTAGATGGCGTCCATGATCTGGGTGACCATCAGCGCCTGCTCTCCCGAGGCGGCCCCAAGAGATGCAACATCCAGCCCTTCTTTTACCGCCTTGACGAAGACTTTGACTTCTTCGCCATGGGAGGATTCCACGCGTGGGAGCCATCCGGGCTGGCTGTTTGTCAGCGTGCCGAACTCCTCGCGGTAGATATTCACATCGTTAGAACTGGCGTTCAGGTACGCGCCTGCCCCGGTACCGAACAGGTGGGTTGAAAACTCTTCCTTGGCGATGTTCGCGATAAATGAGGACTCCAGCGAATACGTCGCGCCGTTATCGAACCGGACATAGGCGGTGGCGAAATCTTCGACTGTGTATTTCTTGGGGTCCCACTTGCCCATCTGACCCAGAACACCCTCTTTGGTTCCGAATTTAGTCACTGCCGTTCCGGAGGCGGCGACCGGTTTGGGATGCCCCATCAGCCAGAGAGTCATGTCGGTGATGTGGACACCAATATCGATCAGCGGGCCGCCGCCCTGCTTGTCCTTCTCAATAAAGACGCCCCAGCCGGGAACGCCGCGTCGGCGAATCGCCTGAGCGCGGGCATGGTAGATTTCACCGAACTCACCTGCCTCGATAGCCCGCTTGAGTGCCTGTGGGCCGGAACCAAACCGCATGTTGTAGCCGATCTGAAGCTGCTTGCCCGCCTGCTTGGCGGCGGCGATCATCTGCTTGGCCTCATCGGCGTTCATCGCCATCGGCTTTTCGCAAAGGACATGCTTGCCCGCGGCAAAAGCGTCGATGGTAGGCTGCATGTGGACGTAGTTAGGAGTACAGACCGAGACCGCGTCGATTTCCGGAAGGGCCAGCATCTCCTTGTAATCCTCAAAGGTCTGCTGGATATTCCACTTCTCGCTTTTTGCCTCATCAAGCCGCTTCGGGTCGATATCGGCTACCGCCACGATCTCGCACTGATCCGCCACCTTGCGGTAGCCGGGAGCATGCGCCGCCTGCGCAATGCCGCCGAACCCGATTATACCTATTCCGACCTTGCCATCCTTGGTCATCTTCTCTGCATCCTTTCGCTCTCGTGCCGAAAACAATTAATAATCCTAAATTAGAAGGGAAGGCTGTCCGTCCTGAAGGGGGAGGTAGGCAGCCCCGCTTTGCTCCACAGATCCACGACCGGGAAGTTCTTCCATCCGAAGCGTACCATCTTCGGGTCTGTTACCTCTGGGGCAGAAACCTCTACCGTGTCCTGGGAGACTATTTTCGCGGACGCCCCGATAAATTTGCCGTCGGTACCCGCAATGGTGAAGCCTTCCGGTGTGGGAGTCGCGATATACTGGCGGCCGGGAATCCCTCGTGCCACCAGTCCGCCCCCGGTGTTCGCAAAGGTGACGTACGCTTTTCCTTTTTCGAAACGGACCGATTTGAAGACAGGACCGGTGGCATTTAGCCCCTGTTCTCCGTAAGCTACCTGCCGCGCCAGCAGCGCCAGACGCTCCCCGACCGGCTGCTTGTTCCTTGGATGGATATCGTTCAGTTCGCCCACATCGGTGATCACCGCCATGCCGACATTCGGGAGAACTTCGGTCGTGCGGCGCTGCGTCTCTCGCAGATAAGGCCAGTTGTCGCCCTCGGGATTCCCGGCAGAATACGGGGCAAGCTGCACCATAAAGAAGGGCATGTCCTTGATGCCCCAGTCTTTCCGCCAGTTCTGAATCATCGCGGGCATACGGACTTCATATCCACTCGTCTTGAAGGCATTCGACTCTCCCTGATACCAGAGCGCCCCTTTAATCGCGTACTTTGTCAGGGGAGCCAGCATCCCGTTGTACAGACCGGAGACCGTCTGCGGATCAAAGACCGAGGGGGGAGCGCCCGGATCGCTGACGATGCTCCGTTCGATTTTGAACTGCCAGTCGCCCGCGAGCGATATCGGAGAGCCACCCTGCCCCGGTGTCAGTTTCATGGCATCCGTGGGGCCAGTTAAGCCGCCGCCGCCGGTCTGATCCCAGACGCGAACCGCGATAACATTACGCCCGCTCTTCAGCACCCCTGCCGGAACCGTATAACTCCGTGGAGCCTCCCAGGAATTGGACGTCTCCGCACCCGTCGCGCCGACCTTGACACCATTGATAAACGTCGTGTCGTGGTCATCTATGGCACCCAGGGTCAGTGTCGCGGATTTGCCGCTCCACTCACTCGGAAGAGTAACCTCTTTGCGAAACCATACCACTCCGTCGAGATACTGCAGGGATGCGATTCCGGACTGTTCCCAGGCTCCGGGAAGGGCGATGCGCTGCCAGTCGGTTTCGGTTAAGTCGAGATTAGACCAGCCCTTTGCGGCAGCGGAAACACCGGTATCCGCGGCCACACCGCGTGGCGAACCAGCGGCTTTCCAAGCGGCGACCTGCTTTTCATAGGCATCAAGACGCTGCTTTGCCGCCTCGGGCGTTGTTTTGTAGACATCCCATTCCGTTGGCTTGAGACCAACAGAAAGCAATGTCTCTTTGGACATCCATGTCTCAATGCGTGTGCCGCCCCAGGACGTGTGGATCATGCCGATAGGAACGCCCAGTTTTTTGCGGAGCGCCCGCGCGAAGTAGTACCCGACGGCGGAGAAGCGAGGGGTCGTCTGCGGCGCGGCGGATTCCCAGGTTCCCCCGGCGACGTCGTACTGCGGCTCCCCCTGAACCGTTTTCGTCACGGTAAACATACGCAGTTTCGGGTCGGCGGAAGCCAGCGCTGCTTCCGCGCCGCCCGTGGTGTTCGCGGTGGTCCATTCCATATTGGACTGACCGGAGCACACCCATACCTCGCCGACGAGAACATCTTTGATCGTCAGGGTGTTTTTGCCGGAGATTGTCAGCGTGTACGGGCCGCCTGACGGGAGCGCCTTCAATGTCGCATCCCACTGCCCATTTGAACCAGTCGTCGCTGTACCCGATTGGGAGCCCAGCTTGAGCGTGACTTTTTCACCGGGAGTCGCGCGACCGAAGAGGCGAATCGGGACTTTCTGCTGGACAACCATGCCATCGCTGATGATGCGCGGCACGGAAACATCGGCGGAAGCCGGGAGAGCCGCGAGAGTTCCGGCGGAAAGGGATGCCGCCATTGTCGCGGCGAGTTTCTGATTCATTGGCGTCGTTGACCTGTTTCTGAGGATAAGAAAATTCCGGCTACATCATTCCTTCGGTGTGAAAAGTTTTGTAGGCGTCATTCAATTCTCTGGTTCTGGCTCGGGTGAGGTTGGTTCGGTTTCCTGCATACACCATGGGGTAGGCGGAGCCACCATCTACCGTCATGGAAAGAAATTGTGCTTCCGCATCTCGAAATTTAAGCCACTGACGCTGT
>JAZKEA010000594.1:0-2582 GCA_040387315.1 Armatimonadota bacterium | reverse complement strand
ACGCGCCCGAAGGGTGTAAAGGTTTTCTGTGTCCTGACTGTCCCGCTCCGCCGTTTCCCGGTTCAGGATTACCGAGGAAAGGCGCAGAAAGACGGGGGAAAGTATGTCAGGGTCGGGAGCGTCGGCGACATTTTCACGACCATTGACCGTCTGGTAAACCGTCAGTACACGTTCTGTCAGCATCGCGGCAAAATGTCCGCGAAGATCGACGAGGGTCATTGGTCCCGAAGGTGGCAGGCGCTCCTCCAGAAAATCGTACGCTTCCGCCCAGTACCCGAAGAGGCGAACCTTCTGGTCATCACGGACGACGCCGAACGTGACATCCGCCTGGACCGACAGGTCACACTCCTCACCTTGCAGCGCCGCGAGTACCTCCAGCGTGTCGTCTCGGGTCAGGGTCACGCTGAAGGCGGCTTTCGCACCAGACCCGGTGGCGGTAACAGACGCCAGCGCAGTATCATCGTCGCCCTGTCGCCACAAACCGAAGACGGCCCGACGGGCGAATATTGGCTGATACTCGTTCAAAGTGGCGGCAGTCAGTGTTTCCAGAACAGGCGGATCAAGTGTGAGCGCCGCCTCAAAATTGAGGACCCCCTGCCGTATCAGCGGGGTGACAGATGCCTCATCGGGTGCGGGCTGACGCTCCAGAACAAGCGTCAGGGAAAAGACGGGGTCCCCGGCGGCGTTCGCGCCGAGCCCGGGTGAACGGGGAAGGTAGTGCCAGCGGGGCGGTAGCCCTTTATCTTTCCGCGCATTGTTCTCGGCATCGGGAAGGAGAAGAAGCGGCGG
Organism: Armatimonadota bacterium; assembly: GCA_040387315.1. Lineage (GTDB taxonomy): Bacteria > Armatimonadota > Armatimonadia > Armatimonadales > Armatimonadaceae > JACMJB01. The sequence goes on along the minus strand of JAZKEA010000594.1, from coordinate 1,793 downwards.
TGATGCGGCATCCTTCAAACCCTCCTTTGGCCCGGCCTCCCAATCGGCGTTACCGGAGGGGCCCTCTGTAGTAGTGCTGCTCATCTCTTCGTCCCCAGGGGATTCGTTCGCTCATAGCGTTCTCGGGGCGGAATCACTTCCGCCCCGAGAAGATCGCGGGCTGGCCCGCTATGCCTCGACGTAACCGGAGGTCATCGCGGCGGATTCCTCGTTCTGGTCGCCCGCGGTTCGTGACTCGGCGGTGTCGCGCTTAGTCCGCCGTTTCCCGCCGTTCGAGGTGCGAGTTTCCGTTCCCATGCTATAGCCGAGAACGTGGCTTCCGTTGCCGTTCACCGTTGTCCGTTCGCGGCGCGGCATTCCGCGCTCGTCGGTGGGTGGAGCCATGCCATCATCCGACGGCGGCGCCATGCCAACGTCCATGGGTGGTGCCATACCGTCATCGGTCGGAGGTGCCATGCCGTCGTCCGATGGCGGTGCGCCAACAATGGGCGTCCCGGTACCCGTAGTTGCCCCCGGTACACCGGCCTCCCTTGCGTCCCGTTCGACGATCTGGCGCGGCGACAGGGAACGGCGCGTTACGGCCTCTTCCTGGGTCGGGATCGACAATGTGACCGGCCCATTGCCATTCACATCCTGCCAGGCTCCGGTCCAGCTCATGCCTTTGCTGAAGATCGTTCCTTTTACGTTGACCGTCACACGGTATTTGTACGCGGGAACGAAGTTGGGGTCTCCCGTGAATATCTCCCAGAAGCGTGCCTCGTTCTGGTCGTCGAACTTCCAGTGGAAACGTACAACAGGGCGATCCTTTCCTTCAAGCGTTTTGCCCTGGCACTGGAACTCGATCTCGACCATCTGCTTCGAGCTTTCCAGTTCGCCGTTGATCAGCATCGGGCCGACTTCCAGCTTGCCCGCTGAGTCCGCGCGGACTTCAACGATGTTTTCGTTGGTGAGCGTCCCGTTGGGTTCCGGGTCGAGCGGGATGGTATTCTTCTCAACAAAAACGCGGCGGAACGGGCTTTCATCTTCCCCAGGCGGCTCCAGAAGGTGTATCGTCCGCTTAACAAAGGTCTTGTCCGGTGTCCAGCCGTTCGGTGCGTTGGCGACATCGCCCTCGCGCCACATAACCGATACAGGTGTCCATGTTGTCGTTGGACCGGTGTCCGTGCTCTGGAAGACGTGGGCGTTCCAGTTGATCGCGCCCTGGGTGTTTGGGTAGCCGATCTGAGCGGAGACGAAACCAACCGGGTCCCCGGAGGCCGAGTTTCCCGTCACAGGCCAGTTGACCACCGGCTTGACGATACGCGAAACTTTGCGGTTTGTTTCGCCGATAACGAGCCGCGTAAAGTACTTCTTTTCGTTGTTCGGATCGGCCTTGATCTCGTTGTAGAAACCTTCCAAAGTGCTGCTGATCGTGGTGGGCTGCAGGTAACGATGGTGGCGTGTCTCTTCATAGAAGAGGTCTACGTGCTGCTCGTCGCGACGCGCTTTGAGAGCGACACCGCCGCCGTACCCAAAGAAGGAGCTGAAGATACCCCCACTCGGGGCCTTGGCGGGTTCAACCTGGGGCTGCGGCGGGTCGAAGATGACCTTGGCCGCCTGCTCCATGAACTTCGCGGTGATGACGTCAATGCGCTTGTTGACCTCTTTCTCCAGTTCCTGACCGCCGGGGATAGTGCCGTCCACCGCCATCTCTACCTTGATGCCACCGCTGATCCGCAGGTTATTGAACTCAGCCTGGACATCGGCGGCGAACCAGAGATACTTCGCGTTGACATGGGCGGAGAAGTGCTGAA
>JAZKEA010000593.1:0-1640 GCA_040387315.1 Armatimonadota bacterium | reverse complement strand
CAATATCCGCAAGGGAGTCGAACTTCAGGGAGCGGATTTCGTCCGTGATCTTGCCCACGGCCTCTCGGGCCAGATCAATCGATTCCTGCACCCCGCCCAGGTCTCCGCCGGTCACCTGCGCCAGGGCGATATGGTAAAACTCCTGAGACCTGCCATACGCGTACTCATCCGGCGTTTTGGCGGCAGATATTCTGGCTCTCTGGAATGCCTGGTTCGCCCCGTTTCGATCGCCCGCGCGGGCCAGCAATTGACCGAAAACCGCTAGGGTCTCTGAATGCCCAGAGGTGTTTTCCTCCCCTAAAAGCGCGCGGATCCAGGTGCGGGCATCCTCCAGAAGTACCGTGGCCGCCGTTCGCCCGTCAGCGGCGGCCGTCGATGTCGGGGATGAGACGGCAGGCGGGGCCGGGACCAGCGGAAAGCCGGCCGCCGCTGCGCCTGCCCCGTTCCCCGATCCCAGCCCGATGAGGGTCGCTGTAGCCGCAATCAACGAAGCAGAAGCAAAGCGGGCTAAAAGGCGGCGCGGCGGCACCATAGGCGGTGGCGCAATAGACTGTACAACCGACAGCACAACAAATGGCATCAAGCTCTCTCCTATTTCTCCTGGCTATCCCGTCCCGCTCGTTTTATGACGCGGCCATTTCGACCGTCGACGGATGCCCTGTCACAGTGTCCCCGCGTCGTATCTCTTGGAGGGAATTATAACACTGATGCTGTCCGGCCGATGTTGAGGCGAGCATTGAATCCTGGTTTTGCCGCTGAAACAGAAGCATAAGGAACTGTAAGGTGGGTCGGCAAAGAACTCAATGCCTCCTTTACGACGGTAAAGTACCGTTTCTATACGTTTTCATCGAAATTGCGGGAGAACCTTGCAGAGCACGTTAAGCTTGAACGAATGATCGCAGAGGCTGATATTTGCCCTTGTGACTCCGGCGGTTTTATTGCCCCGAATGGGTCACCGTACTCAAAAACCAGTTACCCTATAGTTACTAAATTTCTTATCGCCCAAGACAAGGAGCTAGGAACAGGAAGGGCTAAAGTGCCTTATTGACCTTGTTCACTTTAATCGCCGCTTTTCGTAGATCCGGGTGCAGAGCCGCGTTAGCCGCAAGACGCTCTAGCTCCGTGCGCAGGGGACGAAGTGATATAGGGACAGGACGCTTTTCCCAGGTATCCAGCATCCATGCCAATTCTTTCTGTCCCCTCGTACTCATCTGAGAGGCGGTTGCCAGAACGGGGCGAAGCGTGGTCACGGTGGGAGTTTCCTCCTGAAAAAAGATCAGTTCCACCATTCGGTCAGCCCTTGCCCCCACCGGCAGATGGCTCAAACCGGACAGCATCGTCTTAACAACCACCTGCCGGGCACGCTTCTGAGCCTCCGTATATGCCGCACTCGGTGCCGGGGCCGCACCGAAACTCCGGCGCAACTCCAGGTTTGCCAGCAGGTTCAGCCACTTGTAGGGCCGGATAGGACGCGGATGCACTGACGCCGCAACGAGACCCGAGTGCGCTGCCCAGCGTGTCGCTGGAGCCGCAAGGGCTGCTGGTGACGCTGCGCCGCTCCAAAACGGATCAGGAGGGAGCAGGACGGACCGTGGGTATTCCCACCGGCATCAACGAGGCGACCTGTCCCGTCCGGGCGT
>JAZKEA010000592.1:0-3676 GCA_040387315.1 Armatimonadota bacterium | reverse complement strand
GCTGAATGCGATCGTCGAGCGCACCAAGAAAGGCGGCGGCGAGATTGTCGCCCTGCTGAAGACCGGGTCGGCCTACTATGCCCCCGCCGCCGCGACCGTCCAGATGGTCGAGGCCATTTTGAAGGACAAGAAGCGTGTCGTGCCCGTGGCGGCCTATCTCGAAGGCGAGTACGGCGTCAGCGGTATCCTCTTTGGCGTGCCGGTCGTTCTGGGCGCGGGCGGTGTCGAGAAGATCCTCGAACTGCCGCTCACCGAGACGGAAAAAGCGGGCGTCGCCAAGTCCGCCGCTCTGGTCAAGGACAGCATCGCCGCCCTGCCGGAGAAGTACAAGAACCTGTAAAGGTATTTGTCGTGGTGGGTGGGAGATACCTCCCACCCACTCACTTATCAGAGGAGCCTCTTGATGAGACCGTACAAGCGCCTGAGCCACCTCTCCCAGGAGTATGTCTGGGAACCTTTGTTCGTTGGCAAGGATAAAGGGACGGTCGGCGCACGCTTCCTCTGGGGCCTCTTGTTTTCCCTTCTGAGCTGCTTCACCCTTCTCGCGCGCATTTACAGCGAGCCTTTGGATGATTTAACATTCGCACAATGTACAGGAATCGTATCCGCACTCGCTATTCTGTGTACTCTGCGTTCTCTAAAAAATCCCTGGCGACTGCATTGGCTGATGCTGGGGTTCTGCTGCTTCCAGTTCGTTGTGATCCAAAGACCCACCGGATTTTCGCCCCATGGTCAGTTCCTCCGCAGCTTTGCCACAATAAAAAACGGAATGACCACGGATGAAGTGGCGTTGATAATGCAGAACGGAACAATATCAGCGGATATTTATTTCAGGTGGTCTCTGCCAGTCAGCAGCAGGGCCGCGCGTCGAAAATGGCTCCATCCGGGTTACAGTGGCCGCCTTAATTTTGACCATACGGGTCCCGGCATCGACGGTTTCTTCTGGGTCGATCTGGTCGATGGCCGTGTGGTCAGTACCCACTGCTTCAATGAATGAACATTTCAGCCCTTGTTCCACTCTAATGAGGTTGAAAATCCCCATTTCAACCTGACACAACGTCTGGAAAGCGACGACACACGTAAAGCCAATGAAGCTAAAAAGGGAGTTTATACATACAAAGCGCGCTCTTCTGGACTACGTCGCAGACCCGCTGTTCGTGGGAAGCGATAATTATGGATTGGTTCTCGCACGGGTGGTCTGGTTTGGCTGGTTCGTTTTTCTCCTGCTGTCCACGGCGTTGGCGCGCCACTATAGCGAACCCATGAGCGACATTGTTTTTGCGCAATCGGTCGGGATCGTGTCCGCCGCTGCGATCTTTCTGACGATCCCATCTCGCGCACTGTCACCGCGGCTCCACACAATCATGCTGGCGCTGTCGTGTGTCGTCTTTATGACACTCCAGCGACCGGCTGCCTTCACCCCCCACGGGACGTTTCTTCGCACCTTTGGGCGTGTTCAGGTGGGAATGCCCGTTGAGCAGGTACGTTCTATCCTGTTCTCGTATCAGGCATCGGACGACCATTACAAGCGTCAGCAAGCCTTCGTCAACAGTGAAGCGGCACGCCAGTGGTGGTTTCATGCGAACTATTCCGGTAACCTTCACTTCCGACATGCGGAGCCGGAAGGACGATCCGGGGTTTATGACATCACGTTCAAGCAGGGAAAAGTGATAGCCACCTACGTGTGTAACAAATGAGAGCGACTCGCGGAAATTAACTTACCCAAAGGGCACGGAACCAGTATGACCTTCAGAGCGTGTTTTCGGCCCATTCTGCAAAAAGCGAACGAAACCTTGCTTCGTGAACCAGACGACTTTGACTATGCTCTGGCAGTGGCGATATGGTTCATCTGGTTTGGGTGGCTTTGCCTGATGGCGCTTAGTGCTTATCTCTTTGGTTCGATGAGCACCCTTTCGTTCGCTCAGGGAACAGGAGTTGTGTCTGCGCTTGCTATAGTGTTTACGCTGAGGCCCAGCCACAAATCACAACGACTACATGGGATAATGCTGGTGCTATGCTGCGTCGTTTATTTTGGCGTGCAAATGCCTCACACGCGCTTTATCCGCACATTTTCTCACATTGAAATAGGCATGACCTCGAACCAGGTAAAGGACATTATGCGCGGTTATCGCGTTTGGCATCACGAGGAGCATACAGCCATGCCTTCGTCGGCAGCACAGACTGTGCGATTCGAGCCAACTTACTCCGGGACGCTTTGCTTCAACCATAATGATTGGGACAGCGTGGGCGGTTTTTATTATGTCACCTTTACCAACGGTCGGGTGAGCAAGATTTTTTTGTATGATGACTGATATGACTTTTGAATCATCTGCGTCTCCTGCTTCGAGCGATACCGTATTCCTCTTTTCCTACTTCGCTGGTAACGGTGAGGATGGACTGCGTCTGGCGGCAAGCGCGGACGGTCTGGTATGGACGCCTCTCAACCAGGGGAAGTCGTTTCTGGCGCCGACCATTGGCACGAAGTTGATGCGGGACCCCTGTATTTGTTATGGCCCGGATGGCGTTTTCCATATGGTCTGGACAAGCGGATGGAATGATCCGGGAATCGGCGTCGCCCACTCGCGTGATCTAGTACAGTGGTCGGAACAGGAGTGGCTGCCGCTGATGGAAGCGGAGCCTGATGCGCTCAACTGCTGGGCACCCGAGATATTCTTTGATCCGGTGAAAGAGCAGTACCTTATTTTCTGGGCTACGACTATCCCCGGTCGCTTCCCGGACACCGAGGACAGCGGAGATGTGGGAAAAGGCGGGGCGTTCAATCACCGTATGTACTTTGTAACGACCCGCGACTTCAAGACCTACTCCGTTCCCGCGCTTTTCTACGACGACGGCTTCAACGTCATTGATGCGACGCTTGTTCAGGTCGGTTCACGCTTTGCCCTCGTTGTGAAGGATGAGACCAAAATCCCGGTTGCGAAAAAGAACCTCCGCATCGCGTGGGCCGATCAAGCGGAAGGCCCTTATGGGCCGGCTTCGGACCCTATTTCTCCGAAATGGGTGGAGGGGCCCTCGGTTCTCAAAATAGGGGAAGACTGGATCATGTACTACGACGAGTACACGCGTCATCACTACGGGGCAATGCGCTCGTCTGACTTCAAGCACTGGGAGATCATCACTGAGTCGGTTCAGTTCGCCGCCGACTCTCGGCACGGCTCCGCATTCATAGCGCCACGCGTGATCGCCGAACGACTACCCGGATTTGGTGGGGCGTAATGTGTTCCCATTACCACTACAACGTTTCTTGATGCCTATGTCTTACAGGAGAATGTAACTGTGCGTGCCTGCCTGAACCGAATCATTGCGACCGCTCTTTTCTCTCTGACTTTGCTGGCTTCCGGCAGGACTCTGCAGGCTGCCGATCCCGCTCCTGCCCAGGGCGGCGCAGCAGCCGTCCCCGTCCACGCACTGACCCCTGTACTCCAGGTGACACACCCGCCTGTTGAGGAGATGAGTGGGATCGTGAAGAGCGTCCGCTACCCGAACGTCTTTTGGATCCACAATGACAGCGGAGATGAACCGCGTCTCTTCGCGATCCGTACCGACGGCTCTGTGATAATGCCCTCGTGGCTGGGCGGGAGTTACTACACAGGGCCGATCCCGGTAGAGGGCAAAAAGCCGTACCCAGGCGTTCGCATTGCGGTTGCCGATAACTCGG
>JAZKEA010000591.1:13354-17102 GCA_040387315.1 Armatimonadota bacterium | reverse complement strand
GGCAACATTTCTGTCTTTGAAACAGAAGAGTCCTGGTTCGACCCCAGGTCCGCGAAACTGGGTGAAGTGTTCTTGATCGGGCCGGAAGGCCGTGCGTTATCGTAACTATAACGGTCCTAAGGTAGCGAAGCAGAGGCGACTCTGTGACAGCGACAACGAACCGTATCTCTCGCAGAGACGGGGAGTGTGCCCACTGCCGGATATCCGTCCGGTAAGAGCGACGGCAGCGCAGAAATGCGTGCCACCGCACGCCGATATTTGCCTGATCAGCCTGCACTGTGTAGTTTTTGAGTCTTCGTAGCTTAGAGGATAAAGCGCGACCCTCCGAAGGTCGAGACCGCAGGTTCAAATCCTGCCGGGGACATGTTAATGAGAAAGGAACCAAAAAATTGAACGACGAGAGCGACTATCTCTATCGGCAGCCAACGTAAGCGCGTGCTCTCCTGGTGGTGAAGGAAGCGGCCTGTAAAGCCGTCGCCGATGGGCTGTGGGGGTTCGACTACCTCCGCGCGCATGTTTAATCGTGAAATTGCTGTTGAGGTTTGCGGGTGTAGCTCAGGGGAAGAGCGTCTCGGCGCCATCGAGAAGGTCGCGAGTTCGATTCTCGCCACCCGCTTTGGAAGTTTGGGAAGGTTTATGGCGGCGGTAGCCAAGTGGTTAAGGCGCAGGAATGTGGCCCCTGTTAGCGCGGGTTCGACTCCCGTCCGTCGCCCTGAATGTATTGGTTTGTCTGCGTAGCTCACCGGACAGAGCACTGGCCTGCGAAGCCAGGGGCAGCAGGTTCGATTCCTGCCACAGACATGTTGGTGGAGAGGGGTTCGTAGCTCAGCGGCAGAGCGACCGCCTTTTAAGCGGTAGTGCGCGGGTTCAAGTCCCGCCGGGCCCATCGGTACATCGGTAAAGGAAGAGAACCAGGAGATCAGACAATCGGGCCGCGATCGTCCAAGGGGAGGACGCGAGATTCCAAAACTCGCTATCGGCGTTCGAGTCGTCGTCGCGGTGTAGCCGGGCCGGAGGTGGTGCGTTATCTTGCAAAGAAAACCCGCACCATCGTCACTTGCCTGGTGACTGAGGAAAAATTGTGGGCAGATAGCTCAGCGGTAGAGCATCGGGCGGCTTCGGCCGGTCTCCGTCCTCGGCAACTCGCCCCGTATGGGGCCGACAGAGGATGGTTATCTTTGGCCCCGAGTGCGGCAGGTTCGACTCCTGCCTCTGCTCCCATTGAAATGTGTGCAATTTGGGGAGCGTAGCTCAGTTGGTAGAGCAGCAGCGCGATCCGCGAAGGTACGGGCGCCGAAAGGCGTCTGCGCGGGGAGCGTGTTCCGTTTCCATCCCTTGCCTGGCGCGAAAGCGCGGGGCCGACGGTAAACGGTTATCGACTATTAATCGGCCTGTCGGGGGTTCGAGTCCTCCCGCTCTCCACCAAATTTTGAACACTTATAGGGGCGACGCCCGGTGATCGGGTCCAACCGATTGCCGGGTCTGCACCGTGCGCCGATCCTTGCCCGGACGTTTCTACTGTCCACCGGGCCGCAGGAACATGGTTATCTTGGAAAAACAGGTTCGAATCCTGTCGCCCCTGTGCCGGAATATTTATAGACTTGCCCTGAATCAAAGGGCCGAGAGAAGGAGAAACAACATGCCTTACCTGAAGAATATTTTTTCGACGAAGCGGACGCCGCAGGGCGAGCCGATCCCCGGCACAAACCAGGTACGAAACTCGAACGCGGGCTACAGCTTCCCGGTCGATGACTGGGTACGCCTGGAGCGGTTTCTCATCCTCGGAAGCGAGGGGGGCTCGTACTATGCGTCGGAGCGCAAGTTGACGGTCGCCAATGCGGAAGCGGTAAAGCGCTGTGTGGTCGCGGATGGCTTGCGGGCGGTTGCGCGGATTGTCGAGGTTTCGGAGTCTGGACGGGCGCCGAAGAACGACCCCGCGATTCTCGCGCTGGCGATTGCCGCGAGCTTCGGGGACGATGCGACGCGCCGGGCCGCTCTTGTCGCGCTGCCGAAGGTCTGCCGGATCGGGACGCACCTTTTCCACTTCGCCGAGTATGTGGACGGGATGCGGGGCTGGGGCCGGGGACTGCGCAAAGCGGTAGCCAACTGGTACGAGAAGCAGGAGGCGGGAAAGCTCGCCTACCAGGCGGTCAAGTACCAGGCGCGCGACGGCTGGAGCCACCGGGACCTTCTCCGGCTTTCGCACCCGAAGCCACAGACGGAGTCCCGAAAGACGGTGTACCACTGGATCACGCAGGGCTGGCCGGGGGTGGGGGATGCCCCGCACACGGACCCGGCGCTGACATTGATCTGGGCGTTCGAGCGGGCAAAGCGGACGGAGTCTGCGGACGAAGTCACCAGCCTTATCCGGACGTATGGACTGCCGCGTGAGGCAGTGCCTACCCAGTACCTGAACGATGTTTCGGTATGGGAGGCGCTTCTCGCCGCGCAGATGCCGATGACCGCGATGATTCGGAACCTCGCGACGATGACTCGTGTGGGACTGCTGACGCCGGGAAGCGAGGCGACCCGGACCGTTATCGCGCAACTGACGGACGAAAAGCGGCTGCGGGGGGCGCGTGTCCATCCGATTGCCGTCCTGTCCGCGCTCAAGACCTATGCAGGAGGCAAAGGCGAGCGGGGAAACAGCACGTGGACGCCGGTTGGACAGATCACCGACGCGCTGGATGCGGCGTTTTACAAAGCATTCCAGAACATCGAGCCGACAGGCAAGCGGTGGCTCCTCGCCCTGGACGTGTCCGGGTCGATGGAGATGGGCAAGATCGCGGGCATTCCGGGCCTGACGCCGCGTATGGCAAGTGCTGCCATGGCAATGGTCACGTCGGCGACCGAGAAGGACTACCGCATGGTGGGCTTCTGTGACAGCCTTCGGACCCTTTCGCTGACCCCCGCGCAGCGGCTGGACGATGTACTGAAGACGGTCAGCGGTCTTCCTTTCGGCGGCACCGACTGCGCGCTGCCGATGATCTGGGCGCTCAAGAACAAGGTGGAGGTCGATGCTTTTGTCGTCTACACGGACAGCGAGACGTGGTTCGGCAGCATCCACCCGGTACAGGCCCTGCGCGACTACCGGGACCGGACGGGTATCGCGGCGAAGCTGATCGTTGTCGGAATGGTGGCGAACCAGTTCACCATCGCCGACCCGAACGACGCGGGCATGCTCGATGTCGTGGGCTTCGACACGGCCTCGCCACAACTGATCGCGGATTTCGCACGGTAATCCGTCAATAGGTCAATAGTTCAATCCTCCGGCGCGGCATCCCGCTCCCGCAATGCGGGGGCAGGATGCCGCGCCCTTTTTTCGTGCTGGGAAGCAGACCGCTTACTTCTCGAAGTGTTTGCCGTCGATTAAAATCGCGGCTTCGGAAAACACGAAGCCCCTGCCCCGAAATAGGACCTTTGGCCTGTACCACGCGTAGCAAATTGGCGTATACTTCAACCAGCCATGCCGCCGCTTCTCGCTGACAACCGTTTCGCAGTCGCCTTTTACGCCGCCGGGTATCTGATCGGCGTCGCTGCCTTTGCCGTCATGGCGCGGCGTCGGCATCTCTCGACAATGGGTGTCTGGCTTCTTTCTTTTGCAGGGCTGACGGGCGGGCTCATCGGCGCGAACCTCGGTCAGTGGATCGGTTCCGGGGGATCGGCGGCTGGCAAGACCATCCTTGGAGGCGTCGCCGGGGGCTATCTTACCGTCATCGTTGCCAAGCGGATTCTCGGCCTACGACGT
>JAZKEA010000591.1:4971-13344 GCA_040387315.1 Armatimonadota bacterium | reverse complement strand
CCGGGGACCTTTTCGCGGTCGCCCTCAGCGCCGGGGAAGCCGTGGGTCGCTGGGGCTGTTTTGTTGGCGGGTGCTGCTACGGCAAAGCCTGCGACCTTCCCTGGGCCTTCTATCAGCACGGCGAATACCGTCACCCGACCCAGGCCTATCTGTCCCTTGCCGCCTTATTCACCCTTGCCGTTTTACTGTTCCTGGAGTGGCGCGGAACCCTTCCCGAGAACGGCCTTTTCTATGTTCAGGGCGTAATGATCTGCGTTCTGCGATTTGTCATCGAGTTCTTCCGCGACGGTCACCCCGTTCTTCTGGGCCTTACCACCGCCCAGTATGCCTGCGCCGTAGGGGGCGCCGTATTCGGGACACTGCTTCATCGCCTTATCCACCACTATCAGCACGCCAACGGAGGGAAAACTGCCAACCATGCGCCTGTGTACTAACTGCGAAACCATGGTCGATGACCCGCATGCGAAGCTCTGCCCGAACTGCGGAGCCGTGCTTCCCGGCGCGACAGTGCCGCCACCCCTCCCGACCGGCCCGATGATGCAGATGCAGCGTCCGCCTAGGGAGTCCACCGGCAGCCAGATCACGCGCGCGCTTCTCATTTCCCTCCTTGTCATCATTGGAATCGGCGTTCTGCTCTTCTTTGGGCTGCTGATGCTTTGCGGCCTCATCGGCCAAGGGGGTGGTATCCACTGATGACCTTGCTGACGACTCCCGATTCCGCCGCGTGGTCCGAGGAGACGACCGGCCTCTGCCCAACGTGCCTGCGCACCGTTCCGGCTTTCCTGGGCCGGGAGAGCGACAACACCATCTGGATCACGCAGAACTGCCCCCGGCACGGCGAGAACCGCGCCCTGCTCGCCTCGAATGCCGACGAATATCTGCGCTTCCGAACCTATGTCCCGGGCCGTGTTTCCGGCGCGTGCTGCGGTCCCAACGAGGTGTGTGGCCCGAACGACGGCCCGCCTACCTGCGTCCTTCTGCTGGAAATTACCCAGGCGTGTAACCTCCGCTGCCCGACCTGCTACGCCGATGCCCACGGGCACGACTTCATGAGCATCGACGAGGCAAAGGAGCGTCTGGATTCGTTTTTTCGCGCTCAGTCCCGCCTCGACATGCTGATGCTTTCCGGCGGCGAGCCAACGATCCACCCGAAGTTCCGGGAGATACTCGAACTCGCGCTGTCGTACCCCATCGGTCGGATTCTAGTCAACACCAATGGCCTGCGCCTCAACCAGAGCGATGAACTCGTCGCCCTGCTGAGCCAGCACCGCAGCCGCGTCGAGCTGTACTTTTCGTTCGCGTCGTTCAAGCCTGATGTCCACGAACGGCTCTATGGTCGCGACCTCGTCGAGATCAAAAAAGCCGCGATGAACCGTGCCCGCGAGGCCCGAATCCTGATGACCCTCGTCCCGACTGTCGAACGCGGCGTCAACGAAACCGAAATCGGCGACCTTTACCGTTATGCGCTCTCGATGGACAACATCAACGGCATCACCTTTCAGCCCGTCATGGACAACGGCCGCTATGAGAACGCCTATGACCCCGCAAGCCGCATGACCCTGACTGGCGTCCTGGCCCTGCTCGCCGAGCAGACGGACGGGGCGCTGCTGCCCTCGGACTTCGTCGGTTTGCCGTGCTCGCATCCCGACTGCTGCGTTTTGACGTTCGGCTTTCTCGACTCCCGCCGTGAGGTAATCACGCCCCTGCCGCGCCACCTGGATGTCGCCCGCTACCTCGACCTCTTTTCCGACCGCATCACCTTCGAGGGAGTCCTCGGCGGCGCGGCGCGGCGTGTCTGGTCCGATGTCAGCAACCTTCGCGGACGGCAGACCATAAAGGACTTGACTGCCCTCTTTGCGCAGGGCGGCATACGCGATGCCCTCCCGATCCTGAACAAGCCCGACGAGATCGGACGCCGGCTATTTCGAATCGCGATAAAACCTTTCATGGACGCCCAGACCTACGACCATAAACGTGTCGACGAGTGCTGCACTAAGATCCTCAACGACAAAGGCGAAGCCGTCTCCTTCTGTGAGTACAACGTCTTCCACCGGGGCCGCAAACCAAAAGCGGGCGCAACCCCGCTGATGATGGTCCGATGAATGAATTGGATTGTTTAACCGATTTTCAGCAGCGGCTAGTTCTCTCGCTGTTCCCGGCAGGCGCGAAAATCGCGAAGGCGGAGTGGATGCAGTGGATGCGTCCCTGCCCGGTTGCCGTTGATGTGAGCGTTCCAGGGTTCCAAATCCTATACCGTGTTGTGCTCCGTCGTTCGCGAAACAAGGGTGGTGTGGAGCGGGAAGCCCTGGTGCTCCCAGAACTTGCCAGTTTGGGTCTGCCGGTTCCTCGGTTACTTGCGGGACCATCCACAGATCCTTCAACCAGCGAGTCGGTTACCGTACTGAATTTTCTACCGGGATTCCGTCTTTATGATCTCGCCCTGCATCCGGAGATGCCACGTGTACGCTCCTGTAATAGGGCTGTTGAAGCCATTCAAATGATGCACGATACAACAGATGCGGTGCTGGCAAACCCGATTGCGTCACTGCTGCCCCGCCGCACACTGCTGGAGGAATGGGCAGAGCAGAGGGATAGGTCGGGAGACTGGGGGAACCGGCACGAGTACACGGAGACGTTACGGCAAGTGGAATCAGCCTGTCGCGTGGCGTCGCAAACTCCACTTGTGTTCTCGAATGGCGATTATCAGCCCGGCAATTTTTTGACGGATGGTCATATAGTCACCGGACTACTGGACTTCGAGAAGGCAGGTTTTTTCGACCCGCTCCTTAACCTGGCTCGGTACCCTGTCTACGGCATCGAACCGCTGACAAGCGCTGGGATCGCCACAGATTTTTGTATAGTGAACGGCTTTACATCAGCCGACTTCGCACTCCGTGTTGTTGTTTTCGGTCTGCGAACACTTCGCACCAAATTTGTCCCTGATAATAGTCAGGCAGTGCCACGTACAGAAATGCGCGATAACTTACTTGATCTAATCCGTCAGTCGCTGGAAGAGGTCCGAAACTAATATGAGCGAATGGGACAAGCAGCAGCAGGGACGCCGCTATGAAGGATGGGCGTTTACATTCTGTAAAGCGGCCTGTTTGGTGCTGCTCTTTCAGAAGTATTCCCTGCTGGCTCTTTCCGGTCTGGCGACACTCTTCTACATCCTGGCGGCGCGAAAAGGCGTAAAGGACTGGCGCTGCTGGGCGAAACCACCCTGGGTCACTCTGTTCTGGGTGGTTGTTTTTTTGGCCGAGGCATGGCGGCACTGGGGGCATTACTTCCCACGGTTCTATCCTGCACACTAAGTAAGGAAGCGATACACTACACTTCGATGGCTGCACAAGAGAATTACGAAACGTACGACACGACGGCGAAGCAGAACGCCACGAACGAAAAATCCGCGGCGGCGCGGATGGACCGCGCGACCGAGGACCGGCTCTACAAGCTCTTCCGCGATTTTTTCCAGGAAGCCGAACAGAACCGTCGCTGGAACCTGTGGAACGATTTTGCCTGGGATACTGTTCCTACGAGTCCGTCTCCGGCCCTGTTGGCGGCAGTCACCCGCGCCTACCACGACGAGTTGTTTCTTCCCGATTACTCGGCACGGGCGCTGTACCACCTGCGGTCCAGCCGCGGTCGTGCGTGGTTTGTCACACGCTGGACCTATGAAGAGGGTAAGCACCTCCTAGTGCTTGCGGAATGGTTGATGCGCTGCGGTGCCTACACCAACGACCAGCTCCGTGCCCAGAGCGATGATCTGCTGCTACGCTACACCTGGGAACCACCCTATGAAGATGCGCCTGCCGTCCTCGCTGACTTTCTACTCTGGGAGTTGAAAGAGCAGGATCGGTACGAATCTCTGCGGAAGCTCGCCCAAGCGGAAGGGGACGACGTGCTGGCCTCCGTTCTGGTTGAAATCCTCAAGGACGAAGAGGCACACCGAAGTTTTCTGCATCAGAGCCTCCGTATTATCGCCGACACCTATCCGGAACAGGTCGCCGATGCCGCACGCCGTATTGCTGCTATTAATGCAAACGGCGATGATGGCCCGAGTTTCGGAAACGCTCTTCTGGCGGAACTGGGTATCGCTGCCGAACCGGCGACAACTTAATGGCATCTGTCTGGGCTATCGGTGATGTGCATGGAAAAGCCGGAATGCTGAACGCACTTCTGGAGGCTCTTCCACGCACCGAGGAAGATACAACCGTCTTCCTCGGCGATTACATCGACCGGGGCGAGGATTCAGCGGGAGTCGTGCAGCGGGCGCTTGCCGAATACGATGCCGCCCCTGACCGGACGGTTCTCCTCTGGGGCAATCATGAGGATATGGCAGCCGCGCATTTCTCCCAGTATGCCCCTTCCAATTACACGTACGATCCCTACGACTGGTTTAATAACGGCGGTATAGCGGCTATGGAATCCTGGGGACAGGAGAAACCGCAGCTGTTCGTCGCGTCCTGTCCGCCTGATCTTGCGCGGCTTTTTCCGCTGCTGAGGACGTTTTGGCGCGCGCCAGAGGATCGCCACCCGGATCTCGCCCATTGTATCTGGGTACATGCCGGTCTGCGAAAAGGGCAGCAGCCCGAAGATGCTTCGGGAGACGTCCTGCTCTGGATTCGGGATGAGTTCCTGGATGCCTTTGATCCGTCAGGACGTTTGGTGATCCATGGGCATACCCCGATGCGCAAGGTAGCCGCGCTGCCGGACAAGATCGGGATCGATACGGGTGCGGTCTTTGGTGGCCCTCTCACCGCTCTGCAGATGCCGGAGCGGCGCGTGTTTCAGGCGGACGCACAGGGGAAGATTGTGGATTTCGATCTTCCCGCTTTAGCCGTTTGATTTTACTCCAGTGCCGTGACCGCGAACAGAACTGGTGCCGCCTCGGTGTTTGCTGAGGTGATGGTCAGCGATGTTGGCGCGAATGCTCCCGCGCCGCGCCGCCAGTTCAGGGAGCGCAGGACTGCTTCTCCCCCCGCTGACGTTTTACCGCGAACGATGACCGGCGCTTCGGAAACCGAACGCGGATCGTTCCATGCCGCGATGTTCTTGCCGTATATCAGATCCACGTTTGTCACGGTTCCGTCAGCTGAGGTGAAGGAGATTGTGCCGAGTTTCGTCCCCTGTATGGCCTGATGCGATGCGGCGAGGACAAGACGGACCTCGCGGATCTTGTTCGGCTTTCCTTCGACCACCAAAGGCACCGTGACACTTTCCGGTGCAGCCGATCCCGGCGGATTAAGCTTTCCGCTCAGTACTACTGCCTCGCCTGCCTTGTCGGGAAACCGATAACGGACGCCGTCTGCGAGCCGTGTCTGCGCGGTCGGTATAGCGGAAAAAACAGTTTTCGTACCGTAACCGGCCCAATCCGCGGCAATCGTGTTCGGACTGAAGCGGACACCGCTGCCACTGCGCGTCAGATAATCCGAAGCAGAGACGCCCGCCCATTGCTGCGCGAAGACCTGAGCAAAGTCATAAGGCAATTTCTGAGGCGCGGGTCCCTCACCACCATTCCAGAAGTAGTCAGCGGCAAGCACCATCGCGGTAAATTGCCGTCGCTCCACGGTGTCCAGAACGGCTTCCTTACTTTCGTAACCGGCCCATGTGGTTATCATCCCGCCAAGAGCGCCGATCTGTGCCGCTGCCTTGGAAAAGTTCTGTATGCCCTCCGGGTAGTACCAGACGGCGGCGACCAATTTCTGGAATCCGGCGTCCTTCAGAACCTTCAGCGACGGATAGGTTGGATGCGGCGAATACTGCCAGTCCACCATCACGATATCTTTGGGCAGACCGGCGCGGACAGCGGCGGCGTCCTTTGCGGTCGGCGCGGTTCCGAAGCAGGGGCTAACCTCAGAGGGATGCAGCGCCATATCCGCCCACATCCAGAGCGGCTTCCCACGCTTCGCGGCGAAGTTATACCAGTAGGTGGCGTTCGAGACAAACAGGTCGGGAAAGGTGCGGGGCAGTGACCGATAGGGGAATCTGCCGCGCATCGTTACCTCATCCAGCCCCGCGTGAAAACCCGGTGCGCCGAACAGGGAATCCGCCTCGGCATTGAAGGTTTCCAGATACGACATCGCTTTGGGATTGCTGGTATTGACGGCATACGGGGTCTCGGGATCTTCGGCAAATTCAATGTTGCCGCTCTTTTTGAAGAGCCATTCCATATGACCGTAGCTTTCCAACAGGGGATATACCGTCACACCTCGGTCACTGGCAAAAGCGATCTCTTTCGCAAGGTCTGCTTTCGTACCCGCCCAATCCGGCGCGACCGCGGGATCGGCATCCCAGCGTACCTGCTCGGCCTGAATAAAAAGAGCATTCATCTTGAACCGGGCCAGGACACGATCAATGAGCTTTTTGTGGAACGGCAGAGCCTCCCGTCCGTAAAAAAGATGCGCCGAACGGACCGATAGAGTCGGCCAATCCTGGATGACTACGGGACGGATGAGCGGGCCAGCGGCATCCGCAGCGAAAAGCTGGATCAGTGTCTGAGCGCCCCACAGAACCCCCGCCTCGTCGGTTCCCGCGACCAGCGCCTGATTCGGGCCGACCGCGACTGCGTAGCCTTCCGGCTTCGCCGGCACGGGGAGGCGCGTTCTACTCAGCTGGTCCGATTTTCCGCCGACGCCAAGAACAATAGCATCTTTGATTAGAAGTGAATCGAAGAGGGTTTCTCTGCCGGTGATATCGAGGACCTTGGGAAGAAAGCCGAAACGCTGACTTATTTCCGTCAGCAGCAGGTGCGCCGCCTTCCGGGCATTCGGACTTTTATCCGCCAGAACGATCCGTGTTGTCTTGCCCAAACGCAGCCCCATAGCCCCGCTGCGGAACGTCATCGCCTTCGGACGCGGCAGAACCAGCGGTGTTGGGGAAAGAGTCGGGACAAACGCGCTTGCGACGGGCTCTGCGGACGCCCCGTTGCTGGGGGCAGCAGTCGTCACCGCTGCACTCGTGGGAGGCGCAACGGAGAAGGTGAAAACCGCGTGACGCTCGCCATCCTTTAACTTAATCGCGGGCGCGGGTGAACCGACACCCAGCCAGAAAAGGGGAAAGTCTGTGGCCCATACCCCAGAGTCGGAGCGTCCATCAAAAAGGACCGGTGCGGGCGCTGATCCGGAATAATTGACTGAGATATCCCCAAGACGCGTCCCGAACGTCACCGTTTTCAGGGGAGGTCCGATACGGTTCTGTTCCTGCGTCGTGCCTGCGGCAGGTGGCGCAAAAGAAATACGCGGCGGCACCGAGGCAATCGAAGCGTCTTTTGCCTGCGCACTATAACTTTTCACATCAGCGCCCTGGAGAAGCGGGCCGGAAAGAAACCCCGCGGCGTACTCGAACTCCGCAGGAATGTCCCGCTTTAATTGATACGCCAGATCAACCGTAAAACTATTTTTGGGAGAAACACTGAAGGCATAACGACAGACAGCGTCGTTATTCTCAAGAGTTACTGCAGCAGTCTGTGATCCATCCGGCGCGGTACGCCAATCGACGATATCCCGCTTTACGGAAGGCTGGTTCAGGATAACGCCGGACCATCCCGGTTTCACTATCGCAAGTGTGGAGCGAAGAATAAATGGGACACCGTCGATGCTAACGGTAAGCCCTTTATCTGCTGCCCATCCCACGGTGAGCCGATCCGATGTCACCGGTGTTAGTGAGTCCACCGCCGCGTTCGCTGTGCGCTCCGCGTTGAAAATAACAGATGTCGTTAAAAGCACACAGGCAAAGGCACGAAGAGAGATCGCCGCCCTGAAGGCTCGATGAAAAATGGACATAGACCCATTTTATCTGCTGGAAGAGAGTGTGTCGACCCGTTAACGCAGTACATCTCCGAGCCGCAGGTAAACCACTTTTATGGCTATTGACTGCTCTTTGCTTGTCTGACTGACCGTAAAGCGTGCATCAGTGAATCGGGGACGGCGTCGCGTCGGGCGCGGATTGTTCGAGACCCCATATCCCTCACGAGGAAAACCGAACCGGTTAGAGTCCATTTTGTTGTTCTTGTTTTCGTCATGGAGAAGCGCGACGCCGTAGTTTCCAGGTGGGAGGCTATCGAACGTAATGGTCGCGGTGCGGTCCTTGATGGGACCAAGCTGGTGCGCGACAGCACGCGCGTCATCGTTGGGAAAGCCCTTTTCACCGTCGAACAGCGATGCGGCTATATGCCCTTTGTCGTTTCTGATGCCCGTTACGGTTACGACAAGACGCACCTTTTGAACCTGTGCGACCAACGGTAAGGATGAACTTTGCAGCAGGAGCGGCAGGAGAACCGCAGGAAGAAAACGACGAGTGAAAACCGTGATACAAGAATGGATACTCATGATTTATACCAACTTATCAGACTATACCGAAGTTGGATGGGGAGAG
>JAZKEA010000591.1:4218-4961 GCA_040387315.1 Armatimonadota bacterium | reverse complement strand
CGCGTTTATCGATGCCGGGATCGAATTTCAGGTCGGTATCGGACGTACTGCGGGTGAGGGCCGACTGGAACTACGGTATCGTTACAGAACCGCCCAGACAAACGCCGAGGGAGATGTCGCACTCCCGGCAGACGCGACTCTGGCCCGTATCGAGGATGAAATGACCGGCATCTATCTGCGAATCCACGAAAAGCCGGATGTCAGCCGAGTGTTCCGAAGCCGTTCCGGAATGGCATCAACAACTCGGCCTGCAGCGCACAGCGGGGAAGGAAACACAGCGCCAGTGCCGGAGGTGAAAAAGCAGGGAGAGCTTGATTTTTGAGGGAGAATCACCAAAAATAACGTCCGAACAGCTGCATCAGCAAAGACTGCCCGAAGACGGCGCAGAAAATCCGGCATCGATGGAGCGGCTCGAAATACCTGCTCGTTATTACAGGCAGCAGCAGATAAGGGAAGATAAAGAGGCAGGCTCGCGCCGTCTCTCCTGTTCGGTAGGCCCCTGTCAAAAAGAGTGTTGCGAGCGTTCCCAGCGCAGTCAAATAGAGGCGCGACGCGAGGGAGTGTTCCTGGAACAACCGCTTTACCGTCTGAGATGTGATCGAAATGAGAATCGGACCCAGGAAAACCGCAATCTCCGCGATATCTTCCAGGCGGGTGAATAGATAGGATAGCGGCTCTGACAGCAGACGAAAACCGTTCGGATTTTCCAGACGAGCCGCCGTCTGCAGTGCCGAAAGATAGCT
>JAZKEA010000591.1:0-4208 GCA_040387315.1 Armatimonadota bacterium | reverse complement strand
AGACGCTATAAAAGGCCAGGAAGCCTGCGAAGAGCAGGAATAGTCTGAGCAGACTGCGTCCTCGATCCCACCGGTTCAACTCGACAATCAGCAGAAGTGGCGCAACCCACACGAATCCGAACGTGAGGAATGATGCAGCAACGAGGCAACCTCCGGTACCCGCCGTTCGCCACAGTGTTGGCGGTAGTAGGAACAGACCAACGGTCGCTAACAGCAGCGAGGTAATAATGGCATCCAGAGATGCGCAGTAGTAGACCTGAACGGCGGGGAGCAGCAGCAGCAGAAATACCCCTGAGTTTCGGGAAGAGACCGGAACAGTTATCTCCAGCAACAGACGAAAGGACCCTGCGGAAATCAGCGCGGCGGCTGCGGCTATTAAGACCGAAATAGCGGCAGGGGAATCCCCTGTCACTTTAACGAGTGTCCGAAACAGCAGAACCGCGCCGGGAGGATGGGTTCGTCCGTGGTCACCAAGCGTGGGCTGGATAGCGTTAAAGTCATGCAGGAACTGGGTGGGTGCGCCCGAATAACGCTTCGCATCGTGGTAGTACTGGATCGTTCCACCGGCTGTCGGCTGTCTGAAGCCGTAGACAGGGCCCTGCAGGGCACTCGATCCCAGAATCAGCAACATCCCAAAAACCGTTACCTCCGCGAGGTTCCGGTACTGGGTCCGTTCCAAACGCCACATCGCAGCGAAAAAAACCAGCGCCACCGCTGCCGCCACCAACATCTCCTCGAGCGTCGGGGATCTCGGATTGAAGATACTGAGAGGCCACCATGGCGGCGCATCAAAGACAAAATACTGGCGCGCGAATAGTACGCCAAATCGAAGCGCAGACATCACTACAATAAAAAGAACGGTATCGCGGATCAGGCGAGCGATACCAGGGGATAAGCGGCTAAAGGGCATTCTCGCTATTATATACGGTTCGTCTGCGCCTGTGATTCAAGTCAGGTGCTCTCGGGGCCTTCCTGAGCCGAACCAGTTTCAGCAGGCAGGCTGTCCGGAAGGTACTTCCCGATAAGTGCCAGATTCTCGATTGCGGCTAGCCCCCACTGCGACGAGGCATTCGTTGACATCACAAACCCCTCATCCACGGGATTAAGTACGTCCAGACCCACTATCCTTTGCACTATCAGATTTTTCCGCACTCCAATTCCTGCCGCCCCACGGAAAAACTCGCCCCATGCCCGCTCCGCGAGAGCCGGATCGTTGGTGCTCGCGGCCGCGTATGCGGTCAGTCGTGAGTGCGCTTCGCCGAGGTTGAGCTTTTTTAGCTTTGTCCCCAGCAGCTTCTCCTGCTCAGTCGATGATGCGTTGTAGACACGGCAATACATCAGCCAGGTTTTTTGGTACTCCGGTACATCTAGCAGGGACAGCAACTCCGCATTGATCTCGACTGCTCCAAAAACAGCGTTAAGATGGGAAATACTGATCGTGTCTCCGGGGCCCAGGAATTTACCGGAGTCAAGGTCGTAGACGGACCCACCGGTGAGCCAGCCTTTTGGCAGATTGCCAATAGATCGCATTCCATTCACGATTCTATCTCGCCACTTGGTGTCGCCTGTGCGCTCCCACTCTGTCAGCCATGCCGCCGCCAGCGAACACCAATCCGTTCCAAAACCGACAAACGTTTGCTGGAGTGGGGGAGAGTTCTCAGGGCGCAGTTTCCTGCCGATATCGACAAATCGCAGCCTCTGATCCGAGTCGAGGGGCTCTCGCATCAGGTCGCCAGTGCGTTCATCCGCCGTCAGGTAATAATAAATACGGCGGTACGCGGCGGTACTGACTCGCGGCTGCTTGGAACTGTCGCCCCAGTGCTGTACATTGTGACGCGAGCCAAAGCCTCGGAAGCGTCCCGAGTGGTAAACATCGACTTCACTGGTGTGTCGGGTCATGGCTTCGGCCATTCGAAATACATCAGCGCGTCCGCTTCGCAGATAGCTGTACCAGAGCCAGAGATCGGGCGACAGTTCCGAATTCGCCCAGGCGAAACCGCCGACATCGTAGCTCCATTCGTGGCGGTCACGGTCGTAGGAGTGCATCACATCACCGTGGTCCCAGAAGCCGTACCAGCGCCGCTGTTCGATCTGCCCTTTATAAAGATTCAGCAGATAGTCGAGCTGATCCTCGATCGCTTTCTGCGACTCCGTTCGCCGCTCCGGGAGGCTCCAGTTACTGAACACGCCCGCAGCGTGCAAGTGTTTCGGACGACAGGTAAGCTGTGGCGGCGTCTGCAGCGCTGTAGCAAGAGACGCGATTTGCTCCCGTGGTGGGGTTGACGCCAGTGCCCAGAGGAAAAGCTCATTCGTGCGTGCAACTCCCTGCGGCGTGCCCCAGCCCTTCTCATAGTCCTCGTAGGTTATTTCAAGACCTTCTCGTTCCTGTGGATGCGTGTTCATGCCCATGCCATCATGGTAGAACCGCAGGTCCATGGGGGGAGCGTCCGGAGACCACAGCCAGAGGGTTACCTCAGCGCCTTTGTCGGAGGCGGCGTTCCGGATGTCAAGCTGGGTGGGGTGCCTCTTGTAAAAGTCGCGGAGTCCGAAGGCCACACCGCCGCCTGTCGCCCCTCCGACGTACCCGAGACCCGCCGCACGCTGTCCCGAACCCGCGGGTATCCACCCGTGCCCGCTCTTGGTCCTCTTTCGGATTTGAAAACCGTCTGCTGTGAGCTGAGCGAGGCTAAAGTCACCCCAGGCCGGGATAAGACCGAGGCGCGATCCAACCGCCGTAGGCAGTTGATCTGCGGGCGGCGTCGCCCGTCCCGCGGTCTGGCTGGCGCGCACTGCCGGGCCAGGGTCCCGGCGAAGTCCCGTGAGCGTTCGAACCGCCTCGCCCCAGACGCCGTCATTCTCACCGGCAAAGCGGACGTGACGATTCTGCAGTGGGTCCGTGAGCGGCACATTGAAACGAACACCGAGTCCGCTGATAAAATCCTTGTTTTCGTCGCCGTCGAAGATAAACGTATGCATCATACGGACGGAGTCCGAGCCCGCATAAAAGTAAAGGCGAATAGTGAAGGGAAGCCAGGCCCGACCTTCGTTTGCCTTTACTTGATGCTTCCCTTCGATTCGGACGACGGCCCGGACAGGACCATTCTGCTCGATAATGGCTGAGGTCGTCACGCCGCTGAACCGCTCCTGGCGTACACCAACGCTCTCCTCGGAAATTTCTGGCTGATCACGGCGCAGACAAATCAGGCGCACGTCACGCGCGATGATTTTGCCGCCGCGCGTGATACTGGAGATCAAAACGGCCCCTCGTTGGGCAATCCGGCACTGTATCATGCCGGTATTTACGTCAATGTCATTTCTGGTCTCCCGAACCGTTACCGGCACGGGGGTCAGAACCGGCTTTCGACCCGGTATTAACCGCAGATTGCCGTAGCTAGGTGTGCTGGATGACGTTTCGTAACCGCCGGTAATAGCATGGGCGGTCCATTTCAGCGAGCCATCCGGCCAGTAGGCGAGCGGCCAGGTCTGCAGCGGCAGGTAAGTGTCACCGGTTCCCGCCTGCAGTGAGAAGGAAGTGCCGGGGCGATATACGCCCCGCTTCCAGGGAACGCCCCAGGTGGTACCGCAGAATGTCGCCGGTGTTTTCCCCTCAAGCCAATTCAGCGGCACCGGTTCTGCGTCGGCAATCCCGGCAGCCTCGGCAGCCGCTTGGGAAGGAAGGTGCAGGACCGCCGCCGAGAGGGCGGTTTGCTTCATAAGCTCTCGTCGAGATAATTTTTCCATTTTGATGCCGTGATCGTTATCCGGCACTAATAACGCCTGCCGGTGAAATGCGGGCGGCGTTCCTGCCAAAGTCTGACTGTGACAGCGAGCGGACGACCGAGATTGCTTTTCGCTTTTCGTCGAGCTTTGGAACCCCTTTCCCTACCTGAACTACGGGATAGATGGTTCCGCCGAGGAATCGCCCGGCGTTGCTGCCTTTTGGGGTCAGATTGACCTCAAGGATCAAGGAAAGCGCAGTTGGTCCCCGTAACCCGAACTTGCCGTAGGTGGCGAAGTTGCCGAGAGAGTACGCGATGAGGCAGCCTTTGTACATCTCCATACCGCGAACCACGTGCGGTCCGTGTCCCAGAACCAGCGATGCCCCGGCGTCGATGACGGCATGCGAGAACAGACGCAGGTTCCCCCGAGCCTCACCAAAGAATGTCTCTGTTCCCCGCGGCACATTCTGATGAGACGCCCCCTCCGCA
>JAZKEA010000590.1:0-8066 GCA_040387315.1 Armatimonadota bacterium | reverse complement strand
TATGTTAAATTCGAGCAGTCGGTTCGAGGGACGGAGGCGTTTATCATCCAGCCTACCTGCCAGCCTATCGACAGCAATTTGCTGGAACTGCTGATTCTTCTGGATGCGCTGAAGCGCGCGTCCGCGGAAAAAATTACGGTCGTTCTGCCCTACTACGGCTATGCGCGTCAGGAGAAGAAGGATGCGCCCCGTGAGCCGATCACTGCCAAGCTGATTGCCAACCTGCTTACGTCGGCAGGAGCGCAGCGCATCGTCGCCATGGACCTTCACGCGGATGCGATCCAGGGCTTCTTTGACATTCCGGTCGATCACCTGACCGCAGTCCCCATCATCGCCGATTATCTGGCGGAGAAGCATCTGGAAAACGTGGTTATGGTTTCGCCGGACGAAGGACGGGTTAAGAAGGTGCGCAAGATCGCCTCACGCCTGCGGGTCCCTCTAGCGGTCGGGTACAAAGTGCATCCGGAGCATGGAGTCAGCGAGATTACCGGTCTGGCGGGCGATGTCAGGGGCAAAACCTGCATCGTCTATGATGACATGATCTCGACCGGTGGGTCGATCAATGAGATCGTTAACGCTCTCCTTGCCAACGGCGCAAATCCGGAGATTACGGTCGCCTGCACCCACGCCGTGCTTGCCGGTCCTGCTGTGGAGCGCCTTTCCCGCCCGGAGATCAAAGAGCTGATCGTGACAGATACCATTCCCGTTCCCATGGAGAAGCGAAGCCCAAAAACAACCGTACTCTCGACCGCGCCGCTCTTTGCCCAGGCTATCCGGCGTATCTGGACCGACGAGTCCGTGTCCTCCCTCTTCACGGACTAACACACGGACCTCATGCTGACTCTCCGCCGCGAGGAAAAAGTTGCGCCCACGGGTTTAGCGCTCTGGCTCCCAAGCACAAGTGCGGCGGAACAGCAGTATGCAACCGAGACTCTCGCGGAGATGGGGCAGGAGCTGGGAACGGATTGTCTCGTCTGGCTGGCCTCCCTGGAAGATAAGAAGCGGCATCGCCGTGACCTCTGGACCATTGTTTCAGGGACCAGCGTCGCACTCTCCGTGCCGCTGATGATCTGGTCAATATTTCATACAAGAGTCATGGGCGGTCTGATCCTTCCAGTGGTGTTCATGCACCTGACAAAGCGCCCTGCAAAAGCCTCACGCCTCCAGCAGGCGACAATAGAACGGTTAGTGGAAAGCGGCAATTCCTCTGCCCTGCCTGCTCTGGTGGACGCGCTCTGGAAGCCGGATGAGGATTTAAAAGCGGCTGCCGTCCGTGGACTGATCCGACTGCTGCCGCTGGCAACGAACAAAACTATGTTCAGCGAGCGACAATGGAATCTTCTCCTTCAGGAGATTGCCCCACCCGGTTTTTTGAGTTCAAAACCCGATCCTAATAGCGGTCTCGTCGTTGCTATTCTAAAAGCGATTGCCGCCACCGAATATTTTCCCGCGATCGAGAGAGTATACAAACTTTCTACCCCTCCTGACTATCCGCCGACGCCCTGGAAGGGTTCCGTTGTACAGTCGGTCGCCTCAGAATGTTATGCCCATCTAAAACAGCGGCGGAACGAGAAGGCACAAGGAGTGCGAGCACACTCGTATGGGCCGAAGCTTTGATGGAAGCAATAGGCACTGTATCGACGCCTGAAGAATGTGTCGAGTATGTTAACCAAGCGGGTCTATGTCTCTGGACCCGGCGGCGCGGCTGGGATTCCTGGCCCTCGCTTGAGAGCGTGACACCGTGGTTTACGACGGTGGACCCCAACGACGAGAAAACGGACTCGTTTGCCAGTCCGTTTATGATGGCAACCTGGTTCTGGAAAGACGACCTGCATATCGAGAAGAAGCTTTACTACGGGCAGATATTGGGGAACGGAATCGCGACGCTGGCGTCCCTGGAGATGCTGCCGTATCTCATTGCCGCACAAGGGGACAACGACGCCCGGACGCTCTATGAGAAGAACCGTCTGTCCTATCTTTCTCTGCAGGTCTATGAGCACATCGAGAAGAACGGCGTTACCGCCTCCAACAAGCTGCCGGTTGGTTATAAGGACCGGTCCAAGTCACTGATACCGCTGCAGCAGCGCTTCCTGCTCACCAAGCACAGCCTGACGGGCCGAACGCGCGGCAAGTACGGCTACAATTGGGGCCTGTGTGAAGAGCATTTTCCCGAGGCGTTTCGTGCGGCGGCTAAGCTGTCCGTTGCCAAAGCCCGCGAGACGGTTTGCGTTTGCCTCGCTGAAAAGCACGGTCTTGTGCTCAGCGAAGCGCAGGCCGCCAAAGCATTTCACTGGAACCCTGAGTAAAGGAAGCCACTTTTGCCCGAAGAACTGCTAAGCATAGAAAATCTAACGGTTGCCTTCCCGCCTGCCCGCAAAGGCGGGAACGTGACACCAGTCGTAAAAGGCGTGTCGCTCACGGTTGGGCGCGGCGAGACCGTGGGCGTGGTTGGCGAATCCGGCTCGGGAAAGAGCATGACGGCTCTTTCCATCCTTCGACTTCTGCCGGAACAGGGACGCATCACGGAAGGGACCATCCGTCTGGAATCCACGGATCTTCTTGCCCTGACGGAAAAACAGATGCGCGGTGTCCGAGGTGGGAAGATCGCGATGATTTTCCAGGACCCGATGACCAGTCTGAACCCTGTCTTTACCGTTGGCGACCAGATTGCCGAGTCGGTCCGTCTCCATCGGGGGCTGAGTAAGCGAGACGCCTGGGACGAGGCGATCCAGGCGCTTCGACGGGTCCACATCTCCCTGCCGGAGCGGCGGGCGTCCCAGTATCCCCATGAACTGTCCGGTGGCATGCGGCAGCGGGTCATGATCGCGCTTGCCCTCGCCTCGGAGCCGCAGGTTTTGCTCGCCGACGAACCCACAACCGCCCTGGATGTCACCGTCCAGGCACAGATTCTCGCGCTTCTGGAGGAGCTAAAGCGTGAGACGGGAATGGGTATTCTCCTCATCACCCATGACCTTGGTGTCGTTGCCGAGACCTGTGACCGTGTTCTGGTCATGTACTCCGGTCAGGTAATGGAAGCCGCGGATACACGGTCCCTGTTTGCCTCCCCCTCGCATCCCTACACCCAGGGACTGCTGGCATCGCTGCCCGAAATGGCCCCGGAAGGCGCGACACGGCTCGCAATTATCGCCGGGCAACCGCCCATTAGCGGTGAGATTAAAGAAGGCTGTCCGTTTCGTACCCGCTGTCCGAAGTACATGCCGGGTACCTGTGAGCGGCCTCTGCCTACTGCCTGGCTCTCCGAAGGACACCGTGTACACTGCCACCTGTATCCGGAGACAGCGAACGTATGACACTTCTCGACGTCGAAAACTTAAAGGTCCACTTTCCGCTCGGTCATGGACTAACAATCCGTGCGGTCGACGGCATCACCTTCTCGATTGAAAAGGGAGAAACGCTGGGCCTTGTTGGAGAGTCCGGCTGTGGGAAGTCAACGGCATCGCGGGCGCTTATTCGCCTGGTGCCCGCCAAAAGCGGCAGCGTCCGCTTTGGTGGGCAGGATATTTTAACCCTGCCCGACGATCAAATGCGGGCGATGCGTCGCCGACTTCAGATGGTCTTCCAGGACCCTTATGGCTCACTTTCGCCGCGCCTCACCATCGGGCAGATTATCGCGGAGCCTCTCGAGATCCACCGCATCGGGACGGGACGCGCGGAGCAGGAAGCAAAAGTGTCGTCTTTGCTGGAAGCGGTCGGAATGTCACCCTCCGTCCTGCGGCGCTACCCTCATGAGTTTTCAGGAGGTCAACGCCAGCGTATTGGCATCGCACGTTCGCTCGCGCTGGACCCGGAATTTATCATTCTCGATGAGCCTGTGTCCGCCCTGGATATTTCGGTTCGCGCCCAGGTGGTCAATCTACTCCAGGATATCCAGAGCCAGCGCGGAATATCCTATCTTTTTGTGGGGCATGACCTTTCGCTCGTGCGGCATGCCGCCCATCGTGTTGCCGTCATGTACCTGGGGCGCATCGTCGAGATTGCCGCATCGCAGGAGCTTTATACGAACCCGCAGCACCCGTACACACGGTCGCTGCTTGCGTCAGTCCCGGTCCCCGATCCCACGCGAAGGCGTACTCGTTCGCCCCTGAAAGGCGATCCGCCCTCCCCTGTGGATATTCCCTCCGGCTGCCGCTTCCGGTCCCGGTGCGAGTATGCGCAGCCGATCTGCGCTGAGCAGGACCCCGAACTGTTACCAGTTGTGGTTGCGGATGTTGCGGTGGCAGGACATCGCTCTGCCTGCCATTTCGCAAACAATCTTCCTATGTGGACGGAAAAATAAAAGGCCCACGTCGAAAGAAGATAAACTTCTCCGGCGTGGACCTCTCCCACAAATGGCGTTATTGCTCTAGTTTTTGGCGAAGTTTCGCTGTAGGCGACTCACCTCTGCCGGGTTGCTTACCGGTACCACGATCCGCTGTCCCGGCATCAACGATGCGGTAGCGGGGATTTTGTTCGCCTGCGCAAGTGTATCCACTCTATCCAGAATATAGGAGTCCGGATGCCCATACCGCTTTGCCAGGGACCAGAGCGTGTCGCCTCTCTGAACTGTCATCGGCATGCGCAGAGTTCCGGTTAGCAATACCGGTACTGCCGTTCGGTTTTGAGCCGTCTGGAAACGGCTGCCCACTACTGCCCCAAATGCCACAAGAAAAAAAGCGATCACTACTGCCGCGGCACTGCGGATCGACGATGTATCTCGATATTTATTAGAACGACGCTTCTGAGACGAAGCATTCATATTCCAGAAGGCACTAGGCCTAGGATCCAACGGGTGTACCATTACTTTTACTCCCCTTCTGGTTGATGTTTACAGTGAGACTGTCTTCGCTTTATTGACTCCGGTGCAGGAAGGTTACCCGGAAACATAGGTGGATAACCGTTTCGGCAAACTTAATGTTCTTTAGCTATAGTAACGGCTTCGAATTTGTTTGTCAAGCGTTTGTTTGCCTGAAAAGCAAATTGATGTTTGCAAATATCACGCTTTC
This sequence comes from Armatimonadota bacterium, assembly GCA_040387315.1. Taxonomy (GTDB): domain Bacteria; phylum Armatimonadota; class Armatimonadia; order Armatimonadales; family Armatimonadaceae; genus JACMJB01. The sequence goes on along the minus strand of JAZKEA010000590.1, from coordinate 3,063 downwards.
TGACGTATACTGTGAACAACTTTTTTCCAACTAATTTCGGCCTGATGGGGACTTCCGGAGTCACTGCATTCGCTGTAGCGAAGTAGACTCCAGGGCAAGCAGGGTCTGAAAGAGAGCAATTATCCATGAATTCCGTAATGACATCAAAACAGGTTGAAATCGTGGAGGTTATTCGCAAAGCCCTGATGCGGGACGGACAGGCTCCGACTGTTCGTGAGATCGGCAAGGCGACGGGACTTCGCTCTTCGTGCTCCGTGCAGAAGCACCTGAACCAGCTTGAATCCAAGGGTGTCATCAAGCGCGATCCTTACAAGTACCGCTCCATCGAACTGCTGAAGGATGGAGCTCCGATGCCCCGCCGGCGAACCGTTACCGTTCCGCTGGTAGGCCGTGTGGCGGCAGGCATTCCTATCACTGCCGAGGAGAATGTCGAGGAGAACTATCCGCTTCCGGAGGCACTGGTGCCACGCGATGGCGAATGCTTTATGCTCCGCGTTAAAGGCGATTCCATGATCAACGCGGGCATCCACGACGGGGACCTGGTCGTGGTGCGGAAGCAGGATACAGCCAGTAACGGCGAAATCGTCGTGGCGCGCATCGGCGAGGAGGCAACGGTAAAAACGTTCTATACCGCCGGAGAAAATGGGATCAAGCTGCAGCCGGAGAACCCGCATATGCGCCCGATTATCACCAAAGAGGCGGTAATCGAGGGGCGCGTTGTTCTTTCTCTCCGCCAGTACTCCTGATTTTTTCAGACCTTCCAGACAAACAAAAAGGCCGCCCGATTCGGGCGGCCTTTTTCATGGGTTCCGTCGTTTGTCAGATTGTGGAAGAAGCGACTTTGGATGGTGCCGCTGCCGCCGCACCATCATGTTCTGCCATTGCCATGGCAAACCCGGTGCGTATGGCGGTATCGGAGGCCCCACCATGGTAGCCCTCTTCACCGTGCTGAGAAACATCAAGTCCGACTTCCTCGTCCTCAGCGGAAGCACGGATACCGGAAACAGCCTTGATGATGCCGGCAATAACCAGCGTTCCGATCGCGCCCATCGCAAGTGCGATTAGTACGCCGACTACCTGCTTACCGAGGAGCGTCGCGTCGCCTCCGCCGATCAGCAGACCGTTAGTTGCGACCACGGAGTTCACTGCCTTGTCGGCGAACAGTCCGGTTGCGAGAGCTCCCCAGATACCACCCATACAGTGAACGCCAAACACGTCCAGGGTATCGTCGTAGCCGAGGCGCGACTTCATTTTGATCGCGGCATAGGAGACGCAGGAAACACCAACCCCGATAGCGATTGCGGAGATCGGGCTGACGAAACCAGAAGCGGGCGTGATCGCGACCAGACCGGCTACCGCACCCGTTGCAAATCCAAGGGCGGTGGGCTTCTTGATCGTCACCCACTCGATCAGAATCCATACCAGAGCCGCCGTTGCGGCGGCAATCTGCGTAACAACGAACGCGCTGCCGGCAAGACCACCGGAGGCACCCGCAGATCCTGCATTAAATCCGAACCACCCGAACCACAGCATACCGGTTCCAATAAGAGTCATCGGAAGGTTGTGCGGGCGTACATCCTCGGTAGCGCCAAGTCTACGCTTGCCGAGCATGATGGCGAGAACCAGTGCGGAGATACCGGACGAAATGTGAACGACCGTACCGCCCGCGAAGTCAAGGGCACCAAGCCCAACGAGATAACCACCCTCGCCCCATACCATATGGGCAAGCGGTGCGTAAACGACCAGGCTCCATATCGTGATAAAGACGACATAAGCGCCGAACTTCATGCGCTCGGCAATTGCACCGGAGATCAGGGCGGGTGTAATAATGGCGAACATCATCTGATAGACCATGAAGACCTGATGCGGAATGGTCATCTCGACACCATTCAGCTTGAAGGTACCTTGACCTACGCCACCGAGTCCCATATAGGAAGCGTTACCGAAGAACGGATTGCCTGGGGCAAAAGCGATGCTGTAGCCCGCGATCACCCAGACCAAGGTAATAACCGCCATCGCAACGAAAGACTGCATCAGTAGGTTCAGAATGTTCTTGGAGCGAGCCATTCCCCCGTAGAACAGAGCGAGTCCTGGCGTCATCAACAGCACTAGTGCCGCCGACGCAAGCATCCAGGCGGTGTCACCGGTGTTGGGTGGCGTGGGAGCCGCTGCCGCGGCGGGTGCAGCGTCCTGCGCCCAAGCGGCGGCGGGGAGTAGCAGCGCTGCGGCGGCTGAAACGCCTGCGGCGGCTTGAAGACGTGCAATACGGTGCATAAAAGAACTCCTTACAGCACAGGGCTGTTCCTCGTTAACGGGGGGCGTCAAATCGCTAGCTCCCCTTTTTCCCCGGTGCGAATGCGGATGACATCGCTCAGCAGCGTTAAGAAGATCTTCCCATCGCCCACCTCGCCGGTTCGAGCGGCTCCAATGATAACCTCTACGATCCGCTCTGCTGCAGCATCAGCCACAACCACCTCGATCTTGATCTTGGAGAGCAGCGTGACGGTGTACTCCCCTCCCCGGTAGAACTCCGGTCGGCCTTTTTGCTTGCCTGCGCCCCGAACTTCCGTTACTGTCATTCCGGTTGCGCCGGCCGCATCGAGAGCGGCCTTTACCTCGTCAAAACGCTGGGGACGAATCAATGCCTCGATCTTAATCAATTGACGAACCTCCTTCGGCTAATTTCTCTGCACAGTCTGGAGCGGGTAATTCCGCTGTCGGCGCGGGTCGGAGTGCCATTGTCTACCACAACACTCCGACCCACGGATTCGTTTGCCCTAGAAGTTGTAAACCTGCCCGATGGTGAACGTGCTCTGGTTCTTCTTGAAAGTACCGTCTGTTTTTCCGGGGAAGAAGTCTTTGCCCGCGAAGTCCAGCCGGTATTCCAGAATAGTGCGGAGGCCAGGGAACAGCTTCAGCGACGAGGCGGGCTCGAACGAGAGGGTGAAGGACCCCAGGTTCGGCTTGCCGTCGCTGGTCGGATACTGGAAGATCGGACCGTCCGCTTTGCTCTGGCTCAGGTACTCTCCGCGCAGTCCCACAAGGTTACCGTTGCCCATCGTG